>NZ_CP033906.1:303803-607606 GCF_003816055.1 Bacillus sp. FJAT-42376
GAAGGCGGACGGACCCCTTCCATTTGGGATACGTTCTGCGATACCCCCGGCAAGGTTTATGAGCAGCATAATGGAGATGTGGCATGCGACCATTATCACCGTTTCGAGGAAGATATTCAGATCCTCAAAAACCTTGGTGTCGATGCTTACCGGTTCTCGATTGCCTGGCCGCGGATTTTCCCTGAAAAAGGCCGGTACAACCCGGAAGGAATGGCTTTTTATAAAAACCTCGCAGCACGGCTCCGTGAAGAGGGAATCAAGCCTGCGGTTACCCTTTATCACTGGGACCTGCCAATGTGGGCGCATGAAGAAGGCGGCTGGACAAACCGAGAATCGGTCAAATGGTTCCTCGAATACGCAAGAGCATGCTTTACAGAGCTTGATCAACTCGTTGATTCCTGGATTACTCACAATGAGCCTTGGTGTGCGGGCTTTCTCGGATACCATCAGGGGGTTCATGCCCCGGGTCATACGAACTTAGAGGAAGCGGTGAAAGCGGTCCATCACATGCTGCTTTCACACGGAGAAGCAGTAAACATGCTGAAAAAGGAGTTTTCATCTCTCACTCCAATCGGCATTACGCTGAACCTGTCCCCTGTTTATGCAGCGTCCGATTCAGCCAATGACCGTCTTGCTGCGAATAATGCCGATGGCTATTCAAACCGCTGGTTCCTGGATCCGATTTTCAAAGGCAGCTATCCGGCAGATATGATGAATCTTTTTTCTAAATACGTTCACTCCTATGACTTTATCAAACAGGGAGACTTGGAAACCATCTCGGTTCCCTGCGACTTTTTCGGGATCAACTACTACAGCCGCGCCATAGTCGAATTCAGCGCAGCCCATGATTTTATGAATAAAGGCGCCTACTCGGACTATGAAAAAACCGGAATGGGCTGGGACATCGCTCCGGATGAGTTTAAAGACTTGATTATCCGACTCCGCAAGGAATACACGGACCTTCCCATCTACATAACGGAGAACGGAGCCGCCTACGATGATCAGGTGGAAAACGGCAGGGTGCATGATTCTCTTCGCACCGATTATATTGAAAAGCACCTTCAGGCGGTGTCTGAATTGAATGTGCTGGGCATGAATATTCAGGGCTATTACCTGTGGTCCCTCCTCGATAACTTTGAGTGGAGCTTCGGCTATGACAAACGGTTCGGCATGATCTATGTAGACTTTGAAACACAGGAAAGGATCTGGAAGGACAGTGCCTACCGGTATGCCGAAATCATCAGGCAGCGGATACCTTCCTTGCAAATCGGTTCTTAATTCGCCTTTTGGACAAATTCAAGGAGGGTAAAAGAATGCGCAAATTAACAGGTATGATGATTTCCTGCATGCTGATTGCAGGGGTTACAGGCCCTGCACAGGCTGCAGGCAGCAAGGAAAAGATTCCGTTCCATCCCGTCGCCATTAAGGGAGAGGATCATGGGACAGCTAAACTGATTATCCCCGTTCCAAAAACGCATCATGTTGCCGTAAAGGTATCAAAGGAACCGTTCGGCAAAGTAAAAACCGGCGATTTGGCGCCGAAGGGACGAACGGTGACCAATCCATACCGCTCCGGTACTGACCTTACGGGTGTTGATCCGAAAATCAACAGATATGCCGGCGTTTATCTTTTGGATGCAGAAAATCACGTCCTTGATTTTGAGCAGATTACCTTGAAGGAAAACCAGATTAAAAAGGAAACATGGAACCTTATTTGGCAGGACGAATTTGACGGAACCTCCATTAATGAAAGCAAGTGGAATTTCATCCAGGGAGGCGGCGGCTACGGCAATAATGAGCTTCAAAATTATACGAACCGCACTCAAAACGCCCGGCTGGAGAATGGCTCCCTTGTCATTGAAGCGCATAAAGAGGCATTGGGAGGCAATGATTATACGTCTGCGAAATTGACCACCCAAAACAAGGGCGACTGGACGTACGGCCGCTACGAAATTCGTGCAAAGCTTCCAAAGGGCCAAGGCATGTGGCCCGCAATCTGGATGATGCCGACCGACTATGATCTCTACTCGGGCTGGCCGGCCTCCGGTGAAATCGACATTATGGAATTGCTCGGACACGCTCCGAATGAAGTGTACGGCACGCTGCATTATGGACTGCCATGGAAAAATACAGGGGAAATGTACCGGCTGCCAAATGGCACGAAGGATTTCTCAGAAGCCTATCACACCTTCTCGATTGACTGGGAGCCTGGTGAAATCAGATGGTACGTGGATGGCGTTCTTTACGCAAGGCAAAACGACTGGTACAGCAAAAACGAAAACGCGGCAGCACCCTATACGTATCCCGCTCCCTTCGACCGTGACTTTTATCTTCAGCTGAACCTGGCTGTGGGCGGAAACTGGCCCGGCTATCCGGACAGCACCACGGTCTTCCCAAGCCGGATGCTCGTCGATTACGTAAGAGTGTATGAATTGGACGGCAAGTACCGTGAGGCCGGGGAAAGACCGATTGCAGAAGAGGCAGCAGCGGATCTTCGTCCCCCGCTTGCTGACGGAAACTATGTGTACAACGGGGAGTTCGAGGCCGGCCTCAGCGAGTGGAAGTTCCAGCCGTTTGAGCCTTCCACCTTGTTTGGAGGAGAAGGAACGGCAGAATCCGTAAACGGCGAAGCAAAAATCAGCATCACGAAACCGGGGTATGCCGTTCACGCCATTCAATTCGTGCAGCCTAACCTGCCGATTGAAAAGGGAGAGCGCTATAAACTGACATTTGATGCCCGGTCTACTGGGCCTCGTGCGGCGGGTATCAATATTTCGGGTCCGGAACGCAGCTATACGAGATATTTATCCGATCAAACACTCTCCCTTACGGACACGATGCAGTCCTTCAGCTATGAATTTACAATGGAAAGCGAGACGGACCCTCATGCACGCCTTGAATTTAATATGGGCCAAGGCTCTGATCTTCCAGTCTGGATTGACCATGTGAAGCTCGTCAAGCTTCCACAGGATCCGAACGCACCGAAAAAGGTACTGCCTAACGGAAACTATATTTACAACGGAACCTTTGACCAGGGAACGGGCCGTATGGAATTCTGGAATCTCTCCGTGGATAGAGGATCTAAAGCCGAGGCTTCAGTCGGTGAAGCCATTCCGGAACGCAAGCTGCATGTGGACATTCAGCGCACCGGAAGCTATTCCGATGCCATTCGCTTGAGTCAAAACAAGCTGAACCTTGAGAAAGATGCAGCTTATATCCTGACGTTTGACGCAAAGGCGGATGCCAAGCGGAATATCGGATTTCATGTAACCAATGAGACTCGCTCAGCCTTTTATACGAAAACCGAACAAATCCCGCTTACAGCAGATATGAAATCCTACCGGGTGCTGATTCAGCCCTCGGAAAGCAACCCGAACAGCGTGATTGAATTCCTATTGGGAGGAAACCGTACGGGCGTAACCATTGATAACATTGAAATGAAGCGCCTTGCCAAACCGGTAACGATTAATCCTATGAATTCCCGCATTGAAGCGGAAAACTATCAGGACATGTTCGGCGTGCAAAACGGCGCGACCAGCGTTGGCTGGATTGACGAAGGCGACTGGATGCAATATGCCGTTGATGTCAAAGAAGCCGGAGAATACAGAATTGCATTTCTTGCTGCGTCCGGACGCGACGGCGGGAAATTCACCCTCCTCAGCAAAGCTGGAAACCAGTTCACAGGCGATCTGCCTAAAGGCGAGATTAAACCGGAACAGGCAGATGCAAGAGCTGAGGCGAACATCCCGCAGACCGGCGGATGGGATACGTGGAAAACCTTCGAAACCAGCATCCGTCTGGAAAAAGGCATCCAAACCCTGCAGGTCTATGCACCGAATGCTAATTTGGATTGGATGGAGTTTAGGAAGGTTGGAGAATAAGGCAGCCCCGCTTCTATTTTTGTAGGAGCGGGGTTTTTTTTGTGTATTCGTGGCTCGGTTGGCGGCAGGTGCACTGACCCCCACCGATTCACCGCATCGGGGGCCAGAGCAGAAAATGATCGAGCCGGCTCCGGGTATACAATCAGAAAGAGGGGGGACGGAGGTTTAGTGCTTTAGCAGAACGGGGGTCAGTGCAAAAAACATGGTCGCACTCTGTGTAACTTACTCTAACCGGTGCCAGGGAGTTTTAGCAGAGTGCGAGTCAGGCACTTTGTGCTTACAACTAATCACATCTGGGTATTTATTCCACAAAGAAATACTCAGGAGGATGGATATGGAGTTCAAATACAAAGAAAACGGAGAAATGGGAGTATTCACTATCGCAGCCGGTGCAATACCGCTAGCCATTCCGGTTATGATTTTGTCGGCAATTGGCTGGGATTGGCATTCATTATCCAACTTCTCTTTTTTTCTATTTATTTCTTTCCCATTAATTGGACTAGGAATCTATAGTCTAACAATGAAGAAACGAAACTATCTTGTCATTCGAAGAGATATGCTTTATCTGCGAAACGTCTTTCGTATGAAAAAAATCAGCCTCCGCTATTTAGAAGGCTACCGCCGTATTGAAAATAGACTGATTCTATTTTTACCGGATAATCGGGAAAAGATTATTTATTTAGGTTATTTAAAGATACGGGAAGCGGATATGCTTGAGGAACATGTAAAGAAATTAATCGCCATTAAAAAGGATGAGCCAGATAAAGAATAATGCGTTTACAGCCTTGTTAATATGCAGAATTAATCCTGTGAGAGATACATAAGACGATTCAAATGAACAGGTGATAGCTCGTAACTAGAACCAACAGAAAATAATAGCCTTTTGTAAAAAGAGATGTCTTCCGTTACACCAAGATGGACAAATAAAGGGGAATCGACCTTAAACGTATATCGAGTTGCACAGTGATCTTTCTTGTCTGTCAGTCCATCTGCAAAAACCTCAATTTGTATTTTGTCCTCTTTAAATAACGGCTCTTCTGATACAAAGTCCACCTTAATGATATTTTTAAAGCTGTCTAAATCGTCTTCAGTCATGTGTTCAAAGGTTTCCTGAATATCCTGATGGTTTAAAGGTCTTCTTAAATCTTCAATAACAAGATAACCTAGAGACCAACTGTCTTTATATATCATAAATATTTCAATATCTCTTAATCTTAAAGTTCTTTCAAAAACCAGCAATTCATACCAACCTCCATCCGCTGTTTATAACCCATATATTACCACAAAACCATGGAAGTGATGTTTACAAAAGCGCGGGTCTGTCTCGCTCTGCTTCGCCGCAAAAGGGGACAGAGGCTGTACTGGCTAGTGCCTTGATAAATAAGGCTTTAATAGAGGAGGTGCCAAAGCTTTCGTTCTTTAGCAGAGTGCGGGTCAGGCACTTTGTGCTTATAACTAATATAATATGGGTATTTATCCCATAAAACGAAGGAGGCAGTATATTGAATTTCAAATACAAGAAATCGGAGCTGACAAAGCTTTCTGGATTCCTATTTCTTCTTCTAAGCCTTATGTGGATAGCCATACCGTTAGTTCCATTAAGCTATATCTATCCTGATTTTTCTTTAACTTTTGACTTTGATGTAACTTCTCTGATGTTTCTGGCATCACCCCTCATTGTCATCTTCAGTCTGTATGGAAGCTTCTTCTTTTTTACGATTGATAAAAGAGACTATCTTACTTTAAAAGACTCGTGTCTCTATTACAAAAAACGTTATTTTTTCCCTCCTGTAAAAATCAACCTCGATAAGGCGGAGGACTACCGTGTAACTGGGAACAAGCTAGTACTGTTTTTGGAGAAAAACGGAGAAGAGGAGATCTATCTTCAGCTTTTAAAAATAAGAGATGCCGAACGGCTGGAAGCTGCCATTAAAAGATTGATCCCTATTAAAAAGACCACACCCTAATCAGGGTGCAGCCTCTAAGCCCCTGGAGCGTCGTCAAACCTCCGCTCCAAGTTCACGAACTTGTTGTATTCTTTTACAAACGCCAATGAGACGGTTCCCACGGGGCCGTTACGCTGTTTGGCGATGATGATTTCGATGATGTTTTTGTTTTCGGATTCCTTGTCGTAGTAATCGTCACGGTACAGGAAGGCGACGATGTCGGCATCCTGCTCGATACTTCCGGATTCACGGATGTCGGACATCATTGGACGCTTGTCCTGACGCTGCTCCACTCCACGGGAGAGCTGGGACAAGGCGATGACGGGCACCTTGAGCTCACGGGCCAGGGATTTCAGTGTCCTTGAGATTTCGGATACCTCCTGCTGGCGGTTGTCCTTGCTTCGCCCGCTTCCCTGGATGAGCTGCAAGTAATCGATCAGGATCATGCCGAGGCCGGCCTCTTGCTTGAGGCGGCGGCATTTGGAACGGATTTCGCTGACGCGGATCCCCGGGGTATCATCGATATAGATTCCGGCGTTGGAGAGACTTCCCATCGCCATGGTAAGCTTTCCCCAGTCCTCGCTTGTCAGGTTACCGGTTCTTAAGTTTTGGGCGTTAATATTGCCTTCTGCACAGAGCATACGCATCACGAGCTGGTCGGCCCCCATCTCGAGGCTGAAGATCGCCACGTTCTCGTCGGTCTTCGTTGCAACATTCTGGGCGATGTTCAGGGCAAAGGCGGTTTTCCCCACCGATGGACGGGCGGCAACGATGATCAAATCGTTGCGCTGGAAGCCCGCGGTCATTCGGTCTAGCTCGGAGAAACCGGTTGGAATCCCCGTGATATCCCCTTGGCGGTTGTGCAAAAGTTCAATGTTGTCATAAGTCTGAACGAGCACATCCTTGATGCTTTGGAAGGATCCGGCGTTTTTCCGCTGTGCGACTTCCATGATGCTCTTTTCTGCATCGGTTAGAAGATCCGCCACTTCATCTTCCCTTGTATACCCGTCCTGGGCAATCGTGCTTGCCGTCCGGATCAGTCTTCTTAAGATTGATTTTTCTTCTACGATTCTTGCATAATATTCTACGTTCGCCGCGGTCGGTACTGAGTTGGCAAGGTCCGTTAAGTAGGAGACCCCTCCAATTTCCTCCAGCAGGTTCACATCTGCCAGATCAGACGTAACGGTCACAAGATCGACCGGTTCCCCTTTATCGGCAAGCTGGAGCATCGCATTATAAATTTTCTGATGGGCAGCCCGGTAGAAATCTTCAGGGATTAATACTTCTGAAGCCATGGTCAGGGCTTGCGGTTCGAGAAAAATGGCTCCGAGTACAGCTTGTTCAGCATCTATATTCTGCGGCGGAATTCGGTCTTGAAAAAGCTCATTCAAATTCGAGCACCGTCCTTTTAAATGAAATAACATGTACTTATCTATTATATAAGAAAAAGGTGACAGGCGCTGTAGCAGATTTTTCTCTGGTCAGCCCTGTCACCTCTTACGCTGCTTTCTATCCTTGCAAAACCCCTGATCTTCCGCTTTTTGTAAACAGAAAGGATGGGTGAACTTTCCAAGCTTATTCTTCCGTTACATGCACCTTCAAAGTAGCTGTTACCTCTGTATGAAGCTTTACAGGCACGTTTGTGTAGCCCAGACCGCGGATTGCATCCGGAAGGTCAATTTTACGCTTATCAATTTTAATGGAGTGAACTTTTTTCAGCTCATCCGCAATTTGCTTGCTTGTGATGGAGCCAAACAGACGGCCGCCTTCTCCGGATTTTGCTTTTAGTTCTACAGTCAGCTCCTCAAGCGTTTTCTTCAGTTCTTCCGCCGCTTGAAGCTCTTGTTCTGCTTCTTTGTTTTCTTTATTCTTTTGGGCGTTTAGTGCAGACATGGCTGCATTGCTTGCCTCGACAGCAAGACCCTGTTTAATCAAAAAGTTATGTGCATAGCCGTCTGCTACGTTTTTTACTTCGCCTTTTTTTCCTTTGCCTTTTACATCTTTTAGAAAAATAACTCTCATGCCTTAATTCCTCCCTCAAAATAATCGCCAATCGCTTGTTTTAATCTCTCTTCCGCTTCTGCAACGGTTATGTCTGACAGCTGGGTGGCTGCGTTGGTCAAATGACCGCCTCCGTCCAGTGCTTCCATAATAAGCTGGACATTGACATCGCCAAGGGACCTTGCGCTGATCCCTACCGTATTTTCGTTCCGGCGTGCGATAACAAACGACGCGGCCACTCCGCTCATGGAAAGCAGGGTATCCGCCGTTTGCGCAATAATGACTTGGTCAAAATAAATATCCGGTTCATCAAAAGCCTTGGCAAGAGCGACTCCGTTTTCCAGCAGCTCCGTATTCTGGATGAGCTTGGAGCGCTTGACGAAATGCCCGATATCCTCTTTCATAAACTTTTGGACGAGGATGGTGTCCGCTCCCTTGGAACGGAGGTAGGAGGCTGCATCAAATGTCCTCGAACCGGTTCTGAGCGTAAAGCTTTTTGTGTCCACTATTATACCAGCTAACAGGGCGGTTGCTTCAATCATTTTGAGTTTTAGACGCTTCGGCTGGTATTCGAGCAATTCGGTTACAAGCTCGGCTGTTGACGATGCATACGGCTCCATATAGACGAGAAGCGGATCTTTAATAAACTCTTCGCCCCGCCGGTGATGGTCGATGACCACTTTATCATGAACACGGTTAAGCAGCTTTTCATCAAGTACAAGGGATGGTTTATGCGTATCGACAACGACAAGAACCGTTTCTTCTGTTACCAATTCAAGGGCTTCATCGGGCTTGATAAAATGAGACCACAATTCCGAATGAAGCTTCAGCTCTTCCACGAGCCGTTTGACGCTTGAATCAATCTCATTCTGATCCAATACGATGTAAGCTTCTTTTCCGTTTACTTCTGCAACCTTCAGCACGCCGATTGCCGCGCCAATGGAGTCCATATCCGGATATTTATGCCCCATAATCAAAACCTTGTCGCTGTCTGTTACGATGTCTGTCATCGCATGGGAAATGACGCGCGCCCTTACCCGGGTTCTTTTTTCCATCGGGTTGGTCTTGCCGCCATAAAATTTAACCTTGCCGTTCGGCTGCTTAATCGCCACCTGGTCGCCTCCCCTGCCGAGTGCAAGATCAAGGCTGGACTGGGCTAAATCCCCAAGCTCCTGAAGCGAATGGTGCCCGGCCCCGATTCCGACGCTAAGCGTGAGCGAAATATTGTAAACCGCCGTTCGCTCGCGGACTTCATCCAGAACAGAGAACTTCGTTTTCTCTAACTTTTCTAAAATGTTCTCATTCAGCACAGCAAGAAACCGTTCGGAGGAAACCCGCTTCAAAAACAGCCCCTGGTCGGTCCCCCATTTATTCAAAAGGGAGGTTACTTCGCTGTTGATCGTACTTTTCGTCTGATCATCCATCCCTTGAGTCACTTCATCATAATTATCAAGAAAAATAAGGGCTAAAACGGTCCGTTCATTTTTGTATTGTTTTTCAATTTCCTTTTGCTCCGTTACATCAAAGAAATAAAGCAGGCGCTCTTCCCTTTTAATGATGACTTTGAATTTCCGGTCATGAAGCGTAATCGTCTCGGAATCCACTTCCTGTTTAATAAGAGGAATCAGTCCTTCTGCTACATCATAAAGCGTTCTTCCCACGAGGGTATCTTCGTCAAAGGAAGAGGCGAGGAACGGGTTGGTCCACTCAATGTAATACTGATCATTAAACAGCATAATGCCAATCGGCATCTCCATGAGCGCTTCTTCTCCGACCTTTTTCAGCCTGTAAGAGAGCGTCGATATGTATCCTTCCATGTCTGCTTTCATCCTGGCATCCGCCTGTATAAGAAGAACGAGGGTCAGCCCGGTAAGAAGAAGTCCAGCGAAGGAGAGGATCCAATTATAATAAAAAAGAAAAACTAATGCGATCACTGTTACGCCATATAGGACGTATATAGGGTAACGGAATAAACGCTTTTCGTAAAAACTTGGCATCTGTTTCAGCTCCTCGCAACAGTGATACCGTCCCGCTTATCATTTGCGGGTGATTTTTTCCCTTAATTTGAATCCTATGTCAATTATACCTAAGAATTGAATCGGATAAAGCAAAAACGGCAGGAACAGGGAAAATATAGAAACCGCAATAGGGATGCCTTTTGCGATTCCTTTTGCATAAGCGTAATAGAATAGAAAAGATAATCCCTGAATGATCAGCAGGACCATCAGAATAAAAAACAGATTTGTCACGGCAATATTTAAATAGGATCCTTTTTCAAATCCCAGATAACTCAGCAAAATAACAGCAAAATAATACCATGCAATGCTTTTCGGCAGCTTCCATTCTCTAAATGGCTTCAATGGTTTAACCTCAAGCTTCAGTCTCTTGAGAATAGGAGACGCAATGGCATGTGTCACAATGGAGAAAAAGAAACTGCACATCACTAAAACGGTGGGAAGTAAATTGAAGAATTGATCTACTTGAGTACGAAGCAGCTTCATTTGTTCTTCATCGGGAGACTGGCCCATCGTTTTCATAAATGAAGTCGCCATATCAATCGATTCTGTCATCATGGACTTGAATTCAGCCAATGGGTTTACTTGAAAAAAGAGGACTGAAATGACGTAGCTCCCAAGAATAGTAGCAAGGAACGCAAACGTTCCTCCAATGACCGCCGGAGCACTTCCTCTTTTCTTATAAAGTGTACCCATGATCATCCCGGTTAAAGCGGTGGGGGCTGCTGCAATCAATGCACTGATCGATCCCGTAATAAAAACGACCGGCAATGATGCCGCAAATAAAAGGAAACTGCTCCTCGCATCATGCCTTAATGCATAAATGATGAAGGGGATCGGCAGGGCAAATGAAGTAATCATTCCCAGAAGCGGAACGGTGATGGTGATTAAGACGGCAACAGCAAAAAGAGCAAGCATAATGGCTCCCTCTGTCAGGGCATTCGTGCGTTTCACAGGCTCACCTCATTCAGGTTGGTTCACAGAGAATTAACAGAACTCTATGGTCATAAAATGAAAAAACTGCTTATATAAGCAGGGTTAATCGAGTTAGACAGCAATCCAGCCCATTATAACATTTTTTCGGGATAAAAAGGAATCACGGCTACTTTGCTGCTCCTTTCAGCCGCTTCAATATGCTGAATAAAAATAAAAGACACTCACCGAATGAGTGTCTTTTTTGAATTCATTATTCGCCTGTAACGTATGGAAGCAATGCCATTTGGCGTGAGCGTTTGATAGCAACAGTCAATTTACGTTGGTATTTAGCGCTTGTACCAGTTACACGACGAGGAAGAATTTTACCGCGCTCGGAAACGAATTTTTTAAGCAAATCAACATCTTTGTAGTCGATGTGCGTGATTCCGTTAGAGGTAAAGAAACAAACTTTACGGCGCTTCGCGCGACCGCCTCTGCGTCCTCCTGCCATTTGTCATACACTCCTTTCAGATTGGATTTTTGTTCTCAGAATGGCAAATCATCGTCTGATATATCAATCGGTTGTCCATCATTGGCAAATGGATCATCATCAAAGCTTGTACGGCCCTGATTGTTATTATTCCGCTGCTGATCTGAACCACCATATGATCTCTGGCCGCCCTGAGACTGGCCTCCATCATAAAAGTTATTGCTGTTTCCGCCACCGCTGTTTCCGGCGCCTCTAGGCTCCAAAAACTGTACGCTGTCGGCCACAACTTCAGTTACATACACACGGCGTCCTGTTTGATCCTCATAGCTGCGAGACTGCAATCTGCCTTCAACGCCAGCCAAGCTGCCTTTTTTCAAGAAGTTTGCCACATTTTCGGCCTGACGTCTCCATACAACACAGTTAAGGAAGTCTGCTTCCTTTTCCCCCTGCTGGTTCGTAAACGTACGGTTTACGGCAAGAGTGAAGGTGGCAACGGCTGCCCCTGCTGGTGTATATCGAAGTTCAGGGTCTTTTGTAAGTCTTCCGACGAGAACGACACGATTGATCATGAAGACCATCCTTTATTTAGAAAATTTATGATCGGCTGCAATTATTCTTCTTCTTTAATCACGATGTGACGAATGATGTCTTCGCTGATCTTTGCAAGACGGTCAAATTCTTGAACCGCTTCTGCTTCAGAAGCAACTTTAACGATCTGATAGTAACCATCGCGGAAATCATTGATTTCATAAGCAAGGCGGCGTTTGCCCCACTCTTTTGTTTCCTTTACTTCCGCACCATTGTCAGAAAGAATTCCGCTGAAACGCTCAACAAGAGCTTTCTTCGCATCCTCTTCAATGTTTGGACGTACGATGTACATAATTTCGTAGTTTGTCATTACTCTACACCTCCTCTTGGTCTAAGCGGCCCTCAAATGAATGAGAGCAAGGAGCAATAATTCAATTACTCACAAGTTAGAATTATACCAAATGGATTGGAATTTGGCAAGGCGCTTCCTTTAATTTGAGGGGCAGCTGAGCCGTTTTGCCGCAAAAAAGCGGGAAGCGCGCTAAATCTTTATTCGGGAGGGGCCTGTCCCCTTGTGCTTCACCGCATCAGGGGACGGATGCATTTGCCTGCGAACCCTTATACAGCAGGGCTTCCCAAAGACGGTGCCTGAGCTTTAGTCCGGTAAAATTCTTGGGGACTGGCACGGGGCCTGTCCCCTCTTGCTTCACCGCAGCCGGGGACAGAGGCATTTGCCTGCGAACCCTGATGCAGCGCGGCTTCCCAAAGATGGTGCCGGAGCTTTAATACGGTAAATTTTTCGGGGACTGACCCCCGATCCCCCGCTGGCAATGCAGGACTGCCCCCGTACATCCGTCCCTCTCCAAGCCCTATTCCGAATAGAAAAAAGAAGACTCCCTCAAGAGCCTTCTTTTAAATATTAAACGTTAAAACGGAAGTGAATGATGTCTCCGTCTTTCACAAGGTATTCTTTTCCTTCAAGGCGGACTTTCCCCGCTTCACGGGCTGCGCCCATTGTTTTTGCAGCAAGAAGGTCTTCATAGTGGACGGTTTCAGCACGGATAAATCCGCGTTCAAAGTCCGTATGGATGACGCCTGCGCATTGAGGGGCTTTCATGCCGAGACGGAAGGTCCATGCACGTACTTCCTGAACGCCTGCCGTAAAGTAAGTCGCAAGGCCAAGCAGCTGATAAGTCGCGCGGATCAGCTGATCCAGTCCTGATTCCTTGATGCCAAGCTCTTCAAGGAACATTTCCTTTTCTTCTGCATCAAGCTCGACGATTTCAGATTCAATTTTCGCACACACGACAATCACTTCTGCGTTTTCTTTCGCTGCAAAATCTCTTACTTTTTGAACGTAAGGGTTTTTAGAGGAATCGGCTACTTCATCCTCTGCTACGTTTGCCACATAAAGGATCGGTTTGCTTGTCAGCAGGTGAAGCTGCTTCACATACTTCATCTGTTCGTCCGTAAACTCAACCGAACGGGCCGGCATGCCGTTTTCAAACGCTTCTTTCAGCTTGGAAAGAATTTCATGCTCAGCAACGGCATCTTTATCCTTCTGTCTGGCAAGCTTTTCTACACGCGCAGCACGTTTGTCGACAGATTCAAGGTCAGCAAGAACAAGCTCAAGGTTGATGGTCTCAATATCATCGATCGGGTCCACTTTGCCGGATACGTGTGTGATGTTTCCATCCTCGAAACAGCGGACTACATGAGTAATCGCGTCCACCTGGCGGATATGGGAAAGGAATTTGTTTCCAAGACCTTCACCTTTGCTTGCGCCTTTTACGATTCCGGCAATATCGGTAAATTCAAAAGCGGTTGGAACGGTTTTTTTAGGCTGGACAAGCTCTGTCAATTTTTGAAGACGCTCGTCCGGTACTTCCACAATGCCCACATTCGGGTCAATCGTACAGAATGGATAGTTGGCAGACTCTGCGCCTGCTTGTGTAATTGCGTTAAAAAGAGTGGATTTCCCTACGTTCGGAAGTCCGACAATACCTGCAGTTAAAGCCATGTTTCGTTCAGCTCCTCTATGATAAACAAATCCCATAATGCGGAATTTGCTGTGTTAGGCCGTACTATTGTAAACCAACCCCAATTATAGAAAGGAAATGCGGAAAACACAAGAAAAACTGGTTACTCGGCGGGCTGTTCTGCCTTGACGAGCATTTTTTTCATCTTTCTTGTGAATTCTTTTCTCGGGATCATCACGCTGTGGCCGCAGCCTTCGCATTTAATTCGGATGTCCATGCCAAGACGGATGATTTTCCACCGATTTGCTCCGCATGGATGGGGTTTTTTCATTTCCACAATGTCATTTAAATCAAATTCCTTATCCGCCACTTTGCTCACCCTTTCCAATGGATGGATCTTTTGCATCCCGGTTGTACATGACGATGCGCGGGAACGGGATATCGATTCCATGCTCGTCCATGACAAGCTTGATCTCTTTGCGAATCATTCTTGCTACATAGAAATGCTGCATCGGCGCTGTTTCGCATACAACTCTGAGCGTAATTTCAGAAGGGCCGAAATTATGGACTCCGAGGAGCTCCGGAACAGCCGCCATGTCTTCGTATTTGGCAGGCAGGACGCGCAAAAGGTCGCGGATGACTTCTTCGACATGCTGAATATCCGACTCATACGCCACATTGATGTCGACAACAGCCGTACTGTTGTGGATCGAGAAATTCGTTACTTCGACGATGCTTCCGTTCGGCAAAATATGAAGTTCTCCTGTCCAGCTTTTAATCTTGGTGGTTCTGAGACCAATTTCCTCTACCGTTCCTTCAAACCCTCCGACGCGGATTACATCGCCGACGGAAAATTGATCTTCAAAAATAATGAAAAAACCGGTGATGATATCCCGTACAAGGTTTTGCGCTCCGAATCCGACAGCAAGTCCGACAATTCCGGCACCGGCAAGGAGAGCTTTCACATCGAGGCTCATCGTTTCAAGAATCATCAGAAGAGCGGCAAAATAGACAACGTACGCCAGGACATTACTGAGCAGCTTCGCAAGCGTATTCTCCCGGCGCTCTGAAATCCTGAGGGGGGATTTCACTCTCAGCGTCAGTACCTTGGCAATTGCCATGTTGCCAACCCGGATAATTAAAGCGGCCGCGACGATAATAAAAATGATTCTTAAACTGCCGAATCCGATTCCGGTCCAAAGTTCTTCGTTCAGCAAATGCTCCTGTATTTTTGCATAAATCTTTTCATTCAAAAGGATTCACTCCTGCCTATCGGTACTTCCTATTGTTCATTATCTATTTATTTTAGCAAGTTTTGCAGTGGATGGACAGAGGACATCCCCAAAAACCAATCCCGGCTCAAACTTCCATCTCCCTAGTATAGATTCAGTCCATAATCCGTATACTGATAGTACTTATGAGTACAAGGAGCTGGACAGGAGCTATGAATCTAAAAACGGGCTTGTTTTCATCTTTCAAGGATCCGGAACGCATTTACTATGAAGATCAGGATGCACGGGAGCTTCTGTCTTCTTGTATTCTCGCGCTCCTCCCTAAAATAGCGGGAAGGGAAATTGTTATTTTATGCATCGGCACAGACCGTTCAACAGGGGACAGTCTTGGTCCGATTGTCGGGTCCAAGCTTGCGGAGAAGAGGTTGGAGCGGTTTCATATATACGGGACGCTAAAAGATCCGGTTCACGCGGTGAACTTAGAGGAGTCGATTGCCCTTATAGAGGCATCCTATCGCAATCCATTTATCATAGCCATTGATGCCTGTCTGGGAAAATTGAAAAGTGTCGGTTCGTTCCAAATCGGGCCAGGGCCCGTCAAGCCCGGTGCCGGAGTGAACAAAGACCTTCCGGCTGTCGGAGACATGCATTTGACCGGCATTGTGAATGTGAGCGGATTTATGGAGTTTTTCGTTTTGCAGAATACGAGGCTTCACCTTGTCATGACGATGGCCGGCCTCATCGCTGACAGCATCGCTGACGCAGAGAAACGGCATGTGGTCCGTTCCTCTTGGATGAAAAGGTCGCCGATTGCGAACTTAACTAAAAAAAATAATGCTGAATCGTCACAAGCAGAATAATGACAGGGAGGGCCGGAAGCAGGTTCGCGACCCGTATCGATTTGATTTGAAGCATATTCAACCCGATGGCGAGAATCATGACGCCGCCTGCTGCGGTTAGTTCTGAGATAAGCGCTGTAAGAAGCTTCTTTTCAATAGACGACTGAATCACTCCCGCAAACAGGGCAATCGCTCCTTCATAGAGGAAAACGGGAATGGCGGACAACATGACGCCGATTCCAAGCGTACTCGCAAGAACGGCACTCGTAAAGCCGTCAATCATCGACTTGGTCATCAGGACGCTGTGGTCTCCTCTTAACCCGCTGTCAAGCGCTCCGACGATGGACATAGCCCCAATCACAAATATGAGAGTGGCCGTTACAAACCCTTCGGCGATATTCCCTGTCTTTGATTTGCCGGTCTTTCCTTCAATCCATCGGCCGGCCGCATGAAGCTTTTCCTCAAGATTAAGGATTTCACCGATTACCGCCCCGGCGATCAGGCTGACGATTACATAAAAGAAGTCCTCGCTTTTTAAGGCCATCGTAATGCCGAGAATCGAAACGGACAGGCCGATGGCAATCATGACCGTTTCCTTGATGCGTTCCGGTATCCTCGTCAAGAGCAGGCCGATCAAAGTTCCTGCGGCAATCCCGATGGCATTGATGACACTTCCTAAAAGAACCATGTTCCTCACTCCCTTTTCTGCATTCACAAAAAAGAATCCTCCTGCAGGAACGCTCAGGAGGATTCTTCCGTGGCAAGCAGTTCTAAAATTCTTTCAAGGTCTTTTGAATCCGTAAATTCTATTTCAATTCTGCCTTTATTGTGCTGCTGTTTAATCGATACTTTCGTTCCAAAATACTGCTGAAGGGATGTTTCCCGTTCAGCTAAGAACAGATCCCGCTTTATTTGTTTCTTCGGATCGGGCGATTTTCCGCCGCTTTCATTCAGCTGCTGAACGAGAATTTCGGTCTGTCTGACATTCAGCTGCTCTTTTACGATTTTCTCCGCAAGTACGAGGAGCTTATCTTTTTTCTTAAGGCCGAGGATGGTCCTGCCATGCCCCATTGAAAGCTTCCCTTCATTGATCAGGGCCTGAACCCCGGCAGGAAGCGACAGCAGACGAAGATGGTTGGCGATATGGGGACGGCTCTTGCCCAGGCGCTGGGCGAGCTCTTCCTGCGTCATATTCAGTTCTTCGAGAAGCGACTGGTAGGCTTTCGCTTCCTCAAGCGGCGTTAAATCCTCCCGCTGAAGATTTTCAAGAAGCCCCAATTCCATCATCTGACGGTCATTCAATTCTCTTACAACAGCCGGGACGGTTTTCAGGCCTGCAAGCTTTGCGGCCCGAAATCGGCGCTCTCCTGCCACGATTTCATAGCCTTTAATGGATTTCCGGACGATAATCGGCTGAAGAATTCCATAGTGGAGGATGGATTCCTTTAATTCTTCAATCGCTTCCTCCTGAAATGTCTTCCGGGGCTGATAGGGGTTAGGACGCAGTTCCTGGCACTTTAGTTCCTGTACGGTTTCTTCTTTGCTTGCCTGTAAAAGTGATTCCAATCCTTTCCCCAATCCTTTAGGCATTCGCTGCCACCTCCTTCGCCAAATCAAGATAAACTTCCGCTCCTCTTGAGCGGGCATCATATAAAATAATCGGCTGGCCATGACTTGGCGCTTCACTCAATCTTACATTTCTTGGAATAACCGTTCTGTATACTTTTTCACGAAAATATTTTTTCACTTCTTCAATAACCTGTATCCCGAGGTTCGTCCGGGCATCGAGCATCGTGAGAAGAACCCCTTCAATCATCAGATTCGTGTTCAAATGCTTTTGAACAAGCCGTACCGTATTCAGCAGCTGGCTCAGCCCCTCAAGAGCATAATACTCGCATTGAACAGGGATAATCACCGTATCTGCGGCTGTCAGGGCATTAATGGTTAATAAACCAAGGGATGGCGGGCAGTCAATCAGCACATAATCATAGTTATGTTTGACTTTGTCGAGTGCTCTTTTTAATCTTACTTCCCGGGAAATAGTCGGAACGAGTTCAATTTCCGCACCGGCAAGCTGGATCGTCGCCGGTAAAACATGAAGATTTTCAACGGCGGACGGACGAATGGCGGCAACTGCCTCTGTATCTTCAACAAGAATATCGTAAATGCAATATTCCACATCTGCTTTTTCTATTCCAATCCCGCTCGTTGCATTACCTTGAGGATCCGTATCGACTAGAAGGACTTTTTTGCCTATATAGGCAAGACATGCTCCAAGGTTCACGGAAGTCGTTGTTTTTCCGACTCCGCCTTTTTGATTTGCTACGGCAATTATCTTTCCCACGAGGTTCACCTACTCCTGCATCTCTATAATCTTTTCCCATTTCAAAGGCCGGGGGGATGCATCCGCTTTTGATCAGAGGCTTTAAAGCTATTCTTCTATTTTAACAAAAAATGATAGTCAGTCGTTCTAGATTTTTCTAAAATCTTCAAATATATGAAGAAAAAAATCACCGTCTGGTGTGGGAAAAGGGCAAAAGAAAACTCCCTAATCAAAGGATTAGGGAGTTACTTAGGAATTTTGATGGTAAATTGAATATATTCTTCAAATTCCTCTTCTTCTGAATTGATTTGAACGCCCGTATCCGCGACCATCGTTAAGGATTGCCGGATCGTGTTCATGGCAATCCGGGTGTCACGGCTGAACGCTTTGCGCTTCGGCTTCGCTTTTGGTTTTTCTTTTTCCAGCATTTTGACGACCCTGTCTTCTGTCTGCTTCACATTCAGCTGCTTTTCAATAATCTCGTTCAGCAGCGCAACCTGAAGTTCAGGCAGTTTAAGAGGGATGAGGGCTCTTGCATGCCGTTCTGTGAGCTTTTTCTGAAGAAGGGCTTCCTGCACTTCATCCGGCAGCTTCAGCAGTCTCAGTTTATTTGCGACCGTAGACTGGCCCTTGCCGAGGCGCTGCGCAAGCGCTTCTTGTGTCAATTCATGCAGCTCAAGCAGCCTCGCATAAGCAAGCGCTTCTTCAATGGCAGACAGCTCTTCACGCTGCAGGTTTTCTATAAGAGCAACAGAAGCCGTTTCTTTATCATTAAATTCCTTAATAATAGCGGGAATGGTTTCCCACCCCAGCCTTTGAACCGCTCTCCATCTCCGCTCGCCTGCAATCAGCTCAAATTTGCCGTCTGCGGGACGGACAACGATTGGCTGAATGATGCCATGCGTACGAATGGTCATGGACAGTTCATCTATTTTTTCATCCGAAAAAATGGAACGGGGCTGGAATCGGTTTGGCGTAATATCGAGAACAGGAATTTGCTTCACTTCTTCTCTCGGTGCCTCTTCTTCTCCTGATTCACTTTCCAAATTTTCTAGCGTCTGATCTGTTTCTTCCTTTTCTCCTATTCCGAAGAAACGGGAAAACGGATGCTTCATGTGCGTACACCACCTTTGGGAACGTCCAATTTATAATTCTATTTTTTCAGCCGGAATTCCTGCATGCCGCTGCTTGATTGGGCACTTTTTCAAAATATGTATCATTCGATTGGTGTCTTGTTAGGTGTCCCCGGTTTCCGCGGGTATTTTCCAGGAGTCGGCTTTACTTTTCTGATGATCACGATGTTTCGTTCGCTTTCTTCAATCGGCAGCTGGAACTGGTGAATCGATTCTGTTTTTCCTCCAAGAACGGCAATCGCTTTTTGGCCGGCCTGAAGCTCATCTTCTGCTGCGGATGCTTTCAGAGCGACAAAATAACCGTCTTTTTTTGCCAGAGGGAGACACAATTCGCTTAAAACAGACAGACGGGCCACCGCACGCGCTGTCACCACATCATATTTTTCGCGGTGCTGCTTGTTCTGGCCAAACGTTTCAGCACGGTCATGATAAAAGTGTACATTGGTCAGCTTGAGGCTTTTTGCCAGTTCCTCCAGAAACGTGATCCGTTTATTGAGAGAATCGACAATTGAAACCGATAGTTCAGGGAAACAGATTTTAATCGGCAGGCTCGGAAAACCCGCTCCTGCTCCCACATCACAAATGGAGAGGGGCTTTGTAAAATCAAAATGGAAGGCAGCACTGATTGAATCATAGAAATGCTTCAAATAAACTTCTTCTTTATCGGTAATCGAAGTAAGATTCATTTTTTCATTCCACTCAACGAGCAGCCTGTAATACGTATCGAATTGGGAAAGCTGTTCCGGAGAAAGGGAAATGCCTTTCTCCTCCAGCTTGGATTGGAATAAGGAAATGTCCATCATCGAATCCTTTCTTTTGCTTTATTCATTTGAAACTTTAGCAATGCGGCCCTGTTCCATGTAAACAAGCAGAATGGAAACGTCTGCAGGATTAACACCGGATATACGGGAAGCCTGTGCCATGGAAAGAGGACGTACTTCCTTCAGTTTTTGGCGCGCTTCTGACGCCAGTCCGTTGATGGCGTCGTAATCAATGTTTTCAGGGATTTTTTTGTTTTCCATTTTTTTCAGCTTATCGACTTGCTGAAGGGATTTATCAATATATCCTTCGTACTTAATCTGGATTTCTACCTGTTCAGACACATCAGGGTGGACAGGAGAAGCAGCAGGCGCAAGCTTTTCGATATGGCTGTAGTTCATTTCAGGCCGTTTCAGAAGATCGGAAGCGCGGATTCCATCCTTTAATTCACTTCCGCCTGAAGTGCGGATCAGCTCCTGCACCTCCGCTGAAGGCTTAAGCATAAGCTTGGAAAGGCGGGCTCTCTCTTCTTCAATGGCCGCTTTTTTATCAGTAAAGGCTTCATAGCGGCTATCACTGATCAACCCAATTTTATAGCCTGTTTCCGTCAGACGCAAATCGGCATTATCATGACGGAGGAGAAGGCGGTATTCGGCACGGGACGTCAACAGACGGTACGGTTCACTCGTTCCTTTTGTGACCAGGTCATCAATCAGAACACCGATGTATGCATCCGAACGGCTCAGGATGACTTCCTCGCGTCCAAGTGCTTTTTGGCCGGCATTAATCCCTGCCATAATGCCCTGTCCGGCGGCTTCTTCATAGCCTGAAGTTCCGTTTATTTGTCCGGCGGTATAAAGGCCCGGTATTTTTTTGGTTTCCAGGGTCGGCCAAAGCTGGGTCGGAACAATGGCATCATATTCGATGGCATAGCCCGGTCTCATCATTTGAACATTTTCAAGACCCGGAATCGTGCTTAAAATTTGCTTTTGTACATCCTCCGGCAGGCTTGTAGACAATCCCTGCACATACACTTCTTCCGTGTTCCGGCCTTCAGGCTCAAGGAAAATCTGATGGCGCGGCTTGTCATTAAAGCGGACGACTTTATCTTCGATGGATGGGCAATAGCGCGGGCCCGTTCCTTTAATCATACCGGAATACATAGGAGAACGGTGCAGGTTATCGTCAATGATCTGATGTGTTTCTGCACTCGTATAAGTGAGCCAGCAAGGAAGCTGGTCTGTAATATATTTCGTCGTTTCATATGAAAAAGCACGGGGTTCTTCATCACCCGGCTGAATTTCTGTTTTGCTGTAATCGATTGTTTTGCTGTCCACACGCGGAGGTGTTCCGGTTTTAAAGCGGACGAGGTCAAATCCAAGCTCCTGCAGGTGCTCGGAAAGCTTGATGGACGGCTGCTGATTGTTCGGTCCGCTTGAATACGAAAGTTCCCCGAGGATAATGCGTCCGCGCAGGAATGTACCCGTTGTCAGGACAACGGTTTTGGAATGGTATTCGGCACCCGTCTGGGTCACGACACCGCGGCACTCGCCGTCTTCAATAATCAGGCGGTCCACCATTCCCTGCATAAGTGTCAGGTTCGGTTCATTTTCCATCGTTTTTTTCATTTCGTGCTGATACGTGAATTTATCGGCCTGTGCGCGCAAAGCTCTCACAGCAGGGCCTTTCCCGGTATTCAGCATTCTCATTTGAATATGGGTCTTATCAATGTTTTTGCCCATTTCGCCGCCCAATGCATCAATTTCCCGAACGACGATGCCCTTGGCAGGTCCGCCGACAGACGGATTGCAGGGCATGAAAGCGACCATATCAAGGTTTATTGTAAGGACAAGAGTGCGGGCGCCAAGTCTCGCTGCTGCGAGAGCGGACTCGACACCTGCATGTCCGGCGCCAACGACGATGACATCATAATCACCAGCATGATATGCCAATGTTGTTTCCTCCTTTATTTGTAAAACAAAATCTATGATTTATTTTCCAAGACAGAATTGAGAGAAGAGCTGGTCGATCAGGCTTTCGTGCACGGCGTCTCCGATTATTTCCCCAAGCTGTTCCCATGCTCTCGTCAAATCGATTTGCACCATATCAATCGGCATTCCGGCATCAATCCCGTTCAGCGCTTCTTCTATAGAACGTTTCGCCTGCGTCATCAGCGCAATATGCCGGGAGTTGGACAGGTAGGTCATGTCTCCAGCCTGAATATTGCCCTGGAAAAACAGAGACTGAATCGATTCTTCCAGTTTATCAATTCCTTCTTCTTCTTTCAGCGAGGTCGTGACGACAGGACGTCCTTCTGCAAGAACCCTCACCTGTTCCATATCAATTTTCTTCGGCAAATCCGTTTTGTTGATAATGACAATGACGTCCATGCCCTTAATGGCTTCAAACAACTGCTCATCCTCAAAGGTCAGTTCATCGCTGTAATTCAGAACAAGGAGAATCAAATCGGCTTCCTTCAGAACCTGGCGCGATTTTTCTACTCCGATCCGTTCTACGATGTCTTCCGTCTCACGGATGCCCGCCGTGTCGACGAGCTTAAGAGGAACGCCTCTTACATTTACATACTCCTCAATCACATCACGTGTCGTACCGGGCACATCTGTCACGATGGCCTTGTTTTCATGGACAAGCGTGTTGAGCAATGAAGATTTCCCGACGTTGGGACGGCCGATGATAACAGTCGATAAACCCTCTCTGAGGATTTTGCCCTGACTGGATGTCTGAAGAAGCTTCTCTATTTCATTCTTGACATAAGATGCTTTTTCTACAAGCATGTGATGAGTCATTTCTTCCACATCATCGTATTCGGGGTAATCAATATTCACTTCAACATGCGCAAGCGTTTCAAGAATTTCCTGGCGGAGTTTTCGGACAAGCTTTGAAAGACGGCCTTCCATTTGTCCAAGGGCAACGTTCATCGCTTTGTCTGTCTTCGCCCGGATCAGGTCCATGACTGCTTCCGCCTGCGAAAGATCAATTCGTCCGTTCATAAACGCCCGTTTTGTAAACTCTCCCGGCTCTGCCAGCCTCGCACCGCTATTTAAAACGAGCTGGAGGACGCGGTTTACAGAGACGAGCCCGCCGTGGCAGTTTATTTCTATTACGTCCTCGCGGGTAAAGGTTCTCGGAGCTCTCATAACAGAAACCATGACTTCCTCTGCGGTTTCATTCGTTTCAGGATCAATAATATGGCCGTAATGAATGGTATGGGAGTCTGCTTCTTGAAGCGTCTTTCCTCCAGGCGCTGCAAAAACACGGTCTGCAATGGCTACCGCTTCTTCGCCGCTCAGCCTGACTATCGCAATCGCTCCTTCACCCATTGGTGTGGATATCGCTGTAATCGTATCGAATTCCAAGTTGTTCACCTCACTCTAATGCAATCTATCTATTTGGGAAAAGGTTAATTTAAAAAGAAGGTCATCAAAACTTAAAGATACCATATTCGGCATATAAAAGGAAGATTGGAGGCAGACGGAGTTATTCACAATGTTTCAATCGTTCGTCCTATATTTTAACTTATCCACATGTGAATAACAATATAAGGGATCTTGAATCCGCACGGTTTTTGGAAAGAGGGGCGTCTGAAGAATAGTGCGCAAAAATAAATCAGCCTCCTGCAGCAGCCGGGGAATTACACCGGGGCGCGGGCAGCGGGGCTGAACACAGCTCAAGAATGCAAAAAAGGGCAAAAAAAGAGGTTGGGACAAAAGGTTTCCGGCTAACAAAGAAGCTCTGTTATACACGGCTGATGATTGCAGCTAGCAGTCGTTCGCTTTCCGCGGGGCGGGCGGTGAGCCTCCTCGCCGCTTTGCGCCTGCGGGGTCTCACCTGTCCCGCTGCTCCCGCAGGAGTCTCACGCCTTCTGCTTCAATCAACAGGGTTTAAAAAATCAATAACATACTTTAACATAGCGAATAAAAAAAACCGAACTATTATTTGAAACTCTGGTATAGAGCTTCGCAATAGTTCGGTTTTTTCATGTTTTTTTCAAAAGAAATATTCGGCTTAAGGACCACAATTTTAGTTATGTCCCAGCCTCGATTACCGTTTTGGTGCGATCACAATGTGCCGCCTCGGCTCTTCCCCTGCCGAATAGGTCACTACTTTTTTGTTTCGTGCCAGTGCGGCATGGATGATCTTTCTCTCAGAAGAAGGCATCGGCTCGAGAGCTACCTCCCTGGATGAAGCCAGTGCCTGTCCCGCAAGCTTGTTGGCGAGCTGGACAAGAATTTCTTCACGGCGCTGCCGATAGGCTTCTGCATCCACTGTTACATGGAAATATTGAGACGAATGCCGGTTTGCGACGAGCTGGGCTAAATACTGAAGCGAATTCAGCGTCTGTCCTCTCTTGCCGATAAGAAGGGCGATGTCCTCTCCTTCAATCAAAAAGGTTAAATTTCTTCCTTTTTGGATCTTTTCAACCGAAGCCTTTACACCCATTTGTTCAATTACTTGAATTAAATAGGCATGGGCTTCCTCTCCAGGCTTCTCGTTTACCTTCTTCAGAACCGGAGGCATCTCCGGCTCTTCGGCAGAAGGCTCAGGCAGCGGAATATCCGCTTCCAGTGAAGGCTCAGGCGTTTTCATAACCGCCTTTATAAGGGCTTCTCTTTTTCCGAATCCCAAGAAACCTTTTTTTGGTTCAGTGATTACTTCTATGTTTATCTCTTCTCTTGAAGCCTGAAGCTTTAAAAGTGCGGTTTGAACTGCTTCTTCAACGGTTGAACCTGCAGCCGTTACCTCTCTCACTTCTTGGCTCCCGCTTTTTGAGGAGATTTTTGAGTATTTGCTTTTAAATCAGGTCCTTTAATAAGGAGAGACTGACAGATCATGAAGATATTTCCGACTACCCAGTACAGGGAAAGAGCTGCCGGGAACGAAATAGCGAAAATCACGATCATAATCGGCATGAGCCAAACCATCATAGCCATCTGAGGGTTTTGATTTTCTGTTCCGGCCATCATAATCTTTTGCTGAATGAACGTTGTAATCCCTGCAACGATCGGCAAAATGTAGAATGGATCTTTATCCCCGAGGTCAAACCAGAGGAACGCATGCTCCTTAATGGCTTCTGTTCTCATAATCGCATGATAGAAACCAATCAGGATCGGCATTTGAACAATCAGCGGGAAACACCCTGCAAGAGGATTGACTCCGTGCTTCTGGAACAGGGCCATTGTTTCCTGCTGAAGCTTCTGCTGGGTCTGCTGATCTTTTGAGCTGTATTTCTCGCGAAGCAGCTTCATTTCAGGCTGAAGGGCCTGCATCGCTTTTGAGCTTCTTGTCTGTTTGATCATCAGTGGAAGGATCGCAAAACGGATTAAAATCGTGACGACAATAATCGCCAGTCCGTAGTTCGCTGTGCTGGCACCGCCGCCAAAAAGCTCAGCAAAATAAGTAATGACTGAAGATAGAGGGTAAACAATGTACTGATTCCAAAACCCTGTACTTTTATCCGTAATCGGCTGATTGACTTGCGTACAGCCGGATAAGAGGGTTAAAAGACCAACTAATGCAAGAATTAACCAAGTGCGCCTCTTCAAACTTTGTCCTCCTAACAGCATGTCTATTTTTAAAGTAAAGAACGTACATCATAATTGGCTGAACCGGCTTGAGTTTGCAGCGGTTCAAAAATATTTTACCATCTTTTATTTATGATTTGTTTTTTCTTTTCAAACGTTTCTTGACATCATTTTTCCCCATTTTTCTTCTTTGCCAGAAGCCTGGCTTTTTTAAACAGGTGAAATAGACTGTTCCGCACTTCCTCGTAATTTAATTCGGCCGCCGGTTTCCTGGCGATGACAATATAGTCCTTTCCTGCAGAAAGGAATTCCTTCTCTTCCAAAAAGATTTGCTTCACTAGGCGCTTAACCCGGTTTCTCGTTACAGCGTTTCCGATCTTTTTGCTGACTGACAATCCCAGTCTGAACTCTTTTTCTTCTTCTCTATGAAGCGTATAAATCACAAATTGCCGGTTCGCAATCGATTTGCCTTTTTTGAATACCTGCTGGAAATCTTCGTTTCTTTTGATCCGGTTCTTCTTTTTCATGCTGATTCCACTCCGCTTTTATTGCTCTTTACGTGCTGTTTTTCTTTGCTTCCCCTTAAAGGTTAGCCAACTTTCCCAGCATTTAACTTCGTTTTTAATGAAAAAAAAACCACTGACGTGTTCAGTGGCTTATGCGGATAATACTTTTCTTCCTTTACGGCGGCGAGCAGCCAGAACTTTACGTCCATTTTTAGAGCTCATGCGCGCACGGAAGCCGTGTACTTTGCTGTGTTTGCGTTTATTTGGTTGATAAGTACGTTTCATTATATGCACCTCCCTGAGGAATAGCTGTTAAAGACAGTCCTTATAAGTATAGAGACCTTACCCTGTAAATGTCAATAGTCAAAAAAAATGACGGCCGGGATCCACGTTTGTCATGTGCCTGTCCATTTGCTCCCTCTCACATGAAATTTTACCGCACTAGCCTGCGAAACCTTAAACATGCTTTAAGAAAACAAAAAATCAATTCCTGTGTCCGCACTTAACCGTCTTGCTGGATTGTGGACAACTTTTTCGCCGTTTTTTTCTTATCCACACCCTTTATCGACATGTTTTTCACAAATTCCAGTATTGTGGACAATTTTTTTCGACATGATGTTTCTTCTGTGGATAAGTTTTAGACCCCATTGCAACAATTGGTTTATTTTGATATTATATTTGTGTTTTCACTCTTGATAACGATTTGCCGGAGTTTTATTTATCCACAAACTGTGGATAACGTGTGGAAAGATGCTAACATCGTGTTTGCAAGCTTGTCCACAGCCTGGGGGATTTTGTCGAAAACCTGTTTTTCTACTATATTATATCGTTATCAACAATTCAATACGGATGCATAAATATTCAAAGGGTGCCGGAGTGGCTGTACAACTTCTGTACAAGCCCGCCAGTATGCCTATTTTTTTCGTGAACGAAAATAAATAAAAGATAGATAGAGAAACTGGGAGAAGGAGGGAGAGAGCAGCTTATGGAAAATATTTCGGATTTATGGACAAAAGCGCTGGGAGAGATTGAAAAGAAAATCAGCAAACCCAGTTACGATACGTGGCTAAAATCAACTAAAGCCCATGCTCTGCAGGGGGACACCCTTACCATTACAGCGCCGAATGAATTTGCAAGAGACTGGCTTGAGAGCCGCTATCTGCATCTAATTGCGAATATCATCTATGATTTGACCGGAGAAGAACTGGCCGTCAAATTTATTATTCCGCTGAATCAGGATGAAGAAGATTTTATTCCTAAAACTCCTGCGAAGCCTCCTGCAAAGGATGAAGAGGATCAGATTGAAATTCCGCAGAACATGCTGAATCCAAAGTACACCTTTGACACGTTCGTCATCGGATCAGGCAACCGGTTTGCCCATGCAGCATCGCTTGCAGTAGCCGAAGCGCCGGCTAAGGCCTATAACCCGCTATTCATTTACGGGGGAGTAGGACTCGGCAAAACCCACTTAATGCATGCCATCGGCCATTATGTGATTGATCATAATCCGTCTGCGAAGGTTGTGTATCTATCTTCAGAAAAGTTTACCAATGAATTTATTAATTCCATTCGGGATAATAAAGCCGTCGATTTCCGCAATAAATATCGAAGCGTGGATGTTCTTCTGATAGATGATATTCAGTTCCTGGCCGGCAAAGAACAGACCCAGGAAGAATTCTTCCATACATTCAACACGCTTCATGAGGAAAGCAAGCAGATTGTCATTTCCAGTGACCGGCCGCCTAAAGAAATTCCAACGCTTGAAGACCGGCTGAGAAGCCGCTTTGAATGGGGATTGATCACCGATATTACACCGCCGGATCTTGAGACAAGGATTGCGATTTTAAGGAAGAAGGCAAAAGCGGAAGGACTTGATATTCCGAATGAGGTGATGCTTTACATAGCTAACCAAATCGATTCCAACATTCGGGAACTTGAAGGAGCACTAATCCGTGTTGTCGCTTATTCATCTCTTATTAATAAAGACATCAATGCCGATCTTGCTGCTGAAGCACTGAAAGATATTATTCCTAGTTCTAAGCCAAGAATGGTTACCATACTGGATATTCAGAAAACCGTCGGCCAGCATTATCAAGTGCGCCTGGAAGACTTTAAAGCAAAAAAACGGACAAAATCCGTTGCTTTCCCAAGACAAATTGCGATGTATCTCTCAAGAGAAATGACCGATTCATCGCTTCCTAAAATTGGGGAAGAATTTGGAGGCCGCGATCACACGACCGTCATCCATGCCCACGAAAAAATCAGCAAAATGCTGCAGGTAGACGATCAGCTGCAGCGCCAGGTGAAAGAAATCAGAGAATCCCTAAAAAATTAAACCGTGAATAATGTGCATAACTATCGGTCATTCATACACAGTCTATCCACATGTTGATAGACTGTGTTTCCTTGTTTTTCTGAAGTTATCCACATAATCACAGGCCCTACTAGTACTTCTACTAGTTTTTAAAACATTATTTAATAGATTACGACGTTAGAACAGGAGGGAATTGAATGAAATTTGTCATTCAAAAAGATAAACTTGCCCAAAGCGTACAGGACGTAATGAAAGCCGTATCTTCAAGAACAACGATTCCAATTCTTACGGGAATTAAAATCGTCGCCAACAGTGAAGGTGTCACCTTAACGGGAAGCGACTCCGATATTTCAATTGAATCGTTTATTCCCACTGAAGAAAAAGGAAAAATTAATGTCGAAATTCAAGAACCGGGCAGCATTGTGCTGCAGGCCCGTTTTTTCAGTGAGATTGTTAAAAAGCTTCCTAAAGACACAGTCGAGATGGAAGTTCAGAATCACTTTTCAACGATTATCCGTTCTGGAAAAGCTGAATTTAACTTAAACGGACTGGATGCACAGGAATATCCTCACCTTCCGAATATTGAAGAAGAGAATGTGTTCCGGCTCCCGACCGATCTATTAAAAACATTAATCCGTCAAACCGGATTTGCCGTTTCCACATCTGAAACAAGACCGATTTTGACAGGAGTCAACTGGCGTCTTGAAAATGGCGAGCTGACTTGCATCGCAACGGACAGCCATCGTCTTGCCCTTAGAAAGACAAGCATTGATGCAGGCCACGAGGGTAAATACAATGTCGTGATTCCCGGAAAGAGCTTATCTGAATTAAGCAAAATCCTTGATGATTCCAATGATCTGACTGAGATGGTCTTTACAGATAATCAGGTTTTGTTTAAATCGAAAAATATTTTGTTCTTCTCAAGACTGCTAGACGGAAACTATCCGGATACTTCCCGTCTAATTCCGGATGAAAGCAAAACCGATGTACTCGTGCAAACGAAAGAATTTCTTCAGTCGATTGACCGCGCTTCATTGCTTGCAAAAGAAGGACGCAATAATGTGGTTAAACTATCTACTTTGGAAGAAGGAATGCTGGAAATTTCCTCAAACTCTCCAGAAATCGGGAAAGTCATTGAAGAAGTCCAGACTCAGGAAATTACAGGGGAAGAATTAAAAATTTCTTTCAGTGCAAAATATATGATGGATGCACTAAAAGCGCTCGACAGCAATGAAATTAAAGTCAGCTTCACCG
Source organism: Bacillus sp. FJAT-42376 (assembly GCF_003816055.1). Classification (NCBI taxonomy): domain Bacteria; kingdom Bacillati; phylum Bacillota; class Bacilli; order Caryophanales; family Bacillaceae; genus Bacillus; species Bacillus sp. FJAT-42376. Next base: position 333,462 of record NZ_CP033906.1, read on the forward strand.
GAGCGATGAGACCGTTTTTGATTCGCACGCCTGAAGACGATACCATTCTGCAGCTGATCCTGCCTGTAAGAACATACTGATTCAAACCACCTTCGGCTGGCATCATTGCCAGCCTTTTTATTGTACTCGTGGAAAGGACAGTGTTCGTTTTAGAGAAAAGAACCAGCCGCCCTCTGTTGTAGAACAGAATACAGCGGTCTTTTCTTTTTATGGAGAAATAGGTAAAATAGAGGGTACGCCGAAATGCAGCGATCAGATTTTGAATGATTGGGAGGTAAAGACATGAGCGATAAGCAGCACATTCAAATTGATACGGAATTTATTACATTGGGACAATTCCTGAAGCTTGCGGAGGTCATTCAGTCCGGCGGGATGGTGAAATGGTTTTTAAGCGAGCACGAGGTGTTTGTAAACGGGGAGCCGGAAAACCGACGCGGGAAAAAGCTTAGAGATCAGGATACCGTTGATGTTCCGGATATGGGTTCATTTGTTGTCATCCGTACACATGAATAGAGCAAAGTTGGTGGGAAGATGCACATACAGGAACTGAAATTAACGAATTACCGCAATTACCCGTCCCTGACGGTTTCTTTTGAAAACAAAGTGAACGTTATTATCGGGGAAAACGCCCAGGGCAAAACAAACATGATGGAAGCAATTTATGTACTGGCCATGGCAAAATCCCACCGTACCTCCAATGATAAAGATCTTATCCGCTGGGATGAAGAATATGCTAAAATAGAAGGACGGGTCGCCAAGACCGGCGGATCCATTCCCATGCAGCTTGTCCTTTCGAAAAAAGGGAAAACGGCGAAAATCAACCATCTGGAACAGCGGAAGCTCAGCCAGTATATTGGGGCAGTCAATGTTATTATGTTCGCTCCCGAAGATCTGAACCTCGTAAAGGGAAGCCCCCAGGTGAGGAGAAGATTTATCGATATGGAGATCGGACAGGTTTCGGCTGTCTATTTGCATGATTTAAGCCACTATCAGAAAATCCTTCAGCAGCGGAACCACTACTTAAAACAGCTGCAAACAAGGAAACAGCATGACCGCACGATGCTTGAGGTTCTGACGCAGCAGCTGAGCGAAGCAGCTGCCAAGCTTTTTAGAAAAAGAAGACTATTTATTGATCAGCTTGAGAAATGGGCACAGCCGATTCATTCAGGCATCTCGAGAGGGCTTGAAACGCTGACGATTCAATATAAATCATCCACTGAGGTATCAGAAGACGCGGATTTGTCGAAAATGATAGAAGAATACTTGGATAAGTTTGATAAAATAAAAGAGAGAGAAATTGAGCGCGGAACAACACTCGCCGGCCCCCACAGGGATGATTTGCTTTTCTTTGTAAACGGCCGCGATGTACAAACGTTCGGATCGCAGGGGCAGCAGCGGACAACAGCTCTCTCTTTAAAACTAGCTGAAATCGAATTGATCCATGAAGAAATCGGGGAATATCCGATTTTGCTTCTGGATGATGTGCTTTCTGAGCTGGATGATTACCGGCAGTCGCATCTTTTGAACACGATTCAGGGAAAGGTGCAGACATTCGTTACGACAACGAGTGTGGAAGGGATCGACCATCAAACCCTAAAAGATGCCGCTTCCTACCGGGTATCTTCAGGAGAGCTTGATACAGACGAATCGAGGTGAGCCAGCGTGTACATCCATTTAGGAGATGACTTTGTCGTGCCATCTAAAGATGTCCTTTTTATTTTGGATTACTCTTCGTCCAAACCCTCTGAAATTGTTTCCGGGTTTTTAGAGAAACAAAAAGAGAAAATTATTCAGCTTTCAGAAGGTGATGCGAAATCGATCGTCGTGACAGAAAAACACATCTATTTTTCTCCCCTTGCATCCAGCACACTTAAAAAACGAGCGCATCTTGCGTTTGATATAGATTCCACCCGAAAAATCAGCATAATGGCACCATAAGTCGTTTTGAAAAGAGTAGGTGAACATAATTGTCCATGGAACAAAAACAAATGGAACAGCAAGCATATGATGAAAACCAGATACAGGTACTTGAAGGCCTTGAAGCCGTTCGCAAACGGCCGGGAATGTATATCGGTTCCACCAGCGCCAAAGGTTTGCACCATTTAGTCTGGGAAATTGTAGATAACAGTATTGATGAAGCCCTTGCCGGTTTTTGCGATGAGATTCATGTCATGATCGAAGAAGACAACAGCATTACCGTAACGGATAACGGGCGGGGGATTCCGGTCGGAATTCACGAGAAAATGGGCCGTCCTGCTGTCGAAGTCATTATGACGGTTCTGCATGCAGGAGGGAAATTCGGCGGCGGGGGCTACAAAGTTTCCGGCGGTCTTCACGGAGTGGGAGCGTCCGTTGTAAATGCTCTTTCTACGCTGCTGGAAGTAAAAGTGCACCGTGACGGGAAAATTCATCACCAGAAGTTTGAGCGCGGTGTTCCTCAGGGTGATCTTGAAGTGATCGGTGAAACGGACAAAACAGGAACGGTCATTCACTTTATTCCGGATCCGGAAATTTTCACTGAAACGACTGAATATGATTATGAGACACTTGCCAACCGTTTAAGAGAACTTGCTTTCCTGAACCGCGGCATTAATATCATCATTGAAGATAAGCGTGAAAACAAACGCAAAAATGAATACCATTATGAGGGCGGAATTAAATCGTATGTCGAGCATTTAAACCGCACAAAAGAAGTGATTCATGAAGAGCCTGTTTATCTCGAAGGAGAAAAAGACGGCATCACAATCGAAATTGCCCTTCAGTACAATGAAGGCTACACAAGCAGCATTTATTCTTTTGCGAACAATATTCATACGTATGAAGGCGGTACACATGAGGCTGGTTTCAAGACAGCCCTGACCCGTGTCATAAATGATTATGCCCGCAAACAAAATGTCTTTAAGGATAGCGATGCGAACCTGAGCGGAGAAGACGTCCGGGAAGGAATCACTGCAATCGTCAGCATCAAGCATCCGGACCCTCAGTTTGAAGGACAAACAAAGACGAAGCTTGGAAATTCAGAGGCACGTACCGTTACGGATTCCCTTTTTGACCAGGGGTTTGAAACGTTCCTTCTTGAAAATCCGCAGGTAGCGAAGAAAATTGTGGAAAAAGGGATGATGGCTGCGCGGGCAAGAATGGCAGCGAAGAAAGCGAGAGAGCTGACAAGACGCAAAAGCGCGCTGGAAATCTCGAATCTGCCGGGTAAACTCGCAGACTGCTCTTCGAAAGATCCATCCATCAGCGAATTGTACGTCGTTGAGGGAGACTCTGCGGGAGGCTCAGCGAAGCAGGGACGAAGCCGTCATTTCCAGGCCATCCTGCCTCTCCGCGGTAAAATTATCAATGTGGAAAAAGCGCGTCTTGATAAAATTCTATCTAATAATGAGATCCGCACGATTATTACGGCCCTTGGCACAGGAATCGGCGAAGATTTTGATATATCAAAAGCAAGATACCATAAGATTGTCATTATGACGGATGCGGATGTCGATGGTGCGCATATCCGTACGCTGCTTTTGACCTTTTTTTACCGGTATATGCGTGAAATTATCGAGAGCGGCTACATCTACATTGCCCAGCCGCCTCTATATAAAATCCAGCAGGGCAAGCGGATTGAGTACGCTTATAATGACCGTGAGCTTGAACGGATATTAGGGGAAATCCCGCAAACACCAAAACCGGGCATCCAGCGCTACAAAGGTCTTGGGGAGATGAATCCGGAACAGCTGTGGGAAACGACTATGGATCCTGAATCCAGAACGCTTCTCCAAGTCAGCCTTCAGGATGCAATCGAAGCGGATGAAACATTTGATATCCTTATGGGTGACAAAGTAGAGCCGCGCCGGAACTTTATTGAAGAAAACGCCAGGTATGTTAAAAATCTTGATATTTAAACGAAAAGTCCGCTTGTAAGAGCGGGCTTTTTATTATGGCTATTTCCTGCTTTGAAGTGCATGTAAGAGTTTACAATCTGCAAATGGATTGGTATGATTGGGTTAACGTAAACGTTTACACGGTATTTTTTTAGTTGTTTACGTAAACGTTTACCATACGAAGGGGGAGTCTTCCATATGTTTAGAAAGCGGTCTGCGGTTCGTTTATGCCTGCTTTTCGGAATCGTGATGCTGGCTGGCTGCCAGGCTGACCAATCATCAGCTGATGGCAAGATTAAGCTAGAGCTGTTTTCCAATAAAGCGGAAAATGTCAAAACCTTTGAAGGGCTCATTGCAGAATTTGAAGAAAAGAATCCGGAAATTGATATTCAGCTGAATGCCCCTCCTGAAGCGGATACGGTCTTGAAAACGCGTCTTGTGAAAGAGGATATGCCGGATTTGCTTGCAATCGGCGGCAATGGATCTTATGGAGAATTGGCCAATGCCGGGATTTTTTATGATTTTTCCAAAACGGAGCTTCTCAAATCTGTTAAGCCTTCCTATGTGGAGATGATCAATACGCTTTCGAATGAGCAGAGCGGTACATACGGCATTCCTTACGCAACGAATGCCAATATTGTTATTTATAATAAAGCGAAATTTAAAAAATATGGATTTACAGCGCCTGAAACTTGGGATGAATTCATTAATCAGCTGAAACAGGTGAAACAAGAAGGAGATGTCCCGATTTACTTTACGCTTAAAGATGCGTGGACAGGGATGATTCCTTGGAACTCTGTGGCAGGAAATCTGCAGGGCGAAAACTTTGCCGAGAAAAGACGCGACGGGGAAGCAAGCTTTGCAGACAATTATTCAGAGGTTGCAGAAAAAATGCTGACCCTGCTGAAATACGGGCATAAAAACAATTATGGATACGGCTATGCGGATGGAAACAAAGCGTTTGCCAACGGAGACGGAGTCTTTTATCTCCAGGGAAACTGGGCCATTCCCGAGCTTCAGAAAATGAATCCGGAAATCGAGCTCGGCGTATTCCCCCTCCCTGTCACCAACCAGCCTGAAAAGAACAACATGGTATCAGGTGTCGATGTCCTCCTGACCATGAACAAGGACATCCAGCATCCGGAAGAAGCGAAGAAATTTTTATCCTTTATGCTGGAAAAAGAGCAATCCAAGCGGTATATCGATGAACAAAAAGCGTTCTCCGCACTGAAGGATGTCATTCAGGAAGATCCCGTTATGGATGGGATCCAGGAAGCCTTTAAAAATGAGCGCCTGACAGGATTTCCGGATCATTCCTATCCAAGGGCAATGAGAGCCGAAGGAATCATTCAGGAATTTCTCATTAATAAAAACAAAGAAATCTTTTTGCGCAAAATGGACCGGGAGTGGGATAAAGTCCAAAATCGCTACTAACATGGCCAGAATAGGGGGACCAGAGGATGAAAAAAAGACAACGGGCTTTTATGCTCATGACGATTCCGGCACTGATTCTGTTTTTCATTTTCCATACATATCCGGCGCTTCAGGGAATCTATTACAGCTTTACAAATTATAAAGGCTATGGAGAGTGGGATTTTGTCGGTTTGAAAAACTACTTTAACGTGTTTCAGGATGAACGCGCCCTTCAAGCCTACGGATTTACATTCAAATTTGCGATTATTGCGACCATTTTGGTCAATGTCTTCAGTTTAGTAATTGCGATCGGTTTGAATACGAGAATTAAGTTTTCCAAAACACTGAGAGCCGTCTATTTTTTGCCGAATATCCTCAGTATTCTAATTGTCGGTTATATTTTCAACTTCATCTTTACGTTTTTTATTCCGGATATCGCTCAGGCGCTTGGCATCAATGCGCTTGCCGAAAACATACTGGGAAAACCGGATGCTGCCTGGATTGGAATTCTTACCGTATCCGTCTGGCAGGCTGTTGCATTTAACACCATTCTTTACCTGGCGGGTCTTGTCACCATTCCTGAAGATATGTATGAAGCAGCAAGCATTGACGGAGCGGGAACGTGGAAGAAATTCTGGAACATTACCTTTCCGCTGATTGCTCCCTTTTTCACGATTAATATGGTACTCGCCATGAAAAACTTTTTAATGGTGTTTGACCATATTATCGCCATGACAGGCGGCGGTCCCGGAACATCGACCGAATCCATTTCCCTGCTGATTTTCCGGGGAGGATTTGAGGGCGGAGAATTTGCCTATCAGTCTGCTAATGCTGTGATCTATTTCTTGGTCATTGTCATTATATCTGTCGTACAGCTGCGCTATCTTCAGAGAAGAGAGGTGGAATTGTAATGAAAAAAGGCAAAACGAACTGGCTTGTTACGGCCTTGCTGATTGCAGGCTCGCTGCTTATTCTTTTTCCGCTATACCTGGCTGTGACCATTTCCTTTAAGAAACCAGACGAGATGGGCAAATCGCTTCTGGCGCTGCCGGAGCATTGGGACTTTTCAAATTATGCCCAAGCCATTGAATTGACTAATTTTTTTCAGGCAATGGGAAACAGCCTGTTTATTACCATTTTTGTCGTCGTTCTGACTCTATTAACAAACTCGATGGTTGCCTATGCAATCGCCCGGAATATGCATAAAAAGTTTTATAAATTTGTTTTCTATTATCTGGTGAGCGCGATGTTCATCCCGTTCCCGATTATCATGCTGCCGATTGTTAAGCAGACGGCACAGTGGAATCTCGATAACCTGGTTGGGCTGATTTTTCTTTATGTGGTATACGGGTTAGCCTTTAATGTCTTTTTATATGTCGGCTATATTAAATCCATCCCCGCAGAGCTTGAGGAAGCGGCCATTGTGGATGGAGCAAGTACATGGGTCGTTTTTTGGAAAGTCATATTCCCGCTGCTCATGCCGATGAATGCTACAGTCGGCATTCTGACCACTCTATGGGCCTGGAATGACTTTATGCTTCCGCTTGTCATCATCAGCGACCGGGAGCTTTCCACTCTGCCGCTCGTTCAATTTGTCTTCCAGGGCCAGTTCAGCACGGACTATAATCTGGCATTTTCATCTTATTTAATGGCGCTTGCCCCGATGATCCTCGTGTATATCATTGCCCAGAAATGGATTATCAGCGGGGTTACAAAAGGGGCCATTAAATAGGGCTGTTTTTTCGGACGGCTATCTTTCAGAAAGCATCCTGAAGAAAAATGTTCGAAAGCTGTGATCCATTTTTCATCCCTCTCCGTTTACTTAGTAAATAAAACGATAGAGGAGAGATGAAAATGAACATTCAAATGAAAATGAAACGAACATGGATGGCCGTACCGCTAAGTGTTGCTCTACTAGTGCCAGGAGCAGGTGTTGCTTCCGCTGCAGGTCATGAAGGGCATTCCATGAATCATTCCGGTAATATGAAGATGTCAGCCGAGGTTTCTAACCCTGCGATCGACCTGCGGGCTAATCTTGACGCCATTCTATCAGAGCATGCATACCTTGCAGTCGTAGCTATGCAAAAAGGCATTGATGGAAAAGAAGATTTCGATGCGGCAGCTGCTCAGCTCAATGAAAATACGGAGGCTCTATCAGCCGCAGTCGGTTCTGTTTACGGGGAAGAAGCAGGCAATGCATTCAAGGAAATCTGGGGCAGCCACATCGGCTACTTCGTAGATTATGTGAAAGCAACCGCTGCAAAAGATGAAGACGGCAAAATGCAAGCGAAGAAAGAGCTAGATGAATACCGTTCTGAACAAGCCCAATTTTTAGATAAAGCAACAGGCGGCCGCCTGAAAGCGAAAGATCTTGAAGAAGGCCTGAAAATGCATGTGAATGAACTAATTACAGCATTCGACAGCTATACAGAGAAAGACTATGATACAACCTACAGCACAGTAAGAGAATCCATTAAACACATGTATGGGGTAGGAAAAGCTCTTTCCTGGGCCATCACAGATCAGTTCCCTGACAAATTCGAGGGGAAATCTGTTGATACCCCTGCAGCCAATCTAAGAGCGGATTTAAACTATCTGTTCTCTGAGCATGCAGCTCTAGCAGCCCTGGCGATGCAAAAAGGGATTGACGGGACAGAAGATTTTGACGAGGCTGCTGCGGCCCTTAACGAAAATACAAATGATCTGTCAGCTTCTGTTGCATCCGTATACGGAAAAGAAGGCGGAGAGCAGTATAAAAAAATCTGGAACAGCCACATTGGCTACCTTGTAGACTATGTAAAAGCTACTGGTGCAAAAGATGAAAAAGCAAAAGAAATGGCGTTAAAGGAACTGGATGAGTATCGTGCAGAACAGGCAAAATTCCTGGATACAGCAACGGAAGGCCGATTGAAAGCCGCTGATCTGGAAAAAGGCTTGGAAGTGCACATTGATCAGCTGCTGAATGCTTTTAACAGCTACAATGAAAAAGATTATGATATGGCCTATGACAGCATTCATGAGGCATACAACCATATGTTCGGGGTAGGTCTTGGCGTCTCAGGTGCCATTGTAGATCAATATCCTGATAAGTTTATGGGCAAAATGCCAACGGAAATGCCGAAAACAGGAATGGGCGGAACCTCTGAAACAGGAAATTCTTCATTGATTTGGATGAGTGTGTCCGGTTTCATCCTTGCCCTTGCTGCTATCGCAACAATCGTCCGCAAAAGAAGACTGAACTAATGGAAATCGGTTTTTTAGAGAGAAGCCTCCAGTTTATAGCTGGAGGTTCTTTTTTGTGAAAAAATTTTGATCAAAAATTCACAAAGAGAGGAGTTTTTCGCCAATAGACGTGTAATATAAAGGGATTATTGATATAATGGAGAATATGGCCTGATTTCAAACTACATAAATCTTTGAAATGATTTTCATATAAACGGAGATAGTTTTTTCTAACTCCCAAACTAAAGTTCTGGGGAGGTTTAAACATGGCTGAAGATAAAACACCTCAAGTGAAAGAAATAAATATTAGCCAGGAGATGCGTTCTTCTTTCCTGGATTATGCGATGAGTGTCATCGTATCACGTGCCCTTCCTGATGTCCGCGACGGATTGAAACCGGTGCACCGCAGAATTTTGTATGCGATGAATGATCTCGGCATGACGAGCGATAAGCCATTCAAAAAGTCTGCCCGTATCGTCGGTGAAGTAATCGGTAAGTATCACCCGCATGGTGATTCCGCTGTTTACGACACAATGGTCAGGATGGCGCAGGACTTCAACTTCCGGTACATGCTTGTTGACGGACACGGCAACTTCGGTTCAGTGGACGGCGATGCAGCTGCTGCGATGCGTTATACAGAAGCGCGCATGTCTAAAATTTCAATGGAAATCCTCCGGGATATTAATAAAGATACAATTGACTATCAAGATAACTACGATGGTTCCGAAAAAGAGCCAGTCGTTCTTCCTGCAAGATTCCCGAATCTCCTTGTGAACGGGGCAGCGGGAATTGCAGTCGGAATGGCGACCAATATTCCTCCTCATCAGCTGGGTGAGGTAATTGACGGGGTTCTTGCAGTCAGCAAAAATCCGGAAATCACGATCGCCGACCTAATGGAAATCATTCCTGGTCCGGACTTCCCGACTGCCGGCCAGATTCTTGGGCGAAGCGGGATCCGCAAAGCATACGAAACGGGCAGAGGCTCCATTATTGTCCGTGCGAAAGTTGAGATTGAAGAGAAGCCGTCCGGTAAACAGGTCATTCTTGTTCACGAGCTTCCTTATCAGGTCAATAAAGCAAGATTAATTGAAAAAATCGCTGACCTTGTCCGCGATAAAAAGATAGAAGGCATCTCTGATCTCCGTGATGAATCCGACCGGAACGGAATGAGGATTGTCATCGAAGTCCGGAAAGACGCCAATGCGAATGTTCTTTTAAATAATCTCTATAAACAGACGGCTCTGCAGACAAGCTTCGGGATCAATATGCTTGCTCTTGCAAACGGCCAGCCTCAGGTATTGAACCTTAAGCAGTTCCTGGAACACTATCTGGAGCATCAGAAGGTTGTCATTAAGCGCCGTACAGCATTCGAATTAAGGAAAGCTGAAGCACGCGCCCATATTTTAGAAGGTCTGCGTATTGCACTGGATCACTTGGATGCAGTCATTGCGCTGATCCGCGGATCACAGACAACGGACATTGCCCGCACAGGATTGATGGAGCAGTTTTCTCTCAGCGAAAAACAGGCTCAGGCTATCCTTGACATGCGTCTGCAGCGTCTGACTGGTCTGGAACGCGAAAAAATTGAAGAAGAATACCAGGGGCTTGTTCAGCTTATTGCCGAGCTGAAAGCCATCCTCGCTGATGAGGAAAAAGTTCTTGAAATCATCAGAGAAGAGCTGCTTGAAATAAAGGAGCGTTTCAATGATGTGCGCCGTACAGAAATTATTGCGGGAGGAGCAGAAGTATTTGAAGACGAAGATTTAATCCCAGTCGAAAATATTGTTCTGACGCTAACGCATAACGGATACATTAAACGTCTCCCTATCTCAACCTACCGCAGCCAGAAACGCGGAGGAAGAGGCATTCAGGGGATGGGAACGAATGAAGATGACTTTGTAGACCAGCTTCTGACAACGTCTACCCACGACACCATCCTTTACTTTACAAACAAAGGGAAAGTGTACCGTACAAAAGGATACGAGGTTCCTGAATACGGCCGCACGGCAAAAGGACTTCCGATCGTCAACCTCCTTGGAGTGGAACGCGATGAATGGGTAAAAGCCATCATTCCTGTTTCGGAATTCGTGGATGACTGGTATCTCTTCTTCACAACGAAAGAAGGAATCTCCAAAAGGACTCCGCTTTCCCAGTTTGCGAACATCCGTACCAACGGCTTAATCGCCCTTGGACTCCGCGAGGAAGATGAATTGATTTCTGTCCGGCTTACAGACGGCTCCAAGGACATCATCATCGGAACGAAAAACGGGATGATGATTCGCTTCCCTGAAACAGACGTGCGTCAAATGGGAAGAACCGCTACTGGAGTGAAGGGGATCAATTTGAGCAGCGGCGATGAAGTGGTCGGCATGGAAATTTTGGAAGAAAACACAGATATTCTGATTGTGACACGCAACGGATTTGGAAAAAGAACTCCTGCTGAGGAGTACCGAATTCAAAGCCGCGGCGGTAAAGGACTCAAAACGTGCAACATCACGGAGAAAAACGGTTCTGTCGTAGCCTTTAAAGCATCGTCAGGAGAAGAAGACCTGATGCTTATTACGGCAAACGGAGTTCTTATCAGAATGGATGTCAACGACATTTCCACGATGGGACGGAACACACAAGGTGTCCGCTTAATCAGACTCAATGAGAATCACCATGTTTCAACGGTTGCTCTTGTTGAAAAAGAGGAACCGGAAACAGAGGAACAAATGATTGAAGAGGGACAAAACGATCCTGAATCTTCTGCTGAATAAAAATAGCAAAAAAAGGGACAACCGTTAAAGGTTGTCCCTTTTTTTGCCGATAAAAAGAATATATAGGACAAATGACTCATTAAGACAGGGGGTGTTTCGAACGTGCGTACAGGATTAGAGCAAATTATCGAAGGCTGTATCCTGGCAGAGGATATAAAAGGGAAATCGAAAGAGCCATTAATGCGGAAAGAAACGGTTATGGATGAAGAGATGCTTGGTGTTCTCCGGGCTTTTCTTGTTAAAGAGGTTGACGTTCAGCCTTATTTAACGAATGGAGATGCATTTCAGCCGGGCTACCGCATTTCTTCTGAGGTAAATGAAAGCGTTCCAACGGATTTCTTTGCTGCCTTCAGGAAGAGTACGGAGCTTTTCCGCCGGAATTTTCATGCATGGCAATCAGGGGTGGCAATTGATATCCCGAAGGTTCGCGAAATTGTTTTGCCGCTCGCTGATTTATTTAAAGATGAGCCGAAGGAAATTCTGAAAATCCCGGTCTATTATTCAGGGGAAGAATACATTGTGCAGCACTGCCTTGCTGTCTCGATCATGAGCTATTACATGGCGAAAGAACTGAATTTTCCAAGCGGAGAAATGAATCAGATCGCCCTGGCTGGTGTTTTAAGCGATTGCGGCATGTCAAAAATTCAGTCATCTGTTCTTCTTAAAAAGCTGGCTCTTACGGATCGGGAATTCGCTGAAATTAAACAGCATTCCATTAGCAGCTACAAAATGATTAAAGACATCGCAACGATAAAAGAGGGAGTTAAAGTAGGCGTGCTTCAGCATCATGAAAGAATGGACGGGAGCGGGTATCCGCTGGGGGTAAAGGGGGACCAGCTTCATCCGTACGGGAAAATTGTAGCGCTTGCTGATACGTTCATGGCCATGATTTGCCCAAGGCCATACCGGGAAGGACTTTCACCCTTTAAAGTTTTTGAAGAAATCAAACATGATAGTTTTGGAAAATTTGATCTTACCGCTGTAAATGTCCTTTCAAAGCTGCTCGTCCGTATCCTTCACGGCTCCCGGGTAAGGATCTCGAACGGGGAAATAGGAGAAGTGATTTTCACAGATTCTCAAAAACCGGTCAGACCGATTGTCAGCCTGGAATCGGGAGAGATGATTCAGCTTGAAAGACGCATGGATCTTTATATAGTAGAAACTCTATAAAGAGCTGGTTTATGCCGGCTCTTTTCTGTTCATTTAGCGGATTTTCTAAATAAAACAAAAGATATTAAAAAAGTTTTAAAAAAACCTTGACCCAGTATTGCCTGCGGTGGTATATTAAGATAGTTCCTTCGGGAGCAACAAGAAAACACAGCAAAAAAGTTCTTTGAAAACTAAACAAATCGAAGTGCCAACGTTAATTCTAGAGCAACAAACAAGAGCTAGTCAAACTACTTTTTGGAGAGTTTGATCCTGGCTCAGGACGAACGCTGGCGGCGTGCCTAATACATGCAAGTCGAGCGGATCTCTTCGGAGATCAGCGGCGGACGGGTGAGTAACACGTGGGCAACCTGCCTGTAAGACTGGGATAACTCCGGGAAACCGGAGCTAATACCGGATAACCTTTCGAACCGCATGGTTCGGAATTGAAAGACGGTTATGCTGTCACTTACAGATGGGCCCGCGGCGCATTAGCTAGTTGGTGAGGTAATGGCTCACCAAGGCGACGATGCGTAGCCGACCTGAGAGGGTGATCGGCCACACTGGGACTGAGACACGGCCCAGACTCCTACGGGAGGCAGCAGTAGGGAATCTTCCGCAATGGACGAAAGTCTGACGGAGCAACGCCGCGTGAGTGATGAAGGTTTTCGGATCGTAAAGCTCTGTTGTTAGGGAAGAACAAGTGCGGGAGTCACTGCCCGCGCCTTGACGGTACCTAACCAGAAAGCCACGGCTAACTACGTGCCAGCAGCCGCGGTAATACGTAGGTGGCAAGCGTTGTCCGGAATTATTGGGCGTAAAGCGCGCGCAGGCGGTCTTTTAAGTCTGATGTGAAAGCCCCCGGCTCAACCGGGGAGGGTCATTGGAAACTGGAGGACTTGAGTGCAGAAGAGGAGAGTGGAATTCCACGTGTAGCGGTGAAATGCGTAGAGATGTGGAGGAACACCAGTGGCGAAGGCGACTCTCTGGTCTGTAACTGACGCTGAGGCGCGAAAGCGTGGGGAGCGAACAGGATTAGATACCCTGGTAGTCCACGCCGTAAACGATGAGTGCTAAGTGTTAGAGGGTTTCCGCCCTTTAGTGCTGCAGCTAACGCATTAAGCACTCCGCCTGGGGAGTACGGTCGCAAGACTGAAACTCAAAGGAATTGACGGGGGCCCGCACAAGCGGTGGAGCATGTGGTTTAATTCGAAGCAACGCGAAGAACCTTACCAGGTCTTGACATCCTCTGCCACTTCTAGAGATAGAAGGTTCCCCTTCGGGGGACAGAGTGACAGGTGGTGCATGGTTGTCGTCAGCTCGTGTCGTGAGATGTTGGGTTAAGTCCCGCAACGAGCGCAACCCTTGATCTTAGTTGCCAGCATTCAGTTGGGCACTCTAAGGTGACTGCCGGTGACAAACCGGAGGAAGGTGGGGATGACGTCAAATCATCATGCCCCTTATGACCTGGGCTACACACGTGCTACAATGGATGGTACAAAGGGCAGCGAAACCGCGAGGTTCAGCGAATCCCATAAAACCATTCTCAGTTCGGATTGCAGGCTGCAACTCGCCTGCATGAAGCCGGAATCGCTAGTAATCGCGGATCAGCATGCCGCGGTGAATACGTTCCCGGGCCTTGTACACACCGCCCGTCACACCACGAGAGTTTGCAACACCCGAAGTCGGTGGGGTAACCCGTAAGGGAGCCAGCCGCCTAAGGTGGGGCAGATGATTGGGGTGAAGTCGTAACAAGGTAGCCGTATCGGAAGGTGCGGCTGGATCACCTCCTTTCTAAGGAAGAATTATCAGCACCCATGCGGTGCAGCGATTAACGGACGCACTTCGAATTTGTTTAGTTTTGAGAGATCATTCTCTCTTAACTTGTTCTTTGAAAACTAGATAACGATATGAATGTCAAACATTCACACGAGTAAGAAAGAACCTTACGATTTTCTTCTGCGTCTATCGCAGAATGAAATGAAAAGTCTGAAGACATCTGTTTTCAGCTTCTAACGAAGATAACTCCGTTATCAGGTTAAGTTAGAAAGGGCGCACGGTGGATGCCTTGGCACTAGGAGCCGATGAAGGACGGTACGAACACCGATATGCTTCGGGGAGCTGTAAGTAAGCGTTGATCCGGAGATTTCCGAATGGGGAAACCCGCTGCTCGTAATGGAGCAGCATCCTGACTTGAATACATAGAGTCTGGAAGGCATACCCGGGGAACTGAAACATCTAAGTACCCGGAGGAAGAGAAAGCAAATGCGATTCCCTGAGTAGCGGCGAGCGAAACGGGATCAGCCCAAACCAGAAGGCTTGCCTTCTGGGGTTGTAGGACACTCAACACGGAGTTACAAAGGAACGGGGTAGGCGAAGCGGTCTGGAAAGGCCCGCCAGAGAAGGTAACAGCCCTGTAATCGAAACTTCGTTCCCTCCTGAGTGGATCCTGAGTACGGCGGGACACGAGAAATCCCGTCGGAATCCGGGAGGACCATCTCCCAAGGCTAAATACTCCCTAGTGACCGATAGTGAACCAGTACCGTGAGGGAAAGGTGAAAAGCACCCCGGAAGGGGAGTGAAACAGATCCTGAAACCGTGTGCCTACAAGTAGTCAGAGCCCGTTAACGGGTGATGGCGTGCCTTTTGTAGAATGAACCGGCGAGTTACGATTACGTGCAAGGTTAAGTTGAAGAGACGGAGCCGCAGCGAAAGCGAGTCTGAATAGGGCGAATGAGTACGTGGTCGTAGACCCGAAACCAGGTGATCTACCCATGTCCAGGGTGAAGTTCAGGTAACACTGAATGGAGGCCCGAACCCACGCACGTTGAAAAGTGCGGGGATGAGGTGTGGGTAGCGGAGAAATTCCAATCGAACCTGGAGATAGCTGGTTCTCTCCGAAATAGCTTTAGGGCTAGCCTCATAGCAAGAGTCTTGGAGGTAGAGCACTGATTGGACTAGGGGCCCTCATCGGGTTACCGAATTCAGTCAAACTCCGAATGCCAAAGACTTATCTATGGGAGTCAGACTGCGAGTGATAAGATCCGTAGTCAAAAGGGAAACAGCCCAGACCACCAGCTAAGGTCCCCAAGTATCCGTTAAGTGGAAAAGGATGTGGGGTTGCTTAGACAACCAGGATGTTGGCTTAGAAGCAGCCACCATTTAAAGAGTGCGTAATAGCTCACTGGTCGAGTGACCCTGCGCCGAAAATGTACCGGGGCTAAACGGATCACCGAAGCTGTGGACTGTTCTTTCAGAACAGTGGTAGGAGAGCGTTCTAAGGGCTGTGAAGCCAGACCGGAAGGACTGGTGGAGCGCTTAGAAGTGAGAATGCCGGTATGAGTAGCGAAAGAGGGGTGAGAATCCCCTCCACCGAATGCCTAAGGTTTCCTGAGGAAGGCTCGTCCGCTCAGGGTTAGTCGGGACCTAAGCCGAGGCCGAAAGGCGTAGGCGATGGACAACAGGTTGAGATTCCTGTACCACCTCTTTTCCGTTTGAGCAATGGAGGGACGCAGGAGGATAGGGTAAGCGCGCTGTTGGATATGCGCGTCCAAGCAGGTAGGCTCAAGGGATAGGCAAATCCGTCCCTTGGTTAAGGCTGAGCTGTGATGGCGAGGGAAATGAAGTACCGAAGTTCCTGATTCCACACTGCCTAGAAAAGCTTCTAGCGAGGAAAATGGTGCCCGTACCGCAAACCGACACAGGTAGGCGAGGAGAGAATCCTAAGGTGATCGAGAGAACTCTCGTTAAGGAACTCGGCAAAATGACCCCGTAACTTCGGGAGAAGGGGTGCTCTTTAGGGTGAATAGCCTTGAAGAGCCGCAGTGAATAGGCCCAGGCGACTGTTTAGCAAAAACACAGGTCTCTGCGAAGCCGCAAGGCGAAGTATAGGGGCTGACGCCTGCCCGGTGCTGGAAGGTTAAGAGGAGAGGTTAGCGCAAGCGAAGCTTTGAATTGAAGCCCCAGTAAACGGCGGCCGTAACTATAACGGTCCTAAGGTAGCGAAATTCCTTGTCGGGTAAGTTCCGACCCGCACGAAAGGCGTAACGATCTGGGCACTGTCTCAACGAGAGACTCGGTGAAATTATAGTACCTGTGAAGATGCAGGTTACCCGCGACAGGACGGAAAGACCCCGTGGAGCTTTACTGCAGCCTGATATTGAATTTTGGCACAGCTTGTACAGGATAGGTAGGAGCCTTGGAAACCGGAGCGCCAGCTTCGGTGGAGGCATCGGTGGGATACTACCCTGGCTGTGTTGAACTTCTAACCCGCGGCCCTGATCGGGCCGGGAGACAGTGTCAGGCGGGCAGTTTGACTGGGGCGGTCGCCTCCTAAAATGTAACGGAGGCGCCCAAAGGTTCCCTCAGAATGGTTGGAAATCATTCGCAGAGTGTAAAGGCACAAGGGAGCTTGACTGCGAGACCTACAAGTCGAGCAGGGACGAAAGTCGGGCTTAGTGATCCGGTGGTTCCGCATGGAAGGGCCATCGCTCAACGGATAAAAGCTACCCCGGGGATAACAGGCTTATCTCCCCCAAGAGTCCACATCGACGGGGAGGTTTGGCACCTCGATGTCGGCTCATCGCATCCTGGGGCTGTAGTCGGTCCCAAGGGTTGGGCTGTTCGCCCATTAAAGCGGTACGCGAGCTGGGTTCAGAACGTCGTGAGACAGTTCGGTCCCTATCCGTCGCGGGCGCAGGAAATTTGAGAGGAGCTGTCCTTAGTACGAGAGGACCGGGATGGACGCACCGCTGGTGTACCAGTTGTCTTGCCAAAGGCATCGCTGGGTAGCTATGTGCGGACGGGATAAGTGCTGAAAGCATCTAAGCATGAAGCCCCCCTCAAGATGAGATTTCCCATCATTTGAGTAAGACCCCTGAAAGATGATCAGGTTGATAGGTTCGAGGTGGAAGCGTGGCGACACGTGCAGCTGACGAATACTAATCGGTCGAGGACTTAACCTTTATTCAAGTAAGGCTTCCCTACTCGTGAAGCACATCGTTATCTAGTTTTGAAAGAGCAATCTTTCAACTTTATATCTGGTAATTATGGCAAAGAGGTCACACCCGTTCCCATACCGAACACGGAAGTTAAGCTCTTTAGCGCCGATGGTAGTTGGGGGTTTCCCCCTGTGAGAGTAGGACATTGCCAGGTACAAGAAAAAAAGGCTTGCCCCCTGGGGCGGGCCTTTTTTGTGTTTCGGTGCGGAAAACGGATGGAGGGGGAAGTGGATACTCGATCCCGGTTGGTCATTGTGGGCTTTTTAAAGGATACCCCTGGGATAGGAGAAGTAGGCGAATACTCGATCCGGTTAGACAGTGATCCAGCTGCTGATCATGTCGATTTTTAGGGTTTCGATAATAAATGGGGCATTTTCGAGAATATATGAAGATTTTCGATAATAAAACGGCCTGTTTCGATAATAAATCCCCTGCGAATGGAATAACTGTTTACTCAACTGGTAGCTCGATGCGTCGAATCCTCCCGAAAAATCGATATCAGTCTCCTTTTCGTCGATATCTCTCAGGCCCCCTAACTAGTTTGGACACCTCCACTCATTCTAAATATAATGAGGGCAGAGGAGATGAGGCCAAGATGAAGAGAAAGAATGGTCCGATTGAGGACGTAAAGAAGAAATATGTCAGAATGGCATTAGAGTCCGGCAATACGGCTTTCCTAGCCAGGAAATTATCAGTAGCTCCTTCTACTCTGTCTGGGTGGGTGCGCCAGTATCGGGATGAAGTCGAATTAGAGATGAAAATGGAGGGTGTCTCTCCCCTTTCTGAAAACTCTGGTACGGATGAGATCCAGAAAAAATATGATCAAGCCATGAAACTGTTAGGGGAAAAAGAGCTGGAAGTTGAAATGCTTCGAGAAATGATAAAAAAAAAATCGAAACGCTAACCGATAAAGTCGAATTCGCAAAAGAATGGGTAGAAGCCGGGTTTGCGGTCACTCGGGTAATCAACATTGTGGGAATATCTAAGTCCACTTACTATTATCAACAGGCCAATCCCATTCCGGCGAAAAGGGTAGCTGGCGGAAGGCCTATCCCCGGTTTTTCCTTAGACTCAAAAGGAAAACGTGTATCTGACGAGCAAATCAAAGCGTACCTGGTCAAGCTGATCGGTGGTATGGAGGCGGTCTATGGGTATCGGAAACTGACAAGCTGCCTAAAACGGAAGCACCATCTGACCATCAGTAAAAAGAAGGTGTACCGTCTGTGCAAGGAAATGGGGATCCTGTTCCCTTTAAAAATTCGAAACAATAAGTACCCCAGAAAGATTGCCAGGAATCGAATCGTCACAGGTCCAAATCAAATGTGGCAGATTGACATCAAATATGGATACATCCCAGGCATAGAGCGTTTTTTCTACCTGGCAAGCGCGATAGACGTGTACGATCGGAAGATTGTCGGCTTTTATTTAGGGAGAACATGTGGCGGGAAAGATATCACAAAAATGCTTAAGACGGCTCTGAGAGCCCGTAAAATAGAAAATTCCGGCGAAGAGAAGCTGGTGCTTAGAACCGATAATGGACCCCAGTTTATCGGGATCCAATTTCAAGAGTTCTGCCTGGAAAACAAAGAAAGGCTGGAGCATGAACGAATTCCTCCAAAGTCACCTAATTTGAATGCTTATATCGAGTCCTTTCATAGCGTCCTCGAACGAGAGTGTTACCAGCGGCACGAATTCCAGACATTCGAAGAGGCCAATGAAGTCGTGAAGGAATACATTCAGTTTTACAATAACAAAAGACTGCATGGAAGCCTTGAGGACTGGCCTCCAGCTGTCTATTTTCAGAAACATAAAAAGGGTGAAGTAAAACCTAGAAAGATCGCTCTTTGAAAAACGGAGAAAACATTAGAATTCGGAAGAGCGTGTCCAAAATTAGGGGGCTCAACCGATATAATTTAAAAATCGCCCATATAATCAAAAAAACGTCGATATATCCAAAAAAACGTCGATAAATCGAAATAATCGACGATATCTCAAAAAATAGCCGATATCCTTCCTTTTTCGACCGAGATAACCCTTCCAAAACCAGCTGCTGTCCTCCCAATTGCAGCCGATAAACCTTATCTATCCCAAGTTCTATTAAATCGATGGCGGTATAATCACGATTCTCGTTAAGGTACCTTAAAAAATCATCCCATACTCGTCAAGCAGCCGAAATATTGCCTCATGGACAATCCTCCGTTACATGCGCTCGCTCAAAAACATCCAAATCAGCTCAGGAATTTTCCGGGAGGAAATCTCCATAAACGTACTGATATAGATGTAGTCATTTGAGGACCGGCTTTGAATCAGGTCGTACCACCATTCCGTTTCATACCTTGAGATCATGCTCAGATTGTATAGCAGCAAATAATGAGTGAGAAGCTCAGGCATGATAAAGAGCTGTTCTTTTTCAGCCGGGAGGAAATATTCTTTTTTTTCAAGGCTGTAAGAAAGAAGGGCAGTTGAAAAAGGAGAGAGGTTCTCCTGTTTCATGAGCTTTGTCTCTCCAGGTGAGCATACAGCTTTCATCCCTGTCAGGTGTTCAATCGTTTCACCCAGTCTTCTATCGGTGATGTGATAGGCCACTGCTGCTTCGGAAGGGAGGAAGAGAGACTCCTCATCTTCCTGAAGGGAAAACAGTGATTTCCCGTTTCGAAGCATGTTAAAGCAATTCCCCATTTCGGGGATCCTGCGCAAAAGCATTTCCATGGTATAGCGCTCTTTATCCAATTCTTTGAGCTTAAATAAAGTTTGGGCGGCATGGTGAAATAATCCGTTTTTTTGAAGACGCACTTCATCCTTCAGAAACAGGTAATCCTGCTTTTTCTTTTTACGGGTGGTGACGCCGTGGGCAAGGACGGAAGTGGTTTCCGGATAACCGGGGTCTTCCGTAAGAATGCTTGCTTTCACCAGCTGGGTAAGGCCGTAGAAGAAAAGGACTGGTTTTATGGCAAGAGGCGCTTCGCCGGCTTGTTTATAAAAGCTTTCAGCATGCAAGAGATAATACATAAAGGAGCAGGAGTTGCGGTAAGACATTTCGGATGCAAGAGATCCAAAGCGTTTTTTATAAATTTTTTCCAATACTTTTTGCGTGCTTTCGGTAGAATGCAGGTATATGTAGGGCTGCCACGTTTCAGAATGGGTCATTGTACGCTTCTCCTGTTTTCTTAATATTTAAACTCTTCTCTGTCTCCTTGACAGTATCTAGAACCTATTGATAATCTACTAATAATATTTTGCGGAATCGAGGGGATTGATAAAATGTGGAATGATAAGTTTGCTAAAGAAGGTTTGACGTTTGACGATGTTCTTTTGGTGCCGGCTAAGTCGGAGGTCCTGCCAAGAGATGTAGACCTTAAGGTTGAATTAACCCCCACCCTTAAATTAAATCTCCCTATTATCAGCGCCGGTATGGATACCGTTACAGAAGCCGAAATGGCGATTGCAATGGCCCGTCAAGGCGGACTTGGAATCATTCATAAGAACATGTCCATTGAGCAGCAGGCAGAACATGTTGATAAAGTAAAGCGGTCCGAACGCGGAGTCATTACCGATCCATTTTTCCTTACACCGGATCATCAGGTATTTGATGCCGAGCATTTAATGGGAAAATACCGTATTTCCGGGGTACCGGTTGTAAACTCAATGGAGGAGCAAAAACTCGTCGGCATCATCACGAACCGCGATTTGCGCTTTATCCAGGATTATTCCATTAAAATTTCAGATGTCATGACAAAGGAACAGCTCGTTACCGCTCCAGTAGGTACAACACTTCAGGAAGCGGAAAGCATTCTGCAGAAATACAAAATTGAAAAGCTTCCTCTTGTCGATGATAATGGCGTGCTGAAAGGCCTTATTACCATCAAAGATATTGAAAAAGTGATTGAATTCCCAAATTCAGCAAAGGATGTCCATGGACGTCTTCTCGTTGGCGGAGCAGTCGGTGTTACAGCGGATACAATGCTCCGGGTTGAAAAACTGGTTGAAGCAGGTGTTGATGTTATTGTGCTCGATACCGCTCACGGTCATTCAAAAGGCGTGCTTGATTCCGTAAGAAAAATCAGACGAGCATACCCTGACTTGAATATTATCGCCGGCAACGTGGCTACACCGGAAGCAACCCGGGATTTGATTGACGCAGGAGCAAATGTGGTGAAAGTCGGAATCGGACCCGGCTCGATCTGTACGACCCGTGTGGTAGCAGGTGTCGGTGTTCCTCAAATCACTGCGATTTACGATTGTGCGACTGAGGCACGCAATCATGGTGCATCCATTATTGCTGACGGCGGCATCAAGTACTCCGGTGATATCGTAAAAGCACTCGCGGCAGGCGGCCACGCTGTGATGCTCGGCAGTTTGCTTGCGGGTACTTCTGAAAGCCCCGGGGAAACAGAAATTTATCAGGGAAGACGGTTCAAAGTTTACAGAGGAATGGGTTCGGTCGGGGCAATGGAAAAAGGCAGCAAAGACCGCTATTTCCAAGAGGACAATAAGAAATTCGTTCCAGAAGGAATTGAAGGAAGAATTGCTTATAAAGGTCCATTGGCTGATACCGTTTATCAGCTTACCGGAGGACTTCGTTCAGGAATGGGCTATTGCGGAACAAAGGATTTGCATGAGCTGCGCGAGAATTCCAAGTTTATCCGCATGACAGGGGCAGGACTTATTGAAAGCCATCCGCATGATGTCAACATCACAAAAGAGTCTCCCAACTATTCAAGATAAAAGTGAAAGAAAAACAAACATTTAGGCAGAGACTTTTTCTCTGTCTATTTTTTTTACCTTCCCTATGATAGAATTAAATTTGTGTTTCTTTTAAATTAAAAAAATAATTTGCAGTCCCGCCCTATCGGGACAAGCTGCTGCGTATAGTATAGAGTCCCCGAAATCCCTATTTTTCTCCAGTCAAAACGATTACATAGATTAGAAAATTAGCATGGAGGTAATCAAACAGCATGAATCCAAAACGTATTCTGGCAGCATTCATGGCTGCAGCATTATTCATCACGGCTCTTGCTCCTTTAAAGCAGGCTTCGGCTGCAGCTGACCCAATCAGCATTAGTGCAAAAGCATCAATCTTAGTGGAAGCTTCATCCGGAAAGATTCTTTATGGAAACAATATCGACCAGGCCCTTCCGATTGCCAGTATGGCAAAGATGATGACAGAATATCTGGTTCTGGAAGCCATTAAAGAAGGAAAAGTCACTTGGGATCAAACGTATACACCTAACGATTATACGTACAACATTTCCCAGCGCCGTGACCTTTCGAACGTTCCTTTTAGAAAAGACGGCAGTTATACAGTGAAAGAGCTTTATGATGCGATGGCTATTTATTCAGCCAACAGTGCGGCGATCGCTTCTGCAGAAATCGTGGCAGGCTCTGAGTCAAATTTCGTGAAAATGATGAATGCGAAAGCAAAAGAACTTGGCATGACGGATTATCATTTCGTCAATGCAACAGGACTTGAAAATAAAGACCTTCAGGGAAATTTCCCGGAAGGAACGACGGAAGATGAGCAAAGTGAAGTGTCGGCACGCGATATGGCGAAACTTGCGGCACGTCTCATTCAGGATTTTCCTGAGGCTTTAGAAATATCCAGCATTCCCAGAAAGACCTTCAAAGAAGGAACGGAAATGCCGAACTACAACTGGATGCTTAAGGGCTTAATTTACGAGTACGAAGGAGTAGACGGCCTTAAAACCGGTTCTACCGACTCTGCCGGTTCTTCCTTTACAGCAACAGCTAAGAAAAATGGGATGCGTGTCATTACAGTTGTTCTTGATGCGACAGATGGAACAGGCGATTTAAAATCTCCTCGTTTTAAAGAAACGAAGAAAATGCTTGATTACGCCTTTAACAACTATTCGGTAGAAGAACTGTATCCTGCAGGCTATCAAATTAAAGGCAAATCTTCTATCCCTGTTGTAAGCGGAAAAGAAAAAGAAGTTCAGATTCAAACCGATCAGCCTTTGACGGTCGCTATGAAAAATGGGGATAAAGAAAACTTCAAGGCAAAATATGTGATTGATAAAAAGAAATTGAATGAAAATGGGGAACTGGCTGCCCCTTTTAAAGCAAAAGAGTCTGTCGGAAAAATGGTGGTAGACTATAAAGGCAGCGAGAAAGATTATGGTTTCCTGACTGGTGAAACAGGCGGGGAAGTCAACGTTGTCACAAAAGAAGGCGTAGAGAAAGCGAATTGGTTTGTTCTTTCCATGAGAGGCATCGGCGGTTTTTTTGCCGGTCTTTGGGATAGTGTTGTTCAAACTGTATCCGGCTGGTTCTCTTAATACATGAAAAGACACCTCTTGCAGGTGTCTTTTTTTACCACCTGAACTTTTAGAATATTGAATATCCAGTATAGGATTATTGGGAGATATGAGATAGAATAGAGAATATGATTTCATAAATAACAATGTTGAGTATAGAGGGGGATTTACAATGAATACAGGTACAGATCGTGTAAAACGCGGCATGGCAGAAATGCAAAAAGGCGGCGTTATCATGGACGTTGTGAATGCAGAGCAGGCGAAAATCGCAGAGGAAGCGGGCGCTGTAGCCGTTATGGCTCTTGAGCGTGTTCCTGCTGATATCCGTGCGGCAGGCGGAGTTGCGAGAATGGCGGATCCGACAATTGTCGAGGACGTCATGAAGGCCGTTTCGATTCCTGTTATGGCAAAAGCGAGAATCGGCCATATCGTAGAAGCGCGTGTGCTGGAAGCGATGGGCGTGGATTATATAGATGAGAGTGAAGTTCTGACTCCTGCGGATGAAGAATACCACTTGAACAAGCGTGATTACACGGTTCCTTTCGTCTGCGGCTGCCGCGATTTAGGTGAAGCTGCACGCCGTATTGGAGAAGGTGCCTCTATGCTTCGCACAAAAGGCGAGCCAGGTACAGGAAACATTGTGGAAGCGGTAAGACATATGCGGAAGGTCAATGCCCAAATCCGCAAAGTGGCCGGCATGAATGAAGATGAGTTAATGACAGAAGCTAAACTATTAGGTGCTCCATATGAACTTCTTCTTCAAATTAAGCGCGAAGGCCGTCTGCCGGTTGTGAACTTTGCTGCCGGCGGGATTGCGACCCCTGCAGATGCAGCGCTTATGATGCAGCTTGGCTCTGACGGTGTATTTGTCGGATCCGGAATTTTCAAATCCGAAAATCCGGCTAAATTTGCACGGGCCATTGTAGAAGCAACAACCCACTATGAAGATTATGCCCTGATCGCTGAGCTGTCCAAAGGTCTTGGAACAGCGATGAAAGGCATTGAAATTTCAACACTTCTGCCTGAAAACCGTATGCAGGAGCGCGGCTGGTAAAAAGGAGTTTTGCAGATGTATACAATTGGAGTATTAGCGCTTCAAGGGGCGTTCCGGGAGCACATCCGGTCGATTGAAGCCATTGGTGCACAGGCTGTAACGGTAAAGCGTCCTGAACAGCTGAACGAGATCGACGGGCTGATCCTGCCAGGCGGTGAAAGTACGGCCATCCGCCGGCTCATTGATAAATATGAATTTATGGAGCCGCTGAGAAAGTTCGCAGCTAGCCGAAAGCCGATCTTTGGAACATGTGCGGGTCTGATTATCCTTGCTTCCGACATTGTCGGCTATGAAGAAGGACATTTGGGTGTTATGGATATTAAGGTGGAACGAAATTCGTTTGGCCGTCAGCGTGAAAGCTTCGAAGCCGACCTGACGATTACCGGTGTAGGCGAACATTTCACCGGGGTGTTTATCCGTGCTCCTCATATCGTGGAGGCAGGGGAGAACGTCGAAGTCCTTTCCACACACAACGGACGGATTGTGGCAGCGAAGCAGGACCATCTGCTCGGGTGCTCGTTCCATCCTGAATTAACCGATGACCACCGGATGACAGAGCTTTTCCTGGAGATGGTGAAAGGGTCAAAAGAAAAAGCTCCTGCATAAAAAGGTTGAAACTGGTTCAGACTTGTAGTAAATTATGAACTATCAAAGAAATCGCTAAAACATTGACAGGAAGCAGTAGCAGATGTTCCTTCTGAAGAGAGCCGGTGGGTGGTGCGAACCGGTGCTGGAAGTTTGTGAATCCGTCCTCGAGTGAAGCATTGAAATGCTTCCGGTCATGGCCGTTATCATGCAGAGCTGGAAGACTTCGGTCTTCAATTAGGGTGGCATCGCGGGTTAACTCTCGTCCCTTCATTAGGGGACGGGAGTTTTTTATTTTGTTTGAAGAAAAGGAGAGATTGCTGTGCTGGATATTAAGTATTTGCGTCAAAATTTTGAAGAAGTTAAACAAAAACTGTCTTTTCGCGGAGAGGATTTAACGGATTTCGGGAAATTTGAAGAGCTTGATTCTAAAAGACGGGAACTGATTGCGGCAACTGAAGAGCTGAAAAGCAAACGGAATGAAGTATCCGGTCAAATTGCTGCCCTTAAAAAAGAGAAAAAAGATGCGGATGACATGATTAAAGAAATGCGCCAGGTGGGTGACCGGATCAAAGAAATCGATGACGAGCTCCGCGAAGTAGAAGAAGCTCTTGAAAAACTGCTTCTTTCTATTCCGAACATTCCTCATGAAAGTGTTCCTCAAGGGGATTCCGAGGATGATAATATTGAAATCCGCAAATGGGGCGAGATCCGTGAGTTTGATTTTGAAGCGAAAGCTCATTGGGACGTAGCCGATCATTTAGACATTCTTGATTTCGAGAGAGCGGCAAAAGTAACTGGAAGCCGTTTCGTTTTCTACAAAGGACTGGGTGCCCGCCTGGAGCGTGCATTGCTGAACTTCATGATGGATCTTCATACGGATGAACACGGCTATACGGAGGTGCTCCCTCCATACATGGTAAACCGTGCGAGCATGACGGGTACGGGTCAGCTGCCAAAGTTTGAAGAAGATGCGTTTAAAATCAGAGAAGAGGATTACTTCCTCATTCCAACAGCAGAAGTGCCGGTGACGAACATGCACCGTGATGAAATCCTTGAAGCATCTCAGCTTCCGATCAGCTACACAGCGTTCAGCGCATGCTTCCGTTCAGAAGCCGGTTCTGCGGGACGGGATACACGCGGTTTGATCCGTCAGCACCAGTTCAATAAAGTAGAGCTTGTGAAGTTTGTTAAGCCGGAAGACTCTTATCAGGAGCTTGAAAATCTGACTGGACATGCTGAAAAAGTGCTTCAGCTTCTCAACCTTCCATATCGCGTCATGAGCATGTGTACAGCTGACCTTGGGTTTACGGCTGCGAAGAAATATGATTTGGAGGTCTGGATTCCAAGCTACGGTTCTTACCGCGAGATTTCTTCTTGCAGCAACTTTGAATCTTTCCAGGCGCGCCGTGCAAACATTCGTTTCCGTCCTGAACCGAAGGCGAAGCCGGAGCCGATTCACACACTGAATGGATCAGGATTGGCGCTTGGACGTACTGTGGCAGCAATATTGGAAAACTATCAGCAGGAAGATGGTACGGTCATTATTCCTGAAGTGCTCCGTCCTTATATGGGAAATAAAGAAGTCATCCAGCCAGCTCAATAATATCATTTATTTTTTGAAACAGTGTTGACAGGGATGTTTATATCTGATATATTTATTCTTGTCGACACGGAGGAATACCCAAGTCCGGCTGAAGGGATCGGTCTTGAAAACCGACAGGAGGGTCAAACCTCGCGGGGGTTCGAATCCCCCTTCCTCCTCCATAATGATTATTATGTTACGCGCATAAATTGGAGATTGGTTCGTTACATGGTTCATGTAACGAATTTTTTTTATGTCTATAATAGAAAAGGATGCCCGCGCAGGCATCCTTTTTGCGTTTTAAATACTCACGTCTTTCTTTTGGAAAAAGAAAAAGGTTACCGCGATAAAAAGAATGTAATAGACAAGCAGGACAAGTGATGAAAACGTGAGGGTTACACCCGGAAGGATTTCATCTGCAGCCGCATATTCCATTAAATTCAGGTGGGGGAACAGCAGCAGTTTTGCCCACTCTTGTTTGAGCCCGATTAGAAGCTGTACGCCCACATTTAAAGCATTGTTCATAAAGAGAACGAAGATTCCGATGCCTACCGCCATAGATTGGCTTTTGAATAGAGTGGATAGCATAAAGGCTATAGTCATCACCATAAGCAAGTTTGGAATGTACAGGAGACTTTTTTGAACAAACATACTGCCCGCCCCTGCAACAACCGTTTCCCCGCCGTTCATGGTGAGGGGAACTTCCGCTATTTTGGCTGCGAAATCTCCTGCTCCATAAAGGAAAGTGCCGGCTACTACGCTTGCCGCAGCCGTAAAAAGAAGAAGCAGCAGCGAGTAAACCAGGACCGAAATGTATTTCGATAAAAGAATTTTCCACCGGCGATGGGGCCGGATTAACAATTGTTTAATGGTGCCGTCTGAAAACTCTGAAGCCACGCTTGTACTTGAAACAATGACGGCGAATAGTGCAACCATGGAGAACAGGGATATTCCTTCAGAGTTTGCAAATTGCCAGTTGCTTCTAAGCGTCGGATTCACATTCTTGTCCAAGTAAAATTGCTGTTCTGCGATTTGTCCGGAAAGAGCCTCTTTTTCTCCTTCCTCGATTTTCGGATCGCTTTGCTGCGCTCTTAAATTAGCGATTTCTTCTTCAACCGCAGGTCTCCAGTTTGAATCGGTCTTCGTTTTGTCTATGTATGCAGTAGCGACCGTGATGATAATAAGGAATACAGCGAGCAATATAAAATAAATCCAGGACGATTTTTTTGCGAAGATTTTCATCCATTCATTTTTGACTAAATTTATCATGAGAGGGCTTCCTCCTTCTCTCTGGTCAGCTCAAGGAAACGGTCTTCCAATGATTTTTTGAGCGGGGTCATTTCATAAACGAGAATTCCGTGATCGGTTAGTTCTTTTATAATCATAGGGAGTGAATCATATTTCGCTGTAAATGTCAGTGTCTGCTGATTCGTCACAGTCAGATTTTCAGAAAGTGAGCCGAGCTCCGGCAGCGCAGCTGCTTCATCGGCTGAACTGACGACAAGGAGTACTTCCCGCATTTCTTCTGCCGCAGCAAGCTCTGTATCCTCCATTGTTGAAACATGGGTCAGCTCTCCTTTTTCAATAATGGCAAATCGGTCGCACATGAGCTGCATTTCCCCAAGCATGTGGGAAGAGACAAGAACCGAGGTCCCGTTCCGGGCGAGTAATTTGAGGTAGTCTCTCAGCTCTTTCATCCCCTGGGGATGCAATCCGTTTGTCGGTTCGTCGAGAATAAGCAGGGAAGGATGATGTAAAAGCGCCTGGGCGACTCCGAGGCGCTGCCTCATGCCAAGGGAATACGTCTTCACCTTTTGATGGATGGCTCCTTCAAGCTTCACGAGCTGAATGACTTCCTTCATTCTTTCTTCTGAAATCGGCTTTAAAGACATGCGTGCGTAATGCTTAAGATTGGCATAGCCGGACATGTACTTATAAAACTCCGGGTTTTCAACAATGGCACCCAGTTCATTCATGGATTCTTTAAAGTTCGCATCCACATCGTTTCCTTTAATGAGCACACTTCCGCCAGTACGGTTAATCAGTCCGGTAATCATGCGGATAATGGTGGTCTTGCCGGCTCCATTCGGTCCGAGCAAGCCGAATATTTCCCCTTCCTCCACTCTGAAATTCACATCATTCACTATGTATCGCTTGCCTATTTTCTTTTTTAGTCCTTGGACTTCCAGTACATATGACAACTCATTTCCTCCTTTTTCGTCCGGTCTCCTTTTTATTACGATTGGAAAATGGGAAAAGTTTCAAAAAAGAGGCTGGAACAAAAGGTTTCGGGTTAATAAAAAGCTCTTTTAAACTTGGCTGTTGATTTCCGCTACAGGCGCTCAGCGACCAGCGGGGCGGGCGGTGAGCCTCCTCGCCGCTTCGCGACTGCGGGGTCTCACCTGTCCCGCTGCTCCCGCAGGAGTCTCACGCCTTCCGCTTCAATCAACAGGGGTAAAAAAATCAACAAAATGCTTTAACATAGCGAATAAAAAAACCGAACGATTATTTGAAACTCTGGTATAGAGCTTCGTAATCGTTCGGTTTTATTGCTTTTCATGCTTTTTCAAAAAAATATTCGGCTTAAGGACAACAATTTTAGTTATGTCCCAGCCTCTCGGAATGGATTTATCTTTTCAGTTTGCGGGATTGTTTCATAAAGTAGCTGATTTTTTCAATGATGGGCTCAACAGACCCGCCGTTTGCCAAAATATCATAATCGCTGATATTCAAACGCATGACCGGGCACGTATTAAAGCTGTTGATCCAATTTTCATAACGGCCGTGCATTTCCTCCCAATAAGAAATCGGGGTCTGCTGCTCCATCGGGCGGCCGCGCAGCTCAATTCTGCTCAGAATATCTTCCAGGCTGCCTTCCAAGTAGATGAGCAGATCCGGATGAGGGAAATAAGGGGTCATTACCATAGCGTCAAACAAATTGGTGTACGTTTCATAATCAACCTCGGTCATGGTTCCCTTTTCGTAATGCATTTTCGCAAAAATGCCGGTGTCTTCATAGATGGAACGGTCCTGAATAAATCCGCCGCCGTATTCAAAAATTCTCTTTTGCTCTTTAAAACGCTCTGCAAGAAAATAGATTTGAAGATGGAAGCTCCATCGCTCAAAATCGGCATAAAATTTATCGAGATAGGGGTTGGTGTCTACTTTTTCAAAGGATGTGCGGAAGTTCAGGGCTTCGGCTAACGCATTCGTCATTGTGGACTTTCCCACTCCGACCGTTCCGGCGATCGTGATCACCGCATCCTTTGGAATTCCATATTGATCGCGTAAGTTCATGAATGGCTGACTCCTTTTAACAAATAATCATCAAGTCGTTTTAAGATATACGTTAAATCCTCAGGCCGGTGGACAAAATCAAGCTCGTCCCCATTAAAGCGGAGGATTGGAATTTCCGGGTTAATCTGCTCCCACTGAGCCATTGCTGTTTCATAATCTGCAGAAAGCTGCTCCAGGTAGCCGGGATCGATATTTTTTTCGATATCCCGCCCCCGCTGGGAAATTCTTTCGAGAAGGGTCTCAAGGCTTGCGCTCAAATAAATAATGATATTCGGTTTAGGCATGTCGCTTGTTAAAATATCATAGATTTGAATGTATTTCTTGTACTGCTCGTCCTTAAGTGTGCGTTTGGCGAAAATCAGATTTTTGTAGATATGATAATCCGCTACAACCGCATGATCAAGCTTAAGATAATCCGAATTGATTTCTTCAAGCTGTTTATACCGGTTGCATAAGAAAAACATTTCTGTTTGGAAACTCCATTCATCAATGTTCTCGTAAAATTTTCCTAAGAATGGATTTTCATCCACGATTTCCTTGAGTAGCTGATATCGATAATGGTCCGAAATCGCTTTGGCGAGAGAGGTTTTGCCCACGCCAATTGGACCTTCCACGGTAATGAAGGGTATTCCTTCCATGCCGGTTCCTCCTTTGCTGCAATTCAATCAGAAACGCATATCCTGGTATGATGAGCCTGGTGACAGGCTGAATAGGTGTGATAAGTACATTTTTCGACAACTTTTTTAAAAAAGACAAACTTTATTTTATCACAGCGGTTTCCATTTTGGGGGAATTGTTTTTTGGAGACGCGGGAGGACAGGTTGGCCGGGGAGAGAAAAAGAAAGACAGTTCAGCGGGAAGGAACTGTCTTTTTTTCTACTTGGAACTGATCCTGAATCAAGAGCCAGTTTTGAGGAAAGGAAAGTCCGAGCTTCCAATAGCTCACCCCTCTCAGATTCAGCTGCTTTACGAGATTGAATTTTGCCTGGATGGAGCGGGCATCTTCAAACCACACTTCATGCTCTCTGTCTGATTCATCCCGGTAATTAAAATGGGGCGCCTGATCTTTCTGGCTGTATTGGATCGCCTCATTGTATTTGGCAGCCAGTTCAATTCCCTGCTGCGGACTGATGGCTTTCGCAAACTCCCCGCCGGGCTTAAAAGGAAGCGTCCAGTCATAGCCGTATAAATTCTGGCCCATCATAATTTTGGACCCGGGCATTTCGGTTAAAGCGTAGTCCAGAACTTCTTTTACAGATCCAATGGGGGACACAGCGAGGGGAGGACCGCCGCTGTAGCCCCATTCATAAGTCATCAGGACGACAAAGTCAGCGATTTGGCCATGTGCCTTGTAATCGTGTGCCTCGTACCATTTCCCTTTTTGATCTGCTTTCGTTTTGGGAGCAAGAGCGGTAGACATCAGCCACCCTTCTTTCTGGAACTGCTGTTTCGCTTTTCTGAGAAAGGCGTTATAGGCTTCTTTGTCTGCCGGCCTTAAATACTCCATGTCAAAATGAATATCCCGAAAGCCATACTTTTTTGCCTTAGATGTTATATCGCTGAGCAGCCGGTTTTGGACTTGCTGATCATTCAATACAATTCGTCCAATTTCATCACTGAAGCCCTCGTCGGTTAGATTCGTCACAATCATCATCAGGGTAACACGGTTTGCGGATGCAATATCCGGCAGACTGTTTAAGGGAGGTTCCTTTAATGTGCCATCCTTTTGAATCCGAAAACTGAACGGACCTAAATACGTTAAATAAGGTGCTGCTTCCCGTGCGCTTTGCTTTTGCCCCTCGGTTACCTCATTTTGAGCGGGTTCTAAATAGGCGTTAAATTCCGCCTTCCGTTTAGGAGGCTCAGGAATGTAGAGCCGGAAGCCAATTTGCAGCGGACTATTCATGTTCAGCCGGTTAATGCGGGCAAGCTCATTTGGCTGGATGGAAAATAATTGAGACACACTCCATAAGGTATCCCCCTGTTTAATCGTATAAAAACGGCCCATAATAGGAATAACGAGCGATTGTCCGACAACAAGCCGGTCCGGATTCGGAAGCTGGTTCGCTTCTTCTATATCCCGGGCGGAAGTGCCGTACCGAAAAGCAATCATGGATAGCGTATCTCCACGTTTTACTGTATAGATTTGCATAAAGCGTCCTCCTCATCCCTCTTCCTTCTATAGAAGAATATGAGCAGGATTAGATCCCTATGCTAGAGCTTGAGCGCATCGCTCGGTTCAACCTTGGCTTTTAAGACGTTTTTCATCATGCGGAGGGCATATTCTTCATCTTCATCACTGACGGATGCCACGGTATCCGGCGGGACAATCAGATTGTATCCGCGCATGTAGGCATCATTAGCGGTAAAGAGGACACAGATGTTTCCGGCAAGGCCGGTTAAAATGAGCGTGTCTATTTTTAAATGATATAAAAGGGTGTTAAGAGCTGTGCCATAAAAGGCGGAATGCTTCGGCTTGATTAAAAAGTAATCTTTATCACCCGGAGCAAGTGCATCTATAACCTGCGTGCTGAGCGTGTTCCGGCATTTATTTATTATTTTTTGCAGGTCGGCCTGCCAAAGATTATAATGGTCGTTTATATAAATGACCGGAATGCCGGTTTCAGCTGCTTTTTGTTTTAATTTGGAGAGGGAATCCGCGATTCCGGCAGCTTTTTTTGCAAGCTCCGGTCCGTATCCAAATTGAAAGTCATTGATCATGTCGATGATCAGCAGGGCGGTTTTCTGGTTTTGACTCATCTTGTCCTCTCCTTTAAAGTTAGGATATGCAGATTTATTATGTTCTATAAGTAAGGAGCAGCTCATGAAATCAGATGAATGGTATATGAAGGCAGCGATAGAAGAGGCGAAGAAAGCAGAGGCGGTTCAAGAGGTGCCGATTGGTGCTGTTATTGTGCACAACGGAGAAGTGATTGCCGCAGCGCATAATTTACGGGAAACTGAGCAGCGTGCGATTGCCCATGCAGAAATTCTGGCAATCGATAAAGCCTGTCAAAAACTTGGTACATGGAGGCTTGAGGAAGCGACCCTCTATGTCACACTTGAGCCATGCCCCATGTGCGCGGGAGCGATTGTCCTTTCCAGAGTAAAAAGAGTGGTATTCGGTGCCCCCGATCCAAAGGGCGGCTGTGCGGGCACATTAATGAACCTTCTTCAGGAGGAGCGGTTTAACCATCAGGTTGAGGTAGAAGACGGAGTGCTCCGTGAAGAATGCGGGAAACTGCTGTCAGACTTCTTCAGAAAGCTTCGGGAGAGAAAAAAATCCGAACGGATTTCTTCAAAAAATTTACAGCTTCCGTGAATTGATTTTTTCTCTGAATCAGAGTATACTAAATTATGCGTCCGATAAGGCGCACTTCTAATAGGTATCAATTTTGCCGTGCTAAGCGGGGAGGTAGCGGTGCCCTGTACTCGCAATCCGCTCTAGCGAGGCCGAATCCCTTTCCGAGGTTAGTTGACTGCAGGGTCTGCCCTCAAGTAAGTGGTGTTGAAGTCTGGGTCCTGCGCAATGGAAATCCATGAACCATGTCAGGTCCGGAAGGAAGCAGCATTAAGTGGAAGCTTTCATGTGCCGCGGGACAGCCTGGGCCGAGCTAACTGCTTGAGTAACGCTTGTGGCCGCTAATCGACGAAAGGTGCACGGCAGTTATATTATAATAAGAACACTCACCCTTTCAGGGTGAGTTTTTCTGTATAATGGTAGGAAACAGCTGGCATCTTTTCTGAGTGCTTGCTGTGGGTTATAATACATATTGGATTTTTATTTAAAAAAGGAGGGGGCTTTTGTGGGTTATCAAGCGTTATACCGTGTGTTCAGACCGCAGTTGTTCGAGGATGTAGCAGGTCAGAATCATATTACCCGCACGCTGCAAAACGCCCTGCTTCACAGCAAGTTCTCCCATGCCTATCTATTTTCAGGCCCAAGGGGGACAGGGAAAACGAGCGCCGCTAAAATATTCGCCAAAGCAGTCAACTGCGAAAAAGCACCTGTAGCCGAGCCGTGCGGAGAGTGCCCATCCTGCAGAGGAATAGCAGATGGCTCCATCTCAGACGTTCTGGAAATCGATGCAGCCTCCAATAATGGAGTAGATGAAATCCGTGATATCCGGGATAAAGTGAAATACGCTCCTTCTGCCGTTAAATATAAAGTGTACATCGTGGATGAGGTCCACATGCTTTCAATGGGGGCCTTTAACGCCCTGCTTAAAACACTGGAAGAACCGCCGAAGCATGTCATCTTCATTCTCGCTACGACTGAGCCTCACAAAATCCCCTTAACCATTATCTCGCGCTGCCAGCGATTTGATTTTAAACGGATTACCTCCCAGGACATTGTGGACCGCATGAAAACCGTCATGGATGAACAGGAGGCAGATGCAGAGGAAGAAGCGCTTCATGTCATTGCCAGAGCAGCGGACGGGGGCATGCGCGATGCACTCAGTCTCCTCGATCAGGCGATTTCATTCAGTGATGAGAAGGTTACCCTCGAGGATGCCCTGCTCATAACGGGATCTGTTTCTCAAAATCTGCTCACAGACTTAGTCATGTCCATTCAGAAAAAAGAGGTGTCCGCAGCGCTGCAGATCCTGAATAAGCTCATGGACCAGGGCAAGGATGCGGCAAGATTTATTGAGGATCTCATCTATTATTACCGGGACATGCTCCTCTACAATACAGCGCCTAATTTGGAAGAAGCCCTTGAGAGGGTTGTGGTGGACGAAGCATTTAAGGATTTGGCCAAATCGGTTGAAACAGAGAAGATCTATGCGATCATCGATGTGCTGAACAAAAGCCAGCAGGAGATGAAATGGACAAACCATCCGAGAATTTTCCTGGAGGTAGCTGTCGTTAAGCTCTGTGAAACACAGGCGAAGGCAGCCGTCAGCCAGGGGGAGCCCGATCCGCAGCTTCTTGAGCGTATTTCCCATCTTGAAGCTGAGCTGAGGGAGCTGAAAAAGAATGGGGCTGCTGCCGGGCAGCCTGCCCAGGCTCAAAGCGACCAGAAGACTTCAAAAGCGGTAAGAAGCAACTTCAAAGTTCCGGCAGGAAGAATTCAGGAAATTCTCAAGGAAGCAACAAGGCAGGATCTCGATGTCCTCAAAAAGAGCTGGAGAGGGATGCTGGATCAGCTGCGGACCCAGAACAAAGCCTCCCATGCCGCCCTTGTCGGAGAAAGTGAACCGGTCGCGGCATCATCGAAATCATTTGTGCTAAAATTTAAATATGAGATTCATTGCAAGATGGTCGCAGAGAATAATAATGATGTACGGACAAATATTGAAGCCATTCTTGCAAATTTACTTGGCAAACCAATTGAAATGGTTGGCGTCCCAGAGAGGGATTGGGGTAAAATAAGAGAAGAATTCATCCGGGATCAGAAGGATGAAGATTCAGATGCAAATGAAGAGGAAGAAGATCCATTCATAGCAGAAGCAAAGAAATTAGTAGGCGATGATTTAATTGAAATAAAAGACTAAACTTAAGGAGATGTTACTATGCGCGGCGGAATGGGAAATATGCAAAAAATGATGAAACAAATGCAAAAAATGCAAAAAGACATGGAGAAGGCTCAAGAAGAGCTTGCTGAGAAACAAGTTGAAGGAACTGCCGGCGGCGGAATGGTTGTTGTCGTTGCAAACGGAAGCCGTGAAATCATCGATGTGAGAATTAAGGAAGAGGTAGTAGACCCGGAAGATATCGAAATGCTTCAGGATTTAATTCTTGCTGCTACAAACGATGCATTGAAAAAAGTAGAAGAAATGACCTCTCAAACAATGGGTCAATTTACAAAAGGAATGAATATGCCAGGTTTATTCTAGGAGGAAGGCTTTATGCATTATCCTGAACCTATATCCAAATTAATTGACAGCTTTATGAAGTTGCCAGGCATAGGACCGAAAACGGCCGTACGTCTGGCCTTTTTTGTCCTTAGCATGAAGGAAGATACTGTCCTCGATTTCGCAAAGGCTCTCGTAAATGCCAAAAGAAACTTAACCTATTGTTCTGTATGCGGACATATTACAGATCAGGACCCTTGCTATATTTGCGAGGATAAGAGAAGGGACCGCTCTGTCGTGTGTGTCGTTCAGGACCCTAAAGATGTCATTGCTATGGAAAAAATGAAAGAATACAGCGGTCTTTATCATGTTCTGCACGGAGCCATCTCCCCGATTGAAGGAATTGGACCAGAAGACATCAAGGTACCTGAATTGCTGAAAAGACTTCAGGATGATTCGATACAGGAAGTCATCCTGGCGACAAATCCGAATATTGAAGGCGAAGCAACAGCTATGTATATATCGAGACTGCTGAAGCCTTCAGGTATTAAACTGACAAGAATTGCCCATGGTCTTCCGGTAGGAGGAGATCTGGAATACGCGGATGAGGTCACCTTGTCTAAAGCGCTTGAAGGAAGAAGAGAACTATAAATGGAGGGTTTCCTTTGCTTTTCAAACGAAAAGGACGGTTAAGACAGGATTTTAACCAACAGCTTATCGATCTTCTTATGAAAAATAAATCCGAATGGAATCGGCAAAAGCAGCTTGTAGAAAAAAGCGTGGAACCTTCTGAAGAAGTTCTTTTTGAATTGAAAATAGCGGAATCAAAATATTTCTTTCTATTGAGGGAAGCGAAACAAAGGAAGATCCGAATCAGTCTTTAATGGAGAAGGTTCTATCCTGCCTCCGCTTGCATATGCTTGTACAAACAGGCATGTTGAAAGTGAGTGGTAAATTTGAACCCCGTTATCATATTTGCTGTAGCTGGCGGAGCCATCGTGCTGCTTCTTATGAATGGCTCGCTGATTAAGCCGGTTAAATGGATTGGAAGACTGGCAGCGAAAGTTGTAGCCGGAGCACTTATGCTTTTTATTCTCAATGCATTGGGTGCAAGCGCAGGGATTCATATTCCGATTAACGCTGGAACTTCTGCTGTTTCAGGACTCCTGGGTTTACCGGGGATCGCGGCTTTATATGTAATTAAAAGTTATATTCTTGTGTAAAAACAAATGGTCCGCCATTTGTTTTTATTTTTTGTTGACACGCTAGTTTATAAGATGGTATATTATTATACGTCGCTGACAGACAAGTTGTTTCGGTAAAAAACAAATACGAAATTAACTGTTGACATGCGAAACTGAAGATGTTATTATAATAAAGTTGCTTCTTGAAAAAGACGCAGCGAACAAGTTCTTTGAAAACTAAACAAATCGAAGTGCCAACGTTAATTCTAGAGCAACAAACAAGAGCTAGTCAAACTACTTTTTGGAGAGTTTGATCCTGGCTCAGGACGAACGCTGGCGGCGTGCCTAATACATGCAAGTCGAGCGGATCTCTTCGGAGATCAGCGGCGGACGGGTGAGTAACACGTGGGCAACCTGCCTGTAAGACTGGGATAACTCCGGGAAACCGGAGCTAATACCGGATAACCTTTCGAACCGCATGGTTCGGAATTGAAAGACGGTTATGCTGTCACTTACAGATGGGCCCGCGGCGCATTAGCTAGTTGGTGAGGTAATGGCTCACCAAGGCGACGATGCGTAGCCGACCTGAGAGGGTGATCGGCCACACTGGGACTGAGACACGGCCCAGACTCCTACGGGAGGCAGCAGTAGGGAATCTTCCGCAATGGACGAAAGTCTGACGGAGCAACGCCGCGTGAGTGATGAAGGTTTTCGGATCGTAAAGCTCTGTTGTTAGGGAAGAACAAGTGCGGGAGTCACTGCCCGCGCCTTGACGGTACCTAACCAGAAAGCCACGGCTAACTACGTGCCAGCAGCCGCGGTAATACGTAGGTGGCAAGCGTTGTCCGGAATTATTGGGCGTAAAGCGCGCGCAGGCGGTCTTTTAAGTCTGATGTGAAAGCCCCCGGCTCAACCGGGGAGGGTCATTGGAAACTGGAGGACTTGAGTGCAGAAGAGGAGAGTGGAATTCCACGTGTAGCGGTGAAATGCGTAGAGATGTGGAGGAACACCAGTGGCGAAGGCGACTCTCTGGTCTGTAACTGACGCTGAGGCGCGAAAGCGTGGGGAGCGAACAG
Source organism: Bacillus sp. FJAT-42376 (assembly GCF_003816055.1). Lineage (NCBI taxonomy): Bacteria > Bacillati > Bacillota > Bacilli > Caryophanales > Bacillaceae > Bacillus > Bacillus sp. FJAT-42376. Next base: position 371,728 of record NZ_CP033906.1, read on the forward strand.
GATTAGATACCCTGGTAGTCCACGCCGTAAACGATGAGTGCTAAGTGTTAGAGGGTTTCCGCCCTTTAGTGCTGCAGCTAACGCATTAAGCACTCCGCCTGGGGAGTACGGTCGCAAGACTGAAACTCAAAGGAATTGACGGGGGCCCGCACAAGCGGTGGAGCATGTGGTTTAATTCGAAGCAACGCGAAGAACCTTACCAGGTCTTGACATCCTCTGCCACTTCTAGAGATAGAAGGTTCCCCTTCGGGGGACAGAGTGACAGGTGGTGCATGGTTGTCGTCAGCTCGTGTCGTGAGATGTTGGGTTAAGTCCCGCAACGAGCGCAACCCTTGATCTTAGTTGCCAGCATTCAGTTGGGCACTCTAAGGTGACTGCCGGTGACAAACCGGAGGAAGGTGGGGATGACGTCAAATCATCATGCCCCTTATGACCTGGGCTACACACGTGCTACAATGGATGGTACAAAGGGCAGCGAAACCGCGAGGTTCAGCGAATCCCATAAAACCATTCTCAGTTCGGATTGCAGGCTGCAACTCGCCTGCATGAAGCCGGAATCGCTAGTAATCGCGGATCAGCATGCCGCGGTGAATACGTTCCCGGGCCTTGTACACACCGCCCGTCACACCACGAGAGTTTGCAACACCCGAAGTCGGTGGGGTAACCCGTAAGGGAGCCAGCCGCCTAAGGTGGGGCAGATGATTGGGGTGAAGTCGTAACAAGGTAGCCGTATCGGAAGGTGCGGCTGGATCACCTCCTTTCTAAGGAAGAATTATCAGCACCCATGCGGTGCAGCGATTAACGGACGCACTTCGAATTTGTTTAGTTTTGAGAGATCATTCTCTCTTAACTTGTTCTTTGAAAACTAGATAACGATATGAATGTCAAACATTCACACGAGTAAGAAAGAACCTTACGATTTTCTTCTGCGTCTATCGCAGAATGAAATGAAAAGTCTGAAGACATCTGTTTTCAGCTTCTAACGAAGATAACTCCGTTATCAGGTTAAGTTAGAAAGGGCGCACGGTGGATGCCTTGGCACTAGGAGCCGATGAAGGACGGTACGAACACCGATATGCTTCGGGGAGCTGTAAGTAAGCGTTGATCCGGAGATTTCCGAATGGGGAAACCCGCTGCTCGTAATGGAGCAGCATCCTGACTTGAATACATAGAGTCTGGAAGGCATACCCGGGGAACTGAAACATCTAAGTACCCGGAGGAAGAGAAAGCAAATGCGATTCCCTGAGTAGCGGCGAGCGAAACGGGATCAGCCCAAACCAGAAGGCTTGCCTTCTGGGGTTGTAGGACACTCAACACGGAGTTACAAAGGAACGGGGTAGGCGAAGCGGTCTGGAAAGGCCCGCCAGAGAAGGTAACAGCCCTGTAATCGAAACTTCGTTCCCTCCTGAGTGGATCCTGAGTACGGCGGGACACGAGAAATCCCGTCGGAATCCGGGAGGACCATCTCCCAAGGCTAAATACTCCCTAGTGACCGATAGTGAACCAGTACCGTGAGGGAAAGGTGAAAAGCACCCCGGAAGGGGAGTGAAACAGATCCTGAAACCGTGTGCCTACAAGTAGTCAGAGCCCGTTAACGGGTGATGGCGTGCCTTTTGTAGAATGAACCGGCGAGTTACGATTACGTGCAAGGTTAAGTTGAAGAGACGGAGCCGCAGCGAAAGCGAGTCTGAATAGGGCGAATGAGTACGTGGTCGTAGACCCGAAACCAGGTGATCTACCCATGTCCAGGGTGAAGTTCAGGTAACACTGAATGGAGGCCCGAACCCACGCACGTTGAAAAGTGCGGGGATGAGGTGTGGGTAGCGGAGAAATTCCAATCGAACCTGGAGATAGCTGGTTCTCTCCGAAATAGCTTTAGGGCTAGCCTCATAGCAAGAGTCTTGGAGGTAGAGCACTGATTGGACTAGGGGCCCTCATCGGGTTACCGAATTCAGTCAAACTCCGAATGCCAAAGACTTATCTATGGGAGTCAGACTGCGAGTGATAAGATCCGTAGTCAAAAGGGAAACAGCCCAGACCACCAGCTAAGGTCCCCAAGTATCCGTTAAGTGGAAAAGGATGTGGGGTTGCTTAGACAACCAGGATGTTGGCTTAGAAGCAGCCACCATTTAAAGAGTGCGTAATAGCTCACTGGTCGAGTGACCCTGCGCCGAAAATGTACCGGGGCTAAACGGATCACCGAAGCTGTGGACTGTTCTTTCAGAACAGTGGTAGGAGAGCGTTCTAAGGGCTGTGAAGCCAGACCGGAAGGACTGGTGGAGCGCTTAGAAGTGAGAATGCCGGTATGAGTAGCGAAAGAGGGGTGAGAATCCCCTCCACCGAATGCCTAAGGTTTCCTGAGGAAGGCTCGTCCGCTCAGGGTTAGTCGGGACCTAAGCCGAGGCCGAAAGGCGTAGGCGATGGACAACAGGTTGAGATTCCTGTACCACCTCTTTTCCGTTTGAGCAATGGAGGGACGCAGGAGGATAGGGTAAGCGCGCTGTTGGATATGCGCGTCCAAGCAGGTAGGCTCAAGGGATAGGCAAATCCGTCCCTTGGTTAAGGCTGAGCTGTGATGGCGAGGGAAATTAAGTACCGAAGTTCCTGATTCCACACTGCCTAGAAAAGCTTCTAGCGAGGAAAATGGTGCCCGTACCGCAAACCGACACAGGTAGGCGAGGAGAGAATCCTAAGGTGATCGAGAGAACTCTCGTTAAGGAACTCGGCAAAATGACCCCGTAACTTCGGGAGAAGGGGTGCTCTTTAGGGTGAATAGCCTTGAAGAGCCGCAGTGAATAGGCCCAGGCGACTGTTTAGCAAAAACACAGGTCTCTGCGAAGCCGCAAGGCGAAGTATAGGGGCTGACGCCTGCCCGGTGCTGGAAGGTTAAGAGGAGAGGTTAGCGCAAGCGAAGCTTTGAATTGAAGCCCCAGTAAACGGCGGCCGTAACTATAACGGTCCTAAGGTAGCGAAATTCCTTGTCGGGTAAGTTCCGACCCGCACGAAAGGCGTAACGATCTGGGCACTGTCTCAACGAGAGACTCGGTGAAATTATAGTACCTGTGAAGATGCAGGTTACCCGCGACAGGACGGAAAGACCCCGTGGAGCTTTACTGCAGCCTGATATTGAATTTTGGCACAGCTTGTACAGGATAGGTAGGAGCCTTGGAAACCGGAGCGCCAGCTTCGGTGGAGGCATCGGTGGGATACTACCCTGGCTGTGTTGAACTTCTAACCCGCGGCCCTGATCGGGCCGGGAGACAGTGTCAGGCGGGCAGTTTGACTGGGGCGGTCGCCTCCTAAAATGTAACGGAGGCGCCCAAAGGTTCCCTCAGAATGGTTGGAAATCATTCGCAGAGTGTAAAGGCACAAGGGAGCTTGACTGCGAGACCTACAAGTCGAGCAGGGACGAAAGTCGGGCTTAGTGATCCGGTGGTTCCGCATGGAAGGGCCATCGCTCAACGGATAAAAGCTACCCCGGGGATAACAGGCTTATCTCCCCCAAGAGTCCACATCGACGGGGAGGTTTGGCACCTCGATGTCGGCTCATCGCATCCTGGGGCTGTAGTCGGTCCCAAGGGTTGGGCTGTTCGCCCATTAAAGCGGTACGCGAGCTGGGTTCAGAACGTCGTGAGACAGTTCGGTCCCTATCCGTCGCGGGCGCAGGAAATTTGAGAGGAGCTGTCCTTAGTACGAGAGGACCGGGATGGACGCACCGCTGGTGTACCAGTTGTCTTGCCAAAGGCATCGCTGGGTAGCTATGTGCGGACGGGATAAGTGCTGAAAGCATCTAAGCATGAAGCCCCCCTCAAGATGAGATTTCCCATCATTTGAGTAAGACCCCTGAAAGATGATCAGGTTGATAGGTTCGAGGTGGAAGCGTGGCGACACGTGCAGCTGACGAATACTAATCGGTCGAGGACTTAACCTTTATTCAAGTAAGGCTTCTAATACTCGTGAAGCACATCGTTATCTAGTTTTGAAAGAGCAATCTTTCAACTTTATATCTGGTAATTATGGCAAAGAGGTCACACCCGTTCCCATACCGAACACGGAAGTTAAGCTCTTTAGCGCCGATGGTAGTTGGGGGTTTCCCCCTGTGAGAGTAGGACATTGCCAGGTACAAGAAAAAAAAGGCTTGCCCCTTGGGGCGGGCCTTTTTTGTGTTTTGGTGCGGAAGATACGCCAAGGATAGGAGAAGGATGCGGTAAGGCGAATACTCGATACAGAGAGACCATGATCCTGTTTTAGGGTTTCGATCATATAGGAAGATGTTCGATCATAAATCCCCTGCGAAGGGAAAGAGATTATTTAACGAGGATCCTGCGAAGGTCGAATCCAGCCGAAAAGTCGATATCCTTCCCATTTCGGCCTATAAAACAGAATAATAGCTGATATATTTTCATTTCGGCCGATAAATCGAAATGGTAGCCGATATAGTCATGTCAGCCGATCAATAGCGAATGATCTACAACTGACTCCTATAAAACGGGGGGTCTGCCGATGCGAGTCCGGGGACGGCCCCGAAATCCTGTCTGATACGCATAGTAAAGATTGAAAGCATACATAGACAGCGAGGTCCAATCAAACGGACAGAAGTATCCATCATCATCAGCTCAAAAATCCGCCCCAGAGCCAATTTTACTTTTAGAGACATACACAGATGGGCGAAAGCCTACATACATTAAGGGCAGAAGGTCATTACGGAACCTGTAAAAATTCTGAAATTTGTATACAAATTGCCGCCGCTGGGCAAAATAGCAGTATGGAGGTGGAGAAGATGAGCGGAGAATTATTCGGAATTCCAAAAGGGGAACCTTGCATTGTTTGCGATGAATGCAAGCCAGATGGAATTCATCTCTATACAAGCTTTATATGTACAGAGTGTGAGAAAGAAATGGTGGCTACTGATCCCATTGATCCCAGATATGATTATTATGTAAAAAAATTAAAAAGTGTAAAAGCACCGCCGCTGTATTCTTAATGACCTGAAAAAGGTCTTTTTCTTTTTTTCTCCCTGATTTGCATAACGGCGGAATCGGTGCTGAAGTAAGGAACAAAAATTGGTATAATGGATATAACGTATTTGAAGGATGGGACCTATTGCTTATGTATACTCCATTGTTTTCAGCGCTTATGAAGCATCAAGAAAAAAATCCGGTGTCATTTCATGTGCCGGGCCATAAAAACGGCGGGCTATTCCCTAAGGAGGCAGCTTCTTTTTATCAGGATTTACTGAAGCTCGATCTGACCGAATTATCCGGGCTGGACGATCTTCATGATCCCCATGGAGTGATTGAGGAGGCGCAGAGCCTTGCTGCTTCTTTATATGGAGCGGAAAAGACCTTCTTTCTTGTTAATGGGTCAACTTCCGGTAATCTCGCCATGATTCTCGCCTGCTGCGGAGAAGGGGACACCGTCCTTGTACAGCGCAATAGCCATAAATCGATAATGAACGCATTGGAGCTTGCTAAAGCTGCACCAGTCTTTTTAAGTCCTAAAATAGATGAGGCCCTGCAGGTTCCTTCTTATGTAGAAGAGGAGCACGTGGCGGCCGCGATAAAGGCCAATCCTCACGCAAAGGCTTTGATCCTAACAAATCCGAGTTATTACGGGGTGGCAGCAGACCTCTCCAGCACAATTCGCCTTGCCCACTCTTTTAATATTCCGGTATTAGTGGATGAAGCACATGGGGCACATTTCGGAGCAGGTGCTCCATTCCCGGAATCGTCGCTTGCAGCCGGGGCAGATGCCGTTGTCCAATCAGCTCACAAAACGCTGCCTGCCATGACGATGGGGTCCTATCTGCATATAAACAGCCGGCTGCTTTCCTTGGAAAAGACGGCAAAAATGCTATCCATGATACAGACTAGCAGTCCTTCCTATCCAATTATGGCTTCACTGGACCTCGCACGGGGGTATATGGAAAAGGTGAAAGTGTCAGGAAAAGCTAAGGAAATCGCAGAAGGCGCAAAGAAAATAAATGAGTATTTCGATTCTATAGAGGGAATTAGAACGGTAAGGACGAAGGATCCAAAAGCAGTGCAGGATCCTTTGAAACTATCCATTATCTCTGAAAAAGGGCTTACTGGTTTTGAGCTGCAGGAACAGTTTGAACGGCATGGAATCTATGGAGAGCTCGCAGATGAAAGGAATTTTCTTCTCGTTTTAAATTTTGGAGAGATGAATTTCCGCAGCAGGAGTCTGGAACAAGAACTGCCGCAAATCGAAGGCTCCCGCCGGGAAACTCCGCCTATTCCTTTCCCTACCTTGCCAGCATCAGGACTTGCCCTGTCATACTCTGAAATGTCAGGCAGGGGAACAGAAGAGATTCCGCTGAACCAAACAGAAGGAAGAGTGATGGCTGAGCCCATCATCCCTTATCCGCCTGGAATCCCCATCATACTGGCCGGGGAAAGAATGAGTGAAGAGCATCTGCATTGGATTTTTCAGCTGAAAAAAAGCGGAGCACGGTTTCAGGGGAAGCAAAATGGATATTTCCAAACCGCAGCTGTATATAAGAAAGGTTGAGTAGATTGTCAGGCTGTTTTATTACATTTGAAGGTCCGGAAGGTGCCGGAAAAACAACCATATTAAAAGAAATTCACAAAAAACTGCAGAATGAGGGGATTGAAACGGTCGCAACCCGTGAACCCGGCGGCATTAAAATCGCCGAACAAATTCGCAGTGTCATTTTAGATATAGAGAATACCGAAATGGATCCAAGAACAGAAGCTCTTTTATATGCGGCTGCCAGAAGACAGCACTTAGTTGAAAAAGTGATGCCCGCACTGAAAGAAGAGAAAGTCGTTCTTTGTGACCGGTTTTTAGACAGTTCCCTTGCTTACCAGGGGTATGCGAGAGAATTAGGAATGGAAGAGGTTCTTTCTATTAATCTTTTCGCCATTGAAGGTGTACTGCCGGACTTGACTATTTATTTTGATATTGATGCCGAAAAAGGGCTGAAACGGGTCTACGCAGGAGAAAATAGAGAAATAAACCGGCTCGATCAAGAAGATCTCCAGTTTCATCATAACGTTCAAAAAGGCTATCAGCGTTTAATAGAGGAGTATCCGGAGCGAATCAAGACGGTCAATGCGGACCAGGCGCCGGAGCAAGTAGCAGAGGAAGTATGGGCGCTTATTCAAACTACACTATCCCGATAATCCGAGGAGGAAATCAAGATGAAAATGATTTATGCGATTGTTCAGGACCAGGATACAAGCAAACTGATTAAATCCCTTACGGATCACAATTTCCGGGTGACTAAACTTGCTACTTCCGGAGGGTTTTTAAAATCAGGCAACACGACGATTATGATTGGGACCGAAGAAATCAGGGTTCAAAAAGCGCTTCAAATTATAAAGGAAAACTGCCAGTCTCGCGAACAGCTTGTAGCACCAGTTTCACCGATGGGCGGAAATGCGGATTCATACGTACCCTATCCTGTTGAGGTGGAAGTTGGAGGAGCAACGGTGTTTGTTCTTCCAGTGGATGAGTTCCACCAATTCTGAGGAGTCGACTATGAAAATAAATCAGGATATTCGAATTGCGGCGGATAAACGGGATTTGCGCAAGCAGGATGCCCCTTCAGCCGGGGGAAGCTTTCAGAGCGAGGTTTTAAAGGTTAGCGGACAAATGAAAGTCACCCAGCTGAATCAAATGATTCTGGAACTTGAGACAGCCGGGGAGCGTTTATCACGCTCCAGAAATTTTCAGGACCTGGCAAAAGTAAAAGGGCTCGTAAAGAAAATTGTTCAGGAAGCTGTTGATTACGGCTTGCAGCTAAAAGAGAGTAAAAGCTGGGATTTTCAAGGAAACAGCCGTTCTCTTACACTAGTCGAAAAAATAGACGAGAAGCTTGCAGGTTTGACGGAAGATATCATGAATAAAGAAAAAAAAGCCATCGACATCCTTGGAACCGTCGGAGAAATAAAAGGGATGCTGGTTAATTTATATATTTAGTGAGTGATTGAAAATGGACAGGACGTGGAAAGAGCTCGAATCGTATCAGCCGAGAGTGTTAAAGCTGCTCGAGAATAGTCTGAATAAGAACAGACTGGCCCATGCTTACCTGTTCGAAGGGAAAAAGGGAACAGGTAAGAAAGAAACGGCTATTCTCCTCGCAAAAAGCTTTTTCTGTACAAGCAGGAAGGATGCAGCACCATGCGGAGGCTGCAGCAGCTGCCGGAGAATCGCTTCCGGGAATCACCCGGACCTCCATATTATTGAGCCGGATGGACTTTCCATAAAAAAGCATCAAATTCAAAGCCTCCAGGAAGAGTTTTCTAAAAAAGGACTGGAATCGGCTAAGAAGTTTTATATGATTTTGCAGGCTGATAAAATGACGGCCAATGCGGCAAACAGTCTTCTGAAATTTCTGGAAGAACCGGGAAAGGACACAATTGCTGTCCTGACGACAGAGCAGGTGCAGATGATTTTGAATACCATTCAGTCGAGATGCCAAGTGCTTCCTTTTAGTCCGCTGCCAGCGCAAATCATACGCCGGGAGCTTGAAAAAGAGGGAGTTATTGGGTATATGGCCGCTGCAGCCGCCCAAATGACGAACAGTCTTGAGGATGCTATCGAATTAAGTCGAAATGATTGGTTTGCAGAAGCAAGAGCGATAGTGATAAAATTGTATGAAGCCTTAACCGTTAGAAAAGAACAGGCCATTGTTTTTGTGCATACGATGTGGATGCCTTTTTTTTCTGATAAGGACAAGCAGGAACAAGGTCTGGACTTGCTATTATTTTTATATAAAGACCTTCTCTCCATCCAGGTGGGGATGGAAGAATCAATTATTTATATAGATATGAAGGAATCCTTGGAGAAAGAGGCCCTTCAAACAGGTCAGCAACGTATAACAGAGAAGGTATTGAGCATATTGGAAACCAAGCGTAAGCTTCATTCAAATGCGAACCCGCAGCTTTTGATGGAGCAGCTGGTTTTAACGTTGCAGGAGGGATAATTTTGTATGATGTAGTAGGTGTCCGGTTCAAAAAAGCCGGTAAGATATATTATTTCGACCCAAATGGGTTTGATATAAATGAGAACGATTGTGTGATCGTAGAAACCGTTCGGGGTGTAGAGTTCGGAAAAATTGTCGTTTCCAGTAAAAAAGTGGACGAGCATGATGTTGTGCTTCCGCTTAAAAAGGTCCTTCGAGTGGCGGATCAAAGAGATCGGATGCTTGTAGAAGAAAATCACGATGCTGCCTTGAAGGCATATGAAACGTGCCAGCAAAAAGTAACCGAACATGGACTTGATATGAAGCTTGTCGATGTCGAATATACATTTGACCGCAATAAGGTTATTTTTTACTTTACGGCGGATGGGCGAGTTGATTTCCGGGAGCTCGTAAAAGATTTGGCTTCGATTTTCAAAACGAGGATTGAGCTCAGGCAAATCGGAGTACGGGACGAAGCAAAAATGCTCGGCGGAATCGGTCCGTGCGGAAGAATGCTTTGCTGTTCTACATTTTTAGGAGATTTTGAGCCGGTAAGCATAAAAATGGCGAAGGATCAAAACCTTTCCCTGAATCCAACCAAAATCTCTGGTTTATGCGGCCGCCTGATGTGCTGCCTGAAATATGAAAATGATGAATATGAATCCGCTAAAGAGCTTTTGCCGGATTTAGGGGAAACGATTAAAACCCCGTCTGGAACAGGCAAAGTGGTTGGATTGAATATTTTAGAGCGGATCCTGCAGGTTCAGCTGAAAGAAAGAGACGGAGTCGTCGAATTCAGCTGGGAGGAGCTTCAGCAGGAAGGCGCTGTAACGATGCAATCCACAGAATGAGGTGGAAAGTTTGGAGAAAAAAGAAATCTTCGAATCCGTGACCAGTTTAGAAGAGCAAATTGGATCCCTATACAATCAGCTGGGTGAGCTAAAACAGCATATAGCACAATTGATCGAAGAAAATCAGGCCTTATCTTTGGAAAATCAGAATTTGAGAAGGCGGCTGGAACAAACTTCTTCAGAAGAAAGCAGCCCTCACTCTGATGATAAAAAGGGACAGGATCACGATGACGAAGACAGTTTGGACATAGGTGAAGGGTATGATAACCTGGCAAGGCTTTATCAAGAAGGGTTTCATATCTGCAACGTCCATTACGGCAGTCTTAGAAAAGACGGAGATTGCCTTTTCTGTCTGTCATTTCTTAATAAAAAGTAGCCTCCCTTTTATTTGGGGGCTTTTTTTATGGAAGCTCCTGTTTAGATTTAGGCAGAAAGGAACTATAGATGAACATGGAATTAACAGGTGATGAGAGACTGGATTATTTACTGGCAGAAAATCTCCGGATTATACAGAGTCCAAGCGTATTTGCCTTCTCGCTGGATGCCGTGCTGCTTTCAAAATTTGCATATATGCCTATCCAGAAGGGGAATGTGATTGACCTATGTACAGGAAACGCAGTAGTTCCGCTTTTACTGAGCACACGATCAAAAGCCCGCATTACAGGAGTTGAAATTCAGGAACGCCTGTATCAGATGGGGAAAAGAAGTGTGGAGTACAATTCCTTATCCGGTCAGATTGAAATGATTCACGGGGATCTTAAAGATATGCCTGCCAGACTCGGCTATCAAAAATTTGATGTCGTCACATGCAACCCTCCTTATTTTAAAACGCCTCAAAAAAGGGAGCAAAATGAGAACGAGCATCTGGCAATCGCCCGGCATGAAATTCATTGTACGCTCGAAGATGTGGTACGGGTCAGCAGCCAGCTTGTCAGACCCGGCGGAAAAGTGGCATTTGTTCACCGGCCGGGCCGTCTCCTTGAAATTACGGAGTGGATGAAGCACTATAAGATTGAACCAAAACGGATTCAGTTCGTTTATCCAAAAAAAGGCCGTGAAGCGAACACTCTTTTAATAGAAGGAACAAAGGGCGGACAGCCCGATTTAAAGATTTTGCCGCCTTTGTTTGTATATGATGAACATAATGAATACACAAAGGAAGTCAGGACCATCCTTTATGGAGAAGAATGAACATTGCTTTTATGTATTGAGGTGCAGGGACGGCAGTTTTTATGCCGGCTACACAAATGACCTATACAAACGGCTGAAAACCCATAACGAAGGAAAGGGCGCGAAGTACACGAGAGCCCGTCTTCCTGTCGAGCTCTTATACGCTGCTCGTTTTGAAACGAAAAATGAGGCAATGAGTGAAGAATATCACTTTAAAAAAAGGTCAAGAAAAAGCAAGGAAAAATACCTGGAAGAGAATCTTCCTAACTGGAAAAGGATGAATGAGCATGCAGACACAGCAGAGCTTCAGGGAGAACACGGAAAAAGGGATGCTGTATCTTGTCCCGACGCCGATCGGCAATCTTGAAGACATGACATTCAGGGCCATTCGTATTTTAAAAGAAGCAGATTTGATTGCTGCAGAGGATACGAGACAGACAAAAAAACTATGCAATCATTTTGAAATTGATACACCTCTAACAAGCTATCATGAGCACAATAAAGAAAGCAGCGGATACAAGATCATTGATTATTTAAATGAAGGGAAAACCATTGCTTTGGTGAGCGACGCAGGGATGCCCACCATCTCGGATCCGGGTAGCGAACTGGTTGCCGCTGCGCTGGAAGAAAATCTGACAGTCGTTCCGCTGCCCGGTGCCAATGCGGCTTTAACGGCTCTGATTGCTTCAGGACTGACACCCCAGCCCTTTTTCTTTTATGGATTTTTAAACCGCCAGAAGAAAGAAAAGAAAAAAGAGCTGGAGAAGCTGAAATCCCGGCAGGAAACGATCATTTTTTATGAGTCTCCGCACAGACTGAAGGATACACTTTCTATAATGGAAGAGATTTTAGGGAATCGGCAGGTTGTTCTTTCCCGGGAGTTGACGAAAAAATTCGAAGAGTTCATTCGGGGGTCTCTTTCAGAAGCAAATGAGTGGGCGAGGTCAAACGAGGTTAGAGGAGAGTTTTGCCTCATTGTAGAAGGATCATCAGACGAGCAGGAAAGCCTTGAAGAAGATCTTTGGTGGAATGATATGGGTATAATCACCCATATTGAACACTATATCGAAAAAGGAATTTCATCGAAGGAAGCCATTAGAACTGTGGCATTAGACCGGGGAATTCCGAAGCGGGAAGTATATAATGCGTACCATAAGGAGCAATAATCGAATTTTGGGTAAGAAAAAAGTCCCTGTTTTAGGGACTTTTTCATTTATTTAGATTGAAATTGGTTTTGGATTTCCTGGATCAGCTGCTCAGCGCCTTCTTTGCTTAGCACCAATTTGCCGTTTGCCAATGTCATGTTGTCATCTGAAACTTCACCAGTCACGTGGCAAGTCATGTTTGGCTTGTATTTTTTAAGAATGATTCTTTCATCATCCACGTAGATTTCAAGAGCATCTTTTTCTGCAATTCCTAGTGTACGGCGCAATTCAATCGGAATCACCACGCGGCCTAGTTCATCAACTTTACGTACAATACCTGTAGATTTCATTGAATATTCTCCTCCCGTTTTTGCTATATATGCGTTTTTTCTATTAACTTCGTCATTATTCGACAAAATTCATTTGCTTCATAAGCATAACAGTGTTTCCAAATTACGTCAATAATTTTGTTTCGGATAATTATCAAACAAAATCAATTTATCTAGATTTGCTTGATGTGACAAGGTTTTAGTAAAAAACAATACCCTAAAAAATAGGGGAATAAACCGAAAACAGCCAGTAAAACATTATACCGCTAATAGTTTTCTAGTTACCTAATTATAAACATCCTTCGACAAAATTCAACATATTTTTAACAAATCCAGCATTTGGATGGTCTGCAATATTATATAATTCATGAATCCCCTGAATTTTTTGTCCATACATCGGTATATTTTCTTGATATTGAAGGCTAAGATGGTATCATAAAGAGTAGATGCGAGATAGCAAACATGCTCTCGTCCTTTGGGGCGAGGGCATTTGTTCTAATTTACGGCAAGGAGTGGAATTCATGGAAAGCAAAAAGACGTTTTACATTACAACTCCGATTTATTATCCAAGCGGAAATTTACATATTGGCCATGCCTATACAACGACGGCTGGCGATGCGATGGCAAGATATAAGCGCATGCGCGGATTTGATGTCATGTACCTGACCGGAACGGATGAACACGGACAAAAAATTCAGCAAAAAGCAGCGGAAAAAGGCGTTTCTCCGCAGGAATACGTAGATGGCATTGTGGATGGAATTAAAAGCCTGTGGAAGCGGATGGATATATCCTATGATGACTTTATCCGTACAACGGAAACCCGTCACAAAACGGTTGTCGAAAAAATATTCAAGCAGCTTCTTGATCAGGGAGATATTTATTTGGACGAATACGAGGGCTGGTATTCAATTCCTGATGAAACGTACTACACGGCACATCAGCTGGATGACCCGATCATGGAAGACGGGAAAATTGTCGGCGGGAAAAGCCCGGACAGCGGACATCCTGTTGAATTGGTTAAAGAACAGTCTTACTTTTTCCGGGTAGGAAAATACGCAGACCGCCTGTTAAGGTATTACGAAGAAAATCCGGAATTCATTCAGCCTGAATCCCGCAAAAATGAAATGATTAACAACTTCATCAAACCGGGTCTTGAAGACCTGGCTGTATCCAGAACATCCTTTGATTGGGGAGTAAAAGTTCCGGGAGATCCGAAGCACGTAGTTTATGTTTGGATCGATGCATTGTCCAATTACATTACCGCTTTGGGATATGGAACCGATCAGGATGAGAAATACCGTACCTATTGGCCGGCGGATGTTCATTTGATGAGTAAAGAAATTGTCCGCTTCCATACGATCTATTGGCCGATCATGCTGATGGCTCTCGATCTTCCTCTGCCAAAGAAAGTATTTGCACACGGATGGCTTTTGATGAAAGACGGAAAAATGTCGAAATCCAAAGGGAATGTAGTCGATCCTGTTACCCTGATTGACCGGTACGGACTGGATGCCCTGCGCTATTATTTGCTTCGCGAAGTGCCGTTCGGCTCTGATGGTGTCTTTACGCCAGAAGGATTTGTTGAGAGGGTCAATTACGATTTGGCGAATGATTTAGGCAACTTATTAAATCGGACAGTGGCGATGATCGACAAATACTTCGAAGGTCATATTCCTGCTTATCAGGGATCTGTAACAGAATTTGACCGTACCCTTGAAGAAATGAACAGAACGGCGGCAGAACGATATGAAGAAGCGATGGAAAAAATGGAATTCTCCGTTGCTCTTGCTTCCGTTTGGCAGCTCGTTAGCCGGACAAACAAGTACATTGATGAAACACAGCCTTGGGCTCTAGCCAAAGATGAAGCGAAAAAAGGGGATCTTGGATCCGTTATGCATCATCTTGCTGAGTCTTTAAGAAGAACGGCTATTCTTCTCCAGCCGTTTCTAACAGAAACTCCTGCAAAAATTTTCTCCCAGCTTGGAATAAAAGATGAGTCTTTAACCCAGTGGGAAAGCCTGCAGACTTTTGGTCATCTCAAAGATGTTACCGTGCAAAAGGGAGATCCAATTTTCCCTCGTCTTGATATGAAAGAAGAAGTGGAGTACATCAAATCACAAATGTCCGGGGGAACTCCGGTTCCTGAAGAACCAAAAGAAGAAAAAGCAGAAGAAGCGGATGAAATTACAGTAGACGATTTCTTTAAAGTGGAGCTTCGCGTAGCAGAAGTCATTCACGCTGAGCCGGTAAAAAAAGCAGACAAGCTTTTAAAGCTGCAGCTCGATCTTGGCACAGAAAAAAGACAAGTCGTATCCGGAATTGCTAAGCATTATACACCGGAAGATTTAACAGGCAAAAAAGTCATCTGCGTGACTAATCTTAAACCGGTCAAGCTTAGAGGAGAACTTTCACAGGGAATGATTCTTGCCGGAGATCATGATGGAGTCCTATCTCTTGCAACAGTAGATCAAACCTTGCCGAACGGAACCAAAATCAAATAAGTCTCCGAAAGCATACAATTTGTCGAAAGAGGTGTTCCACGTGTAACATTTTGGTGGAACGCCTCTTTTTTTGTTAGGATTTGTTAAAGCGAAATGTTTTAACGGATGCTTTTAAAGCAGAGCGCATAAAAAGCCACGGCCTCCAATGAAAAAACAAAGGATTTACTTTTTGTTAGGCTCTGTTGAAGCCTGATGTTGATTTTTAACACCTGTTGATTGGAGTGGAAGGCGAGCGCCTGCAACGGAAATCACCAGCCAAGTTTAACAGAGCTTTTTGTTAAAAAAAGCAGATGAGAGTTATGATAAAAAAAGCGGAAAGAAAGGGGACGTAAACATGTTATTTGATACGCATGCACACTTAAACGCTGTACAGTACGAAGAAGATCTGGAAGAGGTCATTGACAGGGCAAAAGAAGAAGGCGTAGAAAAAATTGTCGTGGTCGGATTTGATACCGAAACGATTACAAGAGCGATGGAGCTGACAGAAAAATACGAGTTTATTTATGCAGCCGTCGGGTGGCATCCCGTAGATGCAATTGATATGAAAGACGAAGATCTTCTCTGGATTAAAGAGCTTGCTGCCCATCCGAAAGTTGTCGCAATTGGTGAAATGGGGCTCGACTATCATTGGGATAAATCTCCAAAGGATATTCAAAAAGAAGTGTTCAGAAAGCAAATCGCTCTGGCTAAAGAAGTGAAGCTCCCGATTATCATCCATAACCGTGATGCAACAGCAGATGTAATGGAAATTCTAAAAGAAGAAGGCGCGGATGAAGTCGGTGGAATCATGCATTGCTTTACGGGGAGT
Organism: Bacillus sp. FJAT-42376; assembly: GCF_003816055.1. NCBI lineage: Bacteria > Bacillati > Bacillota > Bacilli > Caryophanales > Bacillaceae > Bacillus > Bacillus sp. FJAT-42376. Next base: position 387,482 of record NZ_CP033906.1, read on the forward strand.
CCGGAAACGGCAAAAGAGTGCATAGATATGAATTTTTATATTTCATTAGGCGGACCTGTCACATTCAAAAATGCAAAAAAACCGAAAGAGACTGCAGCCGATATTCCGCTTGACCGTCTGCTGATTGAAACGGACTGTCCCTACCTGACTCCGCATCCGTACAGAGGAAAGCGGAACGAGCCAGGCTATGTAAAATATGTAGCGGAACAGATTGCAGAGTTAAGAGGAATGACATATGAAGAAATCGCTCGAATAACAACCGAAAACGCAAAGAAATGTTTCGGCATCAGCTGACAGCAAACCCCATCGAATGGTGGGGAATGCTGTCTTTTTTTTCGCAAATTCAAAAAAGTTCTACATGCCCGAGCTCGTGCATAGGATAACCGTGTCGACAACTTTTCCTTCCTTTTTCAGTATTTTCTTAGCATAATAGGGACTGCGGCTAGAAAATATAGAAAAATGTGGTGAGGGTTGACAGTCTGAGTGATACTCTATATAATCACTCGGAGGATAAGGAGGCGTTTTTCATAGTGATAGAAACCTTGAAAAAGCTGTTTTCCGAAAAGATGAGTAAAAACAAACTCATCCTCTCCGCTACTAGTTTGCTAGTAATGGGAACAGGCACTGCTTTCGGTACATACGAGGGAACGAAAGATGAAATTACTGTTTCTGTGAACGGAAATGAGGAGAAGATTAGAACGCACGCAGACACCGTAGGAGATTTATTTTCAGAATTAGATATAGATGTGCGCGATCAAGACCAGCTTTCCCATTCGGAGAACACGAAATTAGACAGCAGTATGAACATTGTCTACGAATCAGCCCTGCCGGTTCGATTAGATGACAATGGCAATGAAAAGACGGTTTGGACCACCGCTGATACGGTAGACGGAATGCTGAAAGAAGAAGGCATTAAACTATCCAGTCATGATCAGATCAGACCGGCTCCAGATACAAAGATTACGGATCAGCTATCCCTCTCCATCAACCGTGCTTTCGAGCTGACCATGAATGTAGGCGGCAAAGAGAAAAAGGTTTGGACCACTTCGACTACGGTCGCTGACTTTTTGAAGAACCAGAAGATTAGACTCAATCCATCAGATAAAGTTGAGCCAAGATTAGATGATACGTTGCAGGCAAATGATGCTGTAACGGTTAAACGCGTAGAAAAAGTCACCGATGTAGTGGAAGAACCGCTTGATTTTGCTGTTGTTAAGAAAAATGACAGCAATTTGGAACGCGGAAAGCAAAAAGTCGTTGAAGAAGGCGAAAAAGGATCCAGGAAAATTCATTTTGCCGTTGTGAAGGAAAACGGGAAAGTGATATCCCGCAGAGCGGTAAAGGAAGAAATGGTGAAAGAAAGCAAGGACCGCATTGTAGCTGTGGGAACGAAAGCGCGAAAAGCAGCTCCGGTTGCGAGCAAACCTGCGTCAAGCGCACCTAAAGCAGCGATAGCGTCCAGAAATAATGACTCGGTTTCAAAAGAAATGTACGTGAGTTCTACTGCCTATACGGCAAGCTGCAGCGGCTGTTCCGGCCGTACTGCAACAGGAGTCAATTTAAAAGCAAATCCTGATGCGAAAGTAATTGCAGTGGACCCGGACGTAATTCCTCTTGGAACGAAAGTTTATGTGGAGGGCTATGGGTATGCAGTAGCAGCCGATACGGGCTCAGCCATCAACGGCAACAAAATTGACGTGTTTTTCCCAGACCAGTCTTCAGCAATGAAATGGGGCAACAGACGGGTGAAAATAAAAATCCTCGATTAACTATACCTGTTTTCCAGCCGTTAAATAGATACCGAACAGAGGGGCTATCCCTCTGTTTTTTTGTTGAATAAACAGAAGCTTTTGGAAGACGTATGTTTACGCTGATACTTTGCGATATAATAACGGTAACTGATTTACTAATTAGACGAAATGAAATTTCTGAAAGTTTCATCGTTGGAGGAAAAAATGAAAATAAAAGAAATCATTGTAGTGGAAGGCCGTGACGATACAGTTGCTGTTAAACGAGCCGTCACTGCAGATACAATAGAAACGAATGGCTCCGCAATAGGTGATGATGTAATTGAGCGTGTCAGACTTGCTGCTGCCGGCAGGGGAGTAATCATATTTACTGATCCAGATTTCCCTGGTGAGAAAATACGGAAAACGATTGCGGAGGCTGTCCCGGGCTGCAAGCATGCGTTTATTGAAAAAACGGATGCCCGCCCTAAAAGAGGCCGCGGAATCGGCGTGGAGCATGCATCACCTGAAGCCATCAGAGAGGCATTAAAGGAAGTGAAGGAAGAAATGCCTGACCTTCCTTCAGAATGGGAACAGGATGATCTTTTGGAATATGGACTAATCGGCCATCCGATGGCGAAGGTACGCAGGGAAAAACTCGGAACCGAGCTTAAGATCGGCTATACGAATGGAAAGCAGCTTTTGAAAAGACTGCAGATGTTTCAAATATCGAAAACAGCTTATGAAGAAGCGATGAAAAGGATACTGCAGGAGGAAGAAAAACATGATTAAAGATATTGCCACTCCGGCACGGACAAAAGAGATTTTGCAAAAGTACGGGTTTTCTTTTAAAAAGAGTCTTGGACAAAACTTTTTAATCGACACAAATGTCCTTCATCGAATTGTGGATCATGCGGAAGTGGGAGAAGAAACCGGTGTGATTGAAATCGGACCGGGAATCGGAGCACTTACAGAACAGCTTGCAAAGCGGGCAAAAAAAGTAGTCGCATTTGAAATCGATCAGAGACTGCTTCCAATTCTCAGTGATACGCTTTCCCCCTATCCGAACGTCAAGGTCATCCATGAAGATGTATTGAAAGCAGATGTAAAACAGGTCATGGAAGAAGAGTTTGGAGACTGTAAAGAAGTAATGGTTGTTGCCAATCTACCTTATTACGTCACCACTCCCATCATCATGAAGCTTCTTGAGGATCAGCTGCCGCTGAAAGGCATTGTGGTCATGCTGCAAAAAGAAGTGGCAGACCGTATTGCCGCCCATGCATCAACAAAAGAATACGGATCTCTTTCGATTGCCATTCAGTATTACACAGAGGCCAAGACCGTTATGACGGTGCCGAAAACCGTGTTCGTTCCGCAGCCTAATGTAGATTCTGCGGTGATCAGACTGCTGAAAAGGGATAAGCCTGCTGTAGAAATGCAGGATGAAGCGTTTTTCTTTGAATTGATGAGAGCGTCTTTTGCTCAGCGGAGAAAAACGCTCATGAATAATCTCATGCAGCATTATCCGGCAGGCAAGGGTATAAAAGAAGAAATCGAACTGCAGCTGAATCAAGCAGGAATTGATCCGCGGAGACGCGGAGAATCACTGACGATTGAAGAATTTGCAAAAGCAGCGGATGTTCTTTATCCTTTGCTTAAAAAATAGCTCTGTTAAACTTGGCTGTTGATTTCCGCTGCAGTCGTTCGCTTATCCTTGGGCGGGCGGTGAGCCTCCTCCTGGCTTCGCCACTGCGGGGTCTCACCTGTCCCGCTTCTCCCGCAGGAGTCTCACGCCTTCCGCTCCAATCAACAGGTGTGAAAAATCAACAACATCCTTTAACATAGCCTAACAAAAGCGTGTTAAAAGCCTGAGTGATCAGGCTTTTTTGCTGTACCCTGATCAGCCTGGCGATGCCGGACAATGATCCCGGACATGGCCGTTTTTTGGATTGATGCCGGACGTTGTTCCCGGACATCGCCACATTTTGGGGTGATGTCGGACAATGATCCCGGACATGGCCGTTTTTTGGATTGATGCCGGACGTTGTTCCCGGACATCGCAATATTTTGGGTTGATGCCGGACAATGATCCCGGACATGGCCGTTTTTTGGATTGATGCCGGACGTTGTTCCCGGACATGGCCACATTTTGGATCGATGCTGGACAACGATCCCGGACAACACCGTCTCTCACAGCTGATCGAGCACCTTCACCTTTTCTTTTGTCCAGCTTCAGGCGCTAGCTGTTCGGCCGCTTCGCTCTCTCCGTCAGGGCCAAAAGCGCCCTTCGGTCAAGAGCTCCACCGTCTCTCACAGCTGATCAAGCGCCTTCCGCTTTTCTTTTTTCATTCACGTTTTTTTTATTCATACATAGGCTAAAAAAGGATCGATATGCATGTATGTTCCAAAATCCCCCGTTTTGGAGTGAGAATATGTCATTTACTATAGGAGATGTCGTTGCGCGCAAGTCGTATCATATGGATATGCTTTTCCGTATTATCGATATAAAGCAGGGGCAGAGCGGCGAGACGGTTGCGGTACTTTATGGGGAGGAATTCAGGCTTATTGCGGATTCTCCATGCTCCGATCTCGTTGTCATCAGTGAACGCGAACTCAATCAGCGTCATGTTCAGCAAAAAGAAAAGCTGGATCAGTCTCTTTTTCTTCTCGAGCAGGATTATCAGCTGCTAAAGGAAAAACGGGAGTATTACGCTACAGCCAGCTATAGCCACCAGGAAGATTTTTTCCATGTTCCGGGGAAGGTTCTTCATTTAGATGGAGATCCGGTTTATCTTCAGAAATGTCTCTCCCTTTATGAAAAAATCGGTGTACCGGTTCATGGAGTCCATTGTCTGGAAAAAGATATGCCGGAAAGGGTGCCGGAACTTCTAACCCAGTATCGCCCTGATATCCTCGTTATTACCGGTCATGATGCGTACTCGAAGCATAAAGGAAGCATGAGCGATTTGGAGGCTTACCGGCACTCCAAACATTTTGTGCAGGCGGTTATGAATGCACGAAGCCGGATTCCTAACTTAGATCAGCTCGTAATATTCGCCGGAGCGTGCCAGTCCCATTTTGAATCGCTTATCAGGGCTGGGGCAAACTTCGCAAGCTCTCCGTCGAGAGTAAATATTCATGCGCTTGATCCGGTGTACATTGTGGCCAAAATCAGCTTTACCCCTTTTGTGGAAAGAATCAATGTCTGGGATGTTCTCCGCAATACCCTGACACGCGAGAAGGGGCTTGGAGGAGTGGAAACGAAAGGAGTGCTCCGGACAGGTATGCCGTATAAAAGAATTCAAACCGTTCAGGAGTAAAAGCCGCTATTTACGCGGTTTTTTTGGTTTATTTCAAGGACAAGTCTGATATCAGCTGAATGCAATTTCCATGGCGGCTCATCCATGATTGCACTGTACAAAAATAAAGTTGAAAACAATTAAGAAAAAATTTACATAAAAGGAGATGCTTCGGTACATAATAGGTGCGAAGGTTAGAAAATATTGTAGAAATAATTTTGTTGACATTGTTGTTTAGCCTCTGTATAATTTAAATTTTGTTTGACTTTAGAGCGCTAAAGAGGTATAATTGTCTACAGTGAGGTGGATGCAATGGCGAAGACTTTAACCGATATCAAAAACGTGTTGGATTTGAATCTGGGCAAAAGATTGACATTGAAGGCAAATGGAGGACGCAGAAAGACCGTAGAGCGATCTGGGGTTCTGGCTGAGACCTATCCATCCGTCTTTATCGTAGAATTGGATCAGGATGAAAATGCTTTTGAAAGAGTTTCCTACAGCTATGCAGATGTTCTCACCGAAACTGTACAATTAACATTTTTTGAAGATGCATCAGGAGCATTAGCTTTAAGCGGGCAGTAGACATTCGTTTGCTGCTTTTTTTTATGTCAAAAATCAGCAAAAAACAAGAATTATTACCGGAATTCGCCTTTCTTTACATATATTCAGCCGTCTCTTTATTAAAAAAGATACACATCCTATGGGAGTCCCGGCAATTTATCCCGGACGCGTTATAGCATACATGAGGGGGTTTGTATCATGGGCAGACGAAAAGGGATCATGACGGAAAGCTTTAAGTACGAGCTTGCAAAGGATTTGGGCTTTTACGATACCGTAATGAAGGAAGGCTGGGGCGGTATTCGCTCAAGAGATGCCGGCAATATGACAAAAAGAGCGGTTGAACTTGCTCAAGCGCATATGGCGTCACAAATGAAATCTCATTAAATCGGAGCGGTCTCCCAGGGGGACTGCTCTTTTTTCGTCTTTCGCTCCACTTTTTGCTATGATACATTCATGATGATTTTTAGGAGGAAGAAACGTTGAATACATTTTTGCAGCATAACCCCACAAAACTCTGGTTCGGGAAAGGGCAGATCTCACAGCTTGGGAGCGAGCTTGGCGGCCGGGGGAAAAACGTACTGATTGTGTACGGCGGCGGAAGCATTAAAAAAAACGGGGTGTACGATGCCGTGATGGAGGAGCTGGACAAGTCCGGAGCAAACGTATTTGAACTGTCCGGAGTAGAACCGAATCCCCGTCTGTCCACGGTGAAAGCGGGAATTGCCCTTTGCCGTGAAAAAGAGATTGATCTGATGCTTGCAATCGGCGGCGGCAGCGTGATCGATTGCGTAAAGGCTATTTCCATCGGAGTGTTTTATGAAGGAGATGTATGGGACGTCATTTGCAGAAAGGGATCGCCTGAGCGCGCACTTCCGTTTGGAACGGTACTAACCCTGGCGGCAACCGGGTCTGAAATGAACAATATCTCCGTGATTACCGATTGGGAGAAAAATGAAAAACGCGGCTGGGGAAGCCCGCTTGTGTTTCCTCAATTCTCTATACTCGATCCATCGTATACTTTTTCTGTTCCCCGTGATCAGACAGTTTACGGTGTGGTGGATATTATGTCGCATGCGCTTGAGCAATATTTCCATCGTACGGATAATACACCGATGATTGACCGCTTTATAGAGTCTCTCCTGCTTACAGTGATGGAGGCGGGAGCGGAGCTTGTGAATGACCTTCGCAGCTTTAAGCTTCGGGAAACGGTTATGTACGCCGGAACGACTGCTTTTAACGAAACCCTTTCAAACGGAACGGACGGGGGCGATTGGGGCTCTCATCAAATTGAGCATGCGGTTTCGGCTATTTATGATATTCCTCATGGGGGAGGGCTTGCAATTATTTTCCCGAACTGGATGAGCTATTGCTCCGAAATAGATCCTTCCAGGATGAAAAAATTGGCAGTCAATGTGTTTAAGATTTCTCCTGAAGGAAAAAGTGATTTAGAGACGGCTAAAGAGGGCATCGCAGCGTTAAGAAGCTATTGGAACTCCATTGGCGCTCCGAGCCGTCTCTCTGACTATGGGATTGATGATTCAAGACTGGAAGAGCTTGTTGAGAAATCCTTTATGAAAGATCAGGTAGGAACCTATAAGATTTTAAATAAAGAGGATGTAAGGGAAATTCTCCTCCGCAGCATGTAAAAGCATCAGAAAGCCTGATGCATAAGAGCCCAATGTCGAAAAACAGCGATATTTATCTTCTTTTTGTGATACAATGTGGGTACAATTTTAGTTCGTTTTAGAAGCAGGTGAGAGTATGCGTATTCTTGAAAAAGCACCAGCGAAGATTAATTTGTCGCTGGATGTTTTACATAAAAGAAAAGATGGATTTCATGAAGTGGAAATGGTGATGACGACCATTGATTTGGCCGACCGGATTGAACTCACTGATATGGGGCCGAGGGGCGGGATCTCCATTACATCCCATAACCGGTTTGTTCCCGATGATCACCGGAATCTTGCTTATCAGGCCGCAAGCGTCTTAAAAGAGCGCTTCGGCATAAAACGGGGAGTATCAATCGGTATTACAAAGGTCATCCCTGTTGCTGCAGGTCTTGCCGGCGGAAGCAGTGATGCAGCCGCGGCTTTAAGAGGGCTGAACCGGTTGTGGAATCTTGGATTAAGCCTGGATGAGCTGGCTGAAATCGGAGCTGAGATCGGGTCCGATGTTTCTTTCTGTGTATATGGCGGAACGGCTGTCGCCACAGGAAGAGGGGAAAAAATCCGCCACATCGAAGCGCCTCCGCACTGCTGGGTCATTTTGGCAAAACCGACGGCAGGAGTCTCTACAGCAGATGTGTACCGGGGATTGAGGCTTGCTGATGTTCAGCATCCGCATACCGGCAGAATGATAGAAGCCATTCAGGAAAAGAGCTATGAAGGAATCTGTGATCATCTTGGGAACGTTCTGGAATCCGTCACCCTGAAAATGCAGCCGGAAGTTGCAGTGATTAAAGACCAAATGAAGCGGTTTGGCGCAGATGCTGTTCTAATGAGCGGAAGCGGTCCAACTGTATTTGGACTTGTGCAATATGAATCAAAAGTACACCGGATCTACAATGGGCTTAGAGGATTCTGTGATCAGGTCTTTGCGGTAAGAATGCTGGGCGAGCGATGCGAACTTGATTAAAGACGTATATTAAGATATATTATCTTTAACAATATTCGGATTTTGGGGGTTATTCCATGAAGCTTCGTCGAAGCGGCAGACTCGTGGACATGACGAATTATATGCTTACTCATCCGCATTCGCTTGTCCCTCTTACTTATTTTTCAGAAAGATACCAGTCTGCAAAATCTTCCATTAGTGAGGATTTAACCATTATTAAGCAAACTTTTGAGCAGCAGGGTGTCGGGTCGCTGCAAACCGTGCCGGGAGCCGCAGGGGGCGTGAAATTTGTTCCGGGCATGCACCGTGAAGAAGCGCAGAGCATCATCAGCTCCATTAAACAGAGAATGTCATCACCGGACCGCCTTCTTCCCGGAGGCTATCTCTATCTGACGGATATCCTTGGTGACCCTTCTATGGTCAATAAGGTCGGGAGAATGTTCGCTTCAGTCTTTGCCGAGCGGAATATCGATGTCGTCATGACAGTGGCCACAAAAGGGATTCCTCTTGCCTATGCTGTAGCGAATGATTTGAACGTTCCGGTTATTATTGTAAGGCGTGACAGTAAAGTGACCGAAGGGTCCACCGTCAGCATCAACTATGTATCGGGTTCTTCCAAAAGGATTCAAACAATGGTTCTTGCCAAGAGAAGCTTAAGGGAAGGTTCAAATGTCCTGATTATTGACGACTTCATGAAAGCCGGCGGAACCATCAACGGAATGGTAAGCCTGCTGGATGAATTTCAGGCGAAAGTCGCGGGAATTGGCGTCCTGGTTGAGACACAGGGTGTAGAAGAGCGGTTAGTGGATGAATACATTTCGCTCATTAAATTAACGGATGTTGATGTGAAGGGCAAACAAATTGAGCTTCAGGAAGGTAATTTTTTTGATTTTGCCAAGTAACGTTTTTTACAGGCATAAAAAAAGGAGCTGAAGACCGATGGAAATCATTCAAACAGCTAAAGCGCCGGCAGCCATTGGCCCCTATTCACAAGGGATGGTTGTAAACAACCTGCTTTTTACATCCGGACAGATTCCGCTGCGTCCCGATGGCGAAATGACTGCAGGGGATGTCCGGGAGCAGACGCATCAGGTTTTTGCAAATTTGCAGGCTGTTCTTGAACAGGCAGGAAGTTCTTTGGAGCAGGTTGTGAAAGCGACTGTTTTTATTAAAGACATGAACGATTTTGGTGAGATTAACGAAGTGTACGGGGAATATTTTCATACACATAAACCGGCAAGGTCCTGTGTGGAAGTTTCCAGACTGCCAAAAGACGCATTGATTGAAATCGAGTGCGTCGCTCTAACTAAATAATTTACCCAAGTCAATAAGAAAACTTTCCTACCTTTCCCTGATTTTTCAAAAAAATTTTTACAGAATGCAGGAATTCAGATTTTTCCGTGGAATTCATACTGTAAAGTTTTTCATCCAGGGAAAAGGTGGTGAACATAATGGAAGTGACTGACGTTAGATTACGCCGCGTTAACACAGAAGGCAGAATGAGAGCGATTGCATCCATTACACTTGATCACGAATTTGTTGTACATGACATTCGTGTGATTGACGGGAACAATGGCTTATTCGTTGCAATGCCAAGCAAAAGAACTCCTGACGGAGAGTTCCGCGATATTGCCCATCCAATCAATTCGGGTACACGCGGAAAGATTCAAGAAGCTGTTTTAACTGAGTATCACAGGCTTGGAGAAATGGAAGAAGTTGAATTTGAAGAAGCGGGTGCTTCCTAAAATATGTTCGCCCTTGTTACGCTGTAACAGGGGTTTCCTTATGTCTGTGCCATTTTCTCCTCCGCTTACCCCCTTTCCAACCTCCCGCTAATAAAGTCCTATCCGTTTCCCGGCAGCCCTAGAAATATTCGGCACTTTTGCTTCGCGCCTTGAAATGATGCCACATTTAAGATATATTTTTTAATGGATAAATAGGGATACTTGGGAGGCTTACATATGGAAAATCGTTTTGCAGTCATTCTAGCAGCTGGTCAAGGTACACGTATGAAATCCAAGCTTTATAAAGTTCTGCATCCTGTTTGCGGCAAGCCGATGGTTCAGCACGTAGCAGATGAAATGTCCAAACTGAACCTTGGAAAAATGGTGACGATTATTGGGCATGGTGCAGAAATGGTCAAGGCACAGCTTGGAGAAAAAAGTGAATATGCTCTGCAAAGCGAGCAGCTTGGAACTGCTCATGCAGTTATGCAAGCTTCAAGCCAGCTCCATAATCTTGAAGGTACGACAATCGTTGTCTGCGGAGATACACCGCTGATAACGTCTGAGACGATGGAGAATTTGCTTTCCCATCATAAAGAAACAAACTCCAAAGCAACCATTCTGACTGTGAAGGCAGAGGATCCTGCGGGGTATGGACGAATTGTGCGAAACAGCAGCGGACTCGTTGAAAAAATTGTCGAGCATAAAGATGCTTCTGAAGAGGAACGGACCATTGATGAAATCAATACCGGTACTTACTGCTTTGATAATAAAATGCTTTTTGAAACGCTAAGCAAAGTTTCGAATGACAACGTTCAGGGAGAATATTACTTGCCTGATGTCATTGAAATCCTCAAAAACGAAGGTGAAGTCGTGTCTGCTTATCAGACCGATTCTTTTGAAGAGTCACTGGGAGTCAATGACCGTGTCGCGCTTTCACAGGCAGAGAAATATATGAAAAAACGCATCAACACCTTCCATATGCGCAATGGAGTAACCCTGATTGATCCTGAGCAAACATACATTTCAGCAGATGCTGAAATCGGCAGGGATACCATCATTTATCCGGGAACGATAATTAAAGGGAATGCGAAGATCGGTGAGGACTGTGAGGTCGGCCCGAACACAGAAATTAAAAACAGTGTGATCGGCGATCGTACAGTGGTCCGCCAGTCTGTCGTTCATGATAGTGAAGTCGGAAACGAGGTTGCCGTAGGGCCGTTTGCTCATATTCGCCCGCAATCATCTATTTCAGATGAGGTGAAAATCGGCAATTTTGTTGAAATCAAGAAGGCATCCATGGGCAAAGGAAGCAAAGCCTCTCACTTGAGCTATATTGGCGATGCGGAAATCGGTGCAGATGTAAATCTTGGCTGCGGGTCTATTACCGTGAACTATGATGGGAAGAATAAGGCACTTACAAAGGTGGAAGATGGGGCATTTATCGGCTGCAATTCAAATCTGATTGCACCAGTAACAGTTGGAAAAGGAGCCTATGTAGCAGCAGGCTCTACGATTACAGAAGATGTGCCGGGTCAAGCGCTATCGGTTGCGCGTGCTAGACAAGTCAACAAAGAGGACTATGTCAGCCGGCTGAGCATGAATCAAAATTCTAATTCCTAATTGGAGGTTCACCACATTATGTCAAATCAGTACGGTGATGCAAATTTAAAGATTTTCTCACTGAATTCCAATCCGGGACTTGCAGCAGAAATTGCTGAAGTTGTCGGCGTTCAGCTTGGTAAATGTTCGGTTACCCGTTTCAGTGACGGAGAAATCCAGATCAACATTGAAGAAAGTATCCGCGGCTGTGATGTCTACATCATTCAATCCACAAGCGGCCCTGTAAACGAACACCTGATGGAACTTTTGATCATGATTGATGCGTTAAAACGTGCTTCTGCCAAAACGATTAATATTGTTATGCCTTATTATGGATATGCCCGCCAGGACCGTAAAGCCCGTGCGCGCGAGCCGATCACAGCGAAGCTTGTGGCAAACCTTCTTGAGACTGCTGGTGCGGACCGTGTAATCACACTGGACTTGCATGCACCTCAAATTCAAGGGTTCTTTGATATTCTGATTGATCACTTAATGGGTGTTCCGATTCTTGGTGACTATTTCAGCAAAAAGAATCTGAAAGATATTGTGATCGTTTCCCCGGACCACGGCGGTGTAACCCGTGCCCGCAAGCTGGCCGATCGCTTGAAAGCTCCAATTGCCATCATTGATAAACGCAGACCAAGGCCAAATGTGGTTGAGGTAATGAACATTGTAGGGAATATCGAAGGGAAAACAGCCATCCTGATCGATGATATTATCGATACGGCCGGCACGATTACTCTCGCTGCAAATGCACTGGTAGAAAACGGAGCATCTGAAGTGTATGCATGCTGTACACACCCTGTCCTATCAGGCCCTGCGATCGAGAGAATCCAAAACTCGAAAATTAAAGAGCTTGTCGTAACAAATTCGATTGCCCTTTCAGAAGATAAGAAAATCGATAAGGTCATTGAGCTCTCTGTTGCTCCGCTTATCGGTGAAGCGATTATCCGGATTCATGAAGAGCAATCTGTAAGTACGCTGTTCGATTAATAAATCCTTATGTTTAGACCGGACGAATTGTGGGAATTGACTATAATAAGCAATTTATCACGATGTTAGGAAGGTGTAGGACATGAGCACAACAATTAAAGCACAGGAAAGAAAAGATTTTAAAAACTCAAGCACAAAAGCGATTCGTTCAAAGGGCCATGTGCCTGGCATTATATATGGCTATAAAACCGACAACAAAGCAGTTTCGCTGGACAGCATCGACCTTTTGAAAACACTGCGCGATGAAGGCCGAAACGCGATTATTCAGCTGGATGTTGAAGGGAAAAAGCATTCGGTAATGGTAAATGATATGCAAATGGACACGATGAAAAATGAAATTCTTCATGCTGATTTTATTGTCGTTAACATGGATTCCGAAGTGGATGTAGAGGTTCCTCTTCATCTAACGGGTGATGCACAGGGTGTGAAAGACGGCGGAGTGCTGCAGCAGCCTCTATACCAGATTTCCATTACAGCGAAGCCAAACGATATCCCGCAAACAATTGAAGTGGATATTTCTAATCTTACAGTGAATGAAACCCTGACGATTTCCGATTTAAAGGATTCCAAAAAGTACACAATTAATCATGAAGATGATGAAGTCATTGCATCGATTCTTCCTCCTCAGGCAGAAGAAGAAATTGATTCCGGCGAACAGCAGGAGTCTGGTGAGCCTGAGAACGCTGAAGGGCGTGAAGGAGAAGAGGAAGAGGCTGAATAATAGCTTGATCAGCCGGGCTGGCATAAAACATATGTTTTATGCCAGCCTCTTTTCTATGTGTAAAAACTTTTCTATAATATAATGGATGAACAGAGTAAGTACGGAAATGCAGACAGGAGCCAATTCTTTATGTATAGGGCTCCCTAAAAAAGAATTTGGCACTGTCACACATTCGAGATTGAAAAGGAATTCGCGGAGGTTTATAGCCGCCCGTTCGAACGTATAGCTAAACAGAGTCAATATAAAAGGTGGGAATCATTTGAAAGTTTTTGTCGGGCTTGGGAATCCAGGAAAACAATATGCGGAAACACGGCACAATGCAGGCTTTATGGTTATAGATGAATTGGCGCACCGTTTATCTATTCCGCTGGACCGCTCTAAATTTAATGGGGTATACGGAATGGGATTTGCCGGAGGAACGAAAGTGCTGCTTGTAAAGCCGCTTACCTATATGAATTTGTCAGGTGAATGTGTCCGGCCCCTTATGGACTTCTATGAAGTTCCAGACGAAGACATGGCCGTGATCTATGACGATCTCGATCTCCCGGCTGGAAAAATCCGATTGCGGACGAAGGGCAGTGCAGGAGGGCATAACGGGATCAAGTCTATGATTCAGCATTTCGGTACTCAGGAATTTAATCGCATACGAATTGGCATTGACCGTCCGCCGGCTGGAATGAAAGTTCCTGATTATGTGCTCGGGAATTTTTCCGGGGAAGAGCAGCATTTAATTAAAGCAGCCGTCATCCGGTCTGCAGAAGCCTGTGAGGATTGGCTGAACAAACCGTTTCTTCAGGTGATGAATGAGTTTAATCAGAAGTAAGTATATTGAATTCCTCATGCGTTTATACTAGTTATAAAAAGCGTATGGAGGAATTATGGGTTACCATTACTTTTGCCGTCATTGCGGCACAAAAGTCGGCAGTCTGGAGAAAGAGACCATCCACAGCGGAGATCTTGGGTTTCAGTTTTTATCCAGTGAAGAGAGACAGGAAATGATCCGCTACATGGCGAATGGTGATATAGAAGTAAAAACAATCTGTGAGGATTGCCAGGAAGCGCTTGACCGGAATCCTGCCTTCCACCAGGTAGAAAAATTCATACAATGAAAAGCTTTGGCTTTTGACCCAAAGCGTTTTTCTATTTGTCCGTGGGCACCCGGACAAATTTTTCGAAAGGAGGGAAAGCATGAAAAGTCTGCACTCATTTTTTTACTCGAACGAAGATTTTAATACTGTTGTTACCGGCCTGAAGGAGGGGCTGAAGGAACAGCTGCTGGCAGGTTTGTCAGGTTCAGCAAGATCCCTCTTCACCTCCTCTTTATATATGGAAACTGGAGAATCCGTCCTCGTTGTCACACATAACCTCTATCAAGCCCAAAAGGTATTCGAAGATTTGGCGAATTTAGCGGGGAAAAATGTTTTCCTGTACCCGGTCAATGAAGTCATTGCATCCGACATGGCCGTGGCGAGTCCGGAGCTGATGGCTCAGAGAATGGAAGTGCTGAACCATCTTGCCTCAGGGAAAAAAGGAATCGTTGTCGCTCCCGCAGCCGCGCTGAGAAGGCTGCTTCCGTCTAAATCCTTATGGAACGCAAGCCAAAAAACATTGGCCCTCGGAGAAGAACTGGATACGGATTCCTTTTACGCATGGCTTTCGCAAATTGGCTATGAACGGACCAATATGGTTTCAGCACCCGGTGAATTCAGTGTCCGGGGAGGAATCATTGATGTATATCCGCTGACAGAAGAAAATCCGGTCAGAATTGAACTCTTTGATATTGAAATTGATTCAATCCGTGCCTTTGACCTGGCTGATCAGCGCTCATTGGAGAAGATGGAGTCTATCACGCTTGGACCGGCGAAGGAAATTCTGCTCCACCGCGAGCATTTAGAGCGCTGTGAAGAGAAGCTGGAAGCGGCCCTTGCCAAATCCTTGAAAAAACTGAAGAACGATCAGCAGAAAGAATTGCTCCTTCAGAATGTCCAGCATGAACTGGAGATGCTGAAGAATGGCCAAGTGACAGAAGAAATGCACAAATATGTTTCCTTCTTCTACGGGCAGCCTGCTAGTTTGATAGATTATTTTGATGGAACGGCAACGGTTGTAATGGATGAAATAAGCCGTATTCACGAAATGATGGAGCAGCTTGAAAATGAAGAAGCGGACTGGATTACAAGCATGCTTGAGAACGGAAAGATTGTTCACGATGTAAAGATCTCGCATGAGCACCCGCTGTCACTGACGGCCCAGCCGATTGTCTACCTATCCTTATTTTTGCGGCATGTTCCTCACACGAGTCCGCAAAATATCTTGAATGTTTCGTGCAAGCAAATGCAGAATTTCCATGGCCAGATGAATGTGCTCAAGGGCGAGCTCGACCGCTGGAATAAAGGAAAATTCATTACCGTTTTCCTTGGAGCCAGCGCAGAGCGGGTGCAAAAACTCGAGCAGGTTCTTCAGGATTATGATATGGAAGCGGCCATTGTAAAAGACGGCGATCCTTTCAAACCGGGGAAAGCGTATATTTTAGAAGGAGACCTGCAAACAGGTTTCGAACTGCCTTTACAGAAAATCTCGGTGATCACAGAAGAAGAGCTCTTTAAAAAACGGGTGAAAAAACAGCCGAGACGCCAAAAGCTTTCCAATGCAGAGCGCATTAAAAGCTACTCGGAGCTTCAAACAGGCGACTACGTGGTTCATATCAACCACGGGATCGGAAAGTACCTGGGGATTGAAACACTGGAGATCAACGGCAATCATAAAGATTATCTTCATATCCGATATCAGGGTTCTGACAAACTTTATGTACCGGTTGAACAAATTGATCAAGTGCAAAAGTATGTGGGCTCAGAAGGAAAAGAGCCGAAAATTTATAAACTGGGCGGCAATGACTGGCGCCGTGTGAAGAAGAAGGTAGAATCATCTGTTCAGGATATTGCAGATGATTTAATCAAGCTTTATGCGGAAAGGGAAGCGAGCAGGGGCTATGCTTTTTCACCGGACGGCGAAATGCAGCGCGAGTTTGAGGCGGCCTTCCCTTATCAGGAAACGGAAGACCAAATTCGTTCCATCCATGAAATTAAGCTGGATATGGAGCGGGAACGTCCGATGGACCGTCTATTATGCGGCGACGTTGGATATGGAAAGACGGAGGTGGCCATCCGCGCCGCATTCAAGGCTATTGCAGACGGGAAACAGGTCGCCCTGCTTGTTCCGACGACCATTTTAGCCCAGCAGCACTACGAAACCGTCCGCGAACGATTCCAGGATTATCCGATGACAGTCGGTCTTCTCAGCCGTTTCAGAACGCGGAAGGAAATGAATGAAACAACAAAAGGACTGGAAAACGGTACAGTCGATCTTGTCATCGGTACTCACCGTCTTCTTTCCAAGGATGTAAAATATAAAAATCTCGGTCTGCTCATTATTGATGAAGAACAAAGGTTTGGAGTCACTCATAAGGAAAAAATTAAGCAAATGAAAGCAAACGTGGACGTGCTTACTCTGACCGCGACGCCGATCCCGAGAACGCTCCATATGTCCATGCTTGGCGTGAGAGATCTCTCGGTTATTGAGACGCCGCCTGAAAACCGCTATCCTGTTCAGACGTACGTAGTGGAGAATAATGGAGGGCTTGTAAGAGAAGCGATTGAGCGCGAGCTGTCCCGCGGCGGCCAGGTGTATGTTCTTTACAACAGGGTGGAGGATATCAGCCGAAAAGCAGATGAGATATCGATGCTCGTTCCGGATGCGAGGGTGACGTATGCCCACGGAAAAATGACGGAAAATGAATTGGAATCCGTTATGCTGAATTTTCTTGAAGGGCAGTCTGACGTGCTTGTCAGCACGACCATCATCGAAACGGGAGTGGATATCCCGAACGTGAATACCCTGATTGTGTATGATGCAGATAAAATGGGTTTATCCCAGCTTTATCAGCTTAGGGGGCGTGTCGGCCGTTCAAGCCGGGTCGCTTATGCTTATTTCACGTACCGGAAAGATAAAGTGCTGACAGAGGTAGCTGAAAAAAGACTTCAGGCAATCAAGGAATTTACAGAGCTTGGTTCAGGGTTCAAAATTGCGATGAGGGATTTGTCGATTCGGGGAGCAGGAAACCTGCTCGGTGCCCAGCAGCACGGTTTTATCGACTCAGTAGGATTCGATTTGTACTCTCAAATGCTGAAAGAAGCGATCGAAGAGCGAAAAGGAGATGCACCGAAAGAAAAAGCATTTGAACCGGAAATCGATTTGGATCTGGATGCATACATTCCGGAAGCGTATATTGCAGATGGGAAGCAGAAAATTGATATGTATAAACGTTTCAGGGCGATTTCTTCAGAAGAGGAGCTTTCAGAACTTCAGGAGGAGATGACGGATCGCTTTGGCACGTATCCTTCTGAAGTCAGCTATCTCTTTAAAGTGGCGGAGGCTAAACTTTTCGCGGTCCGGGAACAAGTCGAAACGATCAAAGAAGTCAAAGACGTTATCTATATGTCAATCAGCGAAGAAGCGAGCAAACAGGCAGATGGACAGAAACTGTTTGAACTTAGCAGCCAGTATGGAAGAAAAGTCGGGCTTGGAATGGATGCGAATAAGCTGAAAATTTCCATTCAAACGAAAGGTCTGGGAGCGGATGAGCGCCTGTCGATTTTGATTGGCCTCCTTAAAGGGCTTCAGCATGTGAAGAAGGAAGAAATTTCAGCCAGCTGATCTTTTGCTTATATTTTCATTTATTGTGTGTATATTACCTTTATTGTGAAGGATACTAATTTCAAACAAAAGGTGAATGCAGCTATTCGGCAGACACCATGTATCAATTCACAAGATGAAAGTGAGGCAGCAATAGATGAAAGCAACTGGCATTGTTCGTCGAATTGATGATTTAGGACGTGTGGTGATTCCGAAAGAAATCCGCAGAACGCTTCGTATCCGAGAAGGGGATCCGCTGGAAATTTTCGTTGACCGCGACGGAGAAGTCATTCTAAAGAAATATTCGCCTATTAGTGAACTGGGTGATTTTGCAAGAGAATATGCTGACGCTTTATATGACAGCATGGGTCATCCTGTACTGATTTGCGACAGAGATGCATTCATTGCCGTTTCGGGAAGCTCCAAAAAAGAGTACTTAAACCGAAATATCAGTGAAGATATAGAGAGAGCGATGGAAGAAAGAAGCTCGGTTCTTAAAACAGAATCCAGTGAATTACAGCTCCTTGAGGGAGTCAAAGAAGAAGTCAAAGCCTACACCATCGGTCCGATCATTGCAAATGGCGATCCAATCGGTGCAGTGGTGATCTTTTCAAAAGAAGGCTCACTTGGAGAAGTAGAGAAAAAAGCGGTAGAAACGGCTGCTGGCTTCCTTGCCCGCCAAATGGAGAACTAGGTTTCGATCTTATCATATGTATTACGAAAAGACAGCCTACGGGCTGTCTTTTAATGTATAGCGTGTTTTTAAAAACGGATTGCAGACCAAAATTTAGTGAAAGACCTTGGACCGGCCTGTGTTTCGGGCAGCTTCGCTTTATTTGGTCCTCGGGAGGAGAGGCAGTTCTGCGTTTCGGCAGGATGGCGTGCCCTTAGCAGAACGTCCTAACTGAAAGCGCCTCTCGGTCGGGAGCTCCACCGTCTTTCGCGGCTAAGCAAGCGCCCTCCGCTTTTCCAATTGTCCAGTTCCGCCGTCTAGCCCCTCGGCCGCTTCGCTCCCTCGGGCCCGCAGGAGGCGGGTCAGTTCTGCGTTTCGGCAGGATGGCGTGCCCTTGGCAGAACGTCCTTACTGAAAGCGCCTCTCGGTCGGGAGCTCCACCGTCTTTCACGGCTAAGCGAGCGCCATCCGCTTTTCCAATTGTCCAGCTCCGCACGCTAAGTCGCCAGCCTGTTTCACTTCTTCGGTCGAGGGCCCGCAGGAGGCGGGTCAGTTCTGCGTTGCGGCAGGACGCCGCGCACTTAGCAGAACGTCCTTACTGAATGCGCCTCTCGGTCAGAAGCTCCAACATGCTTGCGACTTGAGCAAGCGTGCTCCACATTTCCAATTGTCCAGCTCCGGGCGCTAGCCGTTCGGCCGCTTCGCTCCCTCGGGCCCGCAGGAGGCGGGTCAGTTCTGCGTTGCGGCAGGACGCCGCGCACTTAGCAGAACATCCTTGCTGAAAGCGCCTCTCGGTCGAAAGCTCCACCGTCTTTCGGGGCTGAACAAGACGCCTCCGCTTTTCCAATTGTCCAGCTCCGGGCGCTAGCCGTTCGGCCGCTTCGCTCCCTCGGTCGAGGCAAAAAGCGCCTCTCGGTCGGGAGCTCCACCGTCTTTCACGGCTAAGCGAGCGCCCTCCGCTTTTCCTGTGATATAATATCTTCGTCAGCTGATTTGAAAGTGGGGATGGCTGTGCCTTCTAGAAAGAGTGCGATTTGGCAAGGGGCTTTCGTGTTGACGATAGCCGGTTTGCTTACGAAAATCATGAGTGCAGCCTACCGGGTGCCTTATCAAAATATTGTCGGAGATATTGGCTTTTACATATATCAGCAGGTTTATCCGTTTTATGGGATATCTATTATGCTTGCTACATCGGGATTTCCGGTCATTGTTTCAAAGCTTTTTGCTGAATATGGAGAAGGACATAATCCTGCTGATTTGCGGAAAATCTGGAAAGTCAGCAGCTTATTTCTAGTGTTTACCGGTCTTTTATCCTTTTCTCTTTTGTATGCAGGTTCAGGCTGGATAGCGGGCATCATGGGAGATATGCATCTGAAGCCGTTAATTGAAATTATCTCCTTTTCTTTTTTGCTCGTTCCTTTTGTTTCGGTGCTTAGAGGTTATTTTCAAGGGATGCATCATATGTTTCCGACGGCCCTTTCACAGGTGGTCGAACAGGCATTCCGTGTGATTACCATTATCGGTGTAGCCTACGTTCTTTTAAAGAACCACCAGAATTTATATGAAGCGGGACAGGGGGCGCTCGCCGGATCTTTAACTGGAGGCGCTGCCGCTCTCGTCGTTCTGGCGGTTTACTGGTTCCGCAGAGATCAAATTGAATTGAACGCACCGGTTAGTCCATCTTCTATACGAACGGCCGATTTACTAAAGGACTTGATTCTTTTTACTTTTACCATCTGTGTGAGCAGCCTGCTGCTGATTCTGATTCAGCTTGTTGACGCGCTGCAGCTGTTTTCTATGCTCGTCAATAATGGAATGGATCCTGTCGCTGCAAAAACAGCAAAAGGCATCTATGACAGGGGCCAGCCTCTTATTCAGCTGGGAACCGTTGTTGCCACGTCTTTATCCTTGTCGCTCGTCCCCCTTATTTCGAGTGCAAAGCGCCGAAATGATGAGAAGTTTATTAAAGATAAAATCAATCTGTCTATAAAGGTGTGTTTGGCTGTAGGGGCAGGAGCAACGGCCGGACTTATTGGGATCGTAGAAGAAACGAACATCATGCTGTTCCGGAACAATTACGGCTCAGACATTCTGGGGATACTCAGTCTGTCCATTCTGTTTACCTCTCTCTCCATGACGATTGCCGCAATCCTTCAAGGGTTAAATCAAACCATTTATCCCGCCATTGCTGTCATTGCCGGAGTCATGATTAAAATAGCTTTAAATATTGTCCTCATTCCGCGGTATGAAGCGGATGGTGCAGCCGTTGCGTCTGTTGCCGCTTTTTTTGCCGTTGCGGTTTTAAATATTTATTTTTTAAGAAAAAAACAGTACAAGCTTTACGAGTACCGGAGTATAGTGAAAATCGTTTTTTCAGCGGTTTTGATGCTGGCAGTACTGAGGGGCTATATGGCGGGTTTTGAGTGGCTGCTTGGAAGAAACCGGACACTCGCTTCCATTGAGGCCATTACAGCGGTTGCGGCTGGGGCTGCCGTGTATATGTTTTCAGTCATAAAATTAAACGTGTTTAACAGCGATGAATTGGATATTGTGCCTTTTGGTACAAAAATCCGCCTTTGGTCGCGGAAGAAAAGGGATGTGAAAAAATGAATACGATCCATATAACAGGCCTTGGCGCCGGAGACATCAATCAGCTGCCGCTTGGAATTTACCGACTCCTTCAATCTTCAAGCCGGGTTTATGTCAGAACGATGGACCACCCGGTTTTGGAAGAACTCAAAGGGGAAATAGACATAACCGGCTCTTTTGATGATATTTACACGAAGCATGCAAACTTCGGAGATGTGTATGAAGAAATCGCTTCTATTCTAATAAACGAGTCGGTGAATGGAGATGTTGTCTATGCGGTTCCCGGGCACCCGATGGTTGCAGAAAAGACCGTTCAGATTTTGCTCCATGAGGCGCAGCAAGGTTCCTTTAAAGTAAATGTCGCCGGGGGACAAAGCTTTTTGGATGCCACCTTTGCAGCACTGAATATCGATCCGATCGACGGCTTCCAAATGGCAGATGCCCTGACGTTTAAAAAGGGAGAGCTGCAATACAGGCATCATATTGTCCTTTGTCAGGTCTATGACCAAATGGTCGCCTCTGAGGCTAAGCTCACCTTAATGGAGGAGCTTCCCTTCGACTATGAAGTGTACATTGTGACAGCTGCAGGAAGCGTGCAGGAGGAAATTATTAAAGTTCCGCTTTATGAACTTGACCGGGTTTCAGCGGTTTCCAACCTGACAAGTCTCTATATCCCGCCGGTCCAGGATGAGAAGCTCCTGTATCACCGATTTGAGGCGCTCCGCGGAATCATTGCCGCGCTAAGAGGGCCGGGGGGATGCCTGTGGGATCAGAAACAGACATTTCAGTCCTTGAAAAAATATTTGATCGAGGAATGCTACGAGCTTTTGGATGCGATTGAGTCGGAGGACATTGATCATATGATTGAAGAGATGGGGGATGTCCTTCTTCAAGTTGTGCTTCAGGCTCAGATCGGAGAAGATGAAGGACTGTTTTCCATGGATGAAGTCATCCGGTCCATCTCCGAAAAAATGGTTCGGCGTCATCCGCATGTCTTCGGCGACACCCAGGCAGATACGGCTGAAGAAGTCCTGGTAAACTGGGAAGCGATCAAAAAAGCTGAAGGGAAAACAGCGCCCGAATCGCTGCTTGATTCGGTTCCGGGAGCATTGCCTGCCCTGTCGAAGGCTTATCAGCTGCAGAAAAAAGCGGCAAAAGCCGGATTTGACTGGGATAAGGCTGAAGACGCCTGGCTGAAGGTAAAAGAAGAGCTGCTTGAATTCGAAGAAGAGATGAAACAAAATCCTTCAGAAGAGAACAGAGGCCTTCTTAAAGAATTCGGGGATTTGCTGTTTGCCCTTGTGAACATAGGACGTTTCCTGAAAATAGAGCCGGAGGAAGCGCTGTCCTCAACGAATCAGAAATTCACCACCCGTTTTCGCTACATCGAGAAAAAAGCGAAGGAAAATCAGGAAAACCTGGAAGAGCTGCCGCTTGAAAAAATGGACCGCTACTGGGATGAAGCGAAAGAATTGGAATAGAAAGAAGGGGTTCTATATGAGACTGGATAAATTTTTAAAAGTGTCAAGACTGATTAAACGCCGGACGCTTGCAAAGGAAGTGGCCGATCAAGGACGGATTGAAATAAATGGAACAGTGGCCAAAGCGAGCTCCACTTTAAAAGAAGGAGATGAAATGGTTATCCGCTTTGGACAAAAACGGGTAACTGTTAAAGTCGATCATTTAAAAGAAACAACGAAAAAAGAAGATGCCGCTGAAATGTACACCATCATAAAGGAAGAAAAACTCGGCGACAACTAATTCATCCGGCGCAGGCTTGTTCTTTTTCCTCCGTTTTGTTCATACATATAAACAAAACGATATGAGAAGCGGGGGAAAGAGCATGAATTACTATCAGCAAAATCAGCCTCCATCAAAGACTGCTGCGGAGGATCATGATCTTATTATGAAGGGCAGAAAACTCCTGGAAATCACAGGGGTGAAAGAAGTGGAAAGCTTTGATAATGAAGAGTTTTTGCTTGATACGGTAATGGGTGCGCTTGCGATACGGGGCGAAAACCTTCAAATGCAGAACCTGGATGTAGACAAAGGAGTTGTGTCCATTAAAGGACGGATCCTGGACATTGTTTACCTTGATGAGCAGCACGGGGAGAAAGCTAAAGGATTCTTTAGCAAACTGTTTAAATGACGCTAACGGTACAGTTCTACACCATGTTTGCCATGGCAGGAATGGGAGCATGGCTTGGGGCAGCGCTCGATACGTATAGAAGATTTCTCGTTCGTTCCAAAAGGGCTGGCTGGATAGTCTTCTTCCATGATCTTGTGTTCTGGCTGCTCCAAAGTGTTCTCTTTTTTTATGTGCTTCTCCTTGTAAATGAAGGCGAATTGAGAATCTATATGTTTTTGGCCATTCTTTTAGGTTTTGCGGCTTATCAAAGCATGCTGAAGGGTATATATTTGGCAGTATTAAATTTTATGATTCATTCCGTCATGCTGATTCTTAAGATTCTGGGCCGGATTGGCCAGATTTTCCTCATTAAACCGGTCAGGGGAATCCTCTCCCTCATTGTGATGATTGCAGCCGGGCTTCTGAATGTTTTTTTGAAAATATTAAAATGGGCATTCCTTTTAACTTGGGGAGCCGTTAAAATCGTATTAGCGCCTGTACGGTGGATCCTGTTGCTCATCTGGAAGATGCAGCCGCGTTTTTTGAAAAAATTTTTTTCGGGAATCTTTTTGAAATCAGAAGGAATTATGAAGAAAGCCAAGAACTTAATGATTAGTGCATGGAAAACGATTAAACGAATCACTGGAAAGTGAGGGAATGTATAAATGTCAGCAGAAAGAAGCCATAAAGTTACACAGCTTCAATCCCAATACATGCAGCAGCAGGAGCGCAATGATCAGATTATTAAGCGCAGAAAAAGAGGCCTTTACCGGCGATTAGCCGTTTTCGGAGTTGTGGTTGCGATTTTTGCCATTTTTATTATTACAGGAATGATCAATCAGTCAGCGTCTCTGGCAGAGCAATCCGAGCAGAAGGACAAGCTCAGCAGTCAGCTTAAGGATTTGAAAAAAGAACAGAATTTACTGCAGGAAGAAATCGGAAAGCTTAATGACGATGATTACATTGCCGAACTTGCGCGCAGGGACTATTTCCTTTCTGGGGAGAACGAGATTATTTTCAGCTCTCCGGACAAAAAATAGCCTTTATTGACACTATGATTTTGGATTGGGTATAATTAAAGAAATGATGATTTTTTTATCAGTTTAAGGAGGAGCATTTTTTTTATGTCCATTGAAGTTGGCAGCAAGTTACAAGGTAAAGTAACTGGCATTACGAATTTCGGAGCTTTTGTAGAGCTTCCGGGAGGTTCCACGGGTCTAGTTCACATAAGCGAAGTAGCCGATAATTACGTGAAAGACATTAACGACCATCTTAAAGTTGGCGACATGGTTGAAGTCAAAGTCATCAACGTTGAAAAAGATGGAAAGATCGGTCTGTCGATTAAGAAAGCCATCGATCGTCCAGACCGCCCAGAGCGTCCTGAGCGCCCTCGTCAGGATCGCCCGCGTCAAGACCGTCCGCACCGCGGTGGCGGAGGCGGAGGCAGAAGTGATTTCCGTCCGAAAGAAAACTTTGAACAAAAGATGAGCCGCTTCCTAAAAGATAGCGAAGACCGTTTATCTTCTCTAAAAAGAAATACAGAATCAAAACGTGGCGGACGCGGAGCAAGAAGAGGCTAACTTGCTGCTGTCAATATAGATAAAAACACTCCTTGTGGGTGTTTTTTTGTTTTTGTCATGGCAGTAATCCGCTTTTAAAAAAAAATATCAATTAACCCTTGACTGAAAACCCAAACCTTTGTATTATAGAACTTGTGCTTCATAGGACAGCAAGCCTGTCTGAAAGAGGTTCACTCGCACGGCCACGGCAGGCCGGGCAATGATTTGGCGGTGTAGCTCAGCTGGCTAGAGCGTACGGTTCATACCCGTGAGGTCGGGGGTTCGATCCCCTCCGCCGCTACCAATATAAAAACAAAATAATGAGGCCCGTTGGTCAAGCGGTTAAGACACCGCCCTTTCACGGCGGTAACACGGGTTCGAATCCCGTACGGGTCATCATCATGAAAAAAACTCCCAGTTTTGGGAGTTTTTTTGTTTTATACAAATAAAGACTCCTCCCGCGGTTTCCTCTTTTTCCATCTTGGAAGCTTTTTATTCCATTTACTTTTCAGCAGTTTCTACACGTTCAACGAAATCCTGTCAGCAATCTTTCTTTTCTGGTGGAAATGCTGGTGGATTCCCTCAAATCCTTGACGGAGCAAGCCGAAACCGTCGAACACTTCTTTGTGATTGTCCCCTTGTTTTGACAAAATCCATTTTTTGCGTCAGCTATAATTACCTCAACAACCGACTTGGGGGTATGTTAAATGGAAAAAGTTGAAAGAAGATTAATGGAGCCGATTACTGGAGCAGCAATAGAAAAGACTCAGCACGCCATTCAAAGATCTGCGAAACGAGCAGGTGCGTATATTCAATCCATTATGTTTCACAAAGGTCTTTTATATATGTTTATCGGATTTTTACTTGGACGAGCCATCATCCTGACAGAAATTCTGCCGTTTGCCCTTCCGTTCTTTGGAGTCCTCTTCCTGATGAAGAAGGACAAGGCGCTGATTGGGGCGTTGTCACTGGCAGCCGGAGGGCTGACAATCTCGCTTGAAACATCTCTTATCATTACATGCCATTTGCTCTTCTTCTTATTTCTGCAAAAAGCCGGTGCCTTTATATTTAAGGACCGGGTACGGACACTGCCTTTCATCATTTTGCTTTCTGTAGCAGGAACAAGACTCGCCTTCACCTGGATTATATACGGAACTCTTACATCCTATGAAGCAATGATGGCAGGAGTAGAGGCCGGACTGGCATTTATCCTGACGCTCATCTTTCTTCAAAGCATACCGCTTATTTCGAGTCCGCGGTATAAGCAGTCGCTGAAATCTGAAGAAATCATTTGTCTGATGATTCTCATTGCTTCGGTAATGACCGGATTAACCGGGGTCTCTTATATGGACTTTAAAGCGGAACACATATTTTCCAGATATATGGTCCTGCTGTTTGCTTTCATCGGCGGTTCAAGCATCGGCTGTACAGTTGGTGTCGTAACCGGGCTGATTTTGAGTCTTGCTAATGTAGGAAATTTGTATCAAATGAGTCTTCTTGCCTTTTCGGGGCTGCTCGGAGGGCTATTAAAAGAAGGCCAGAAAATTGGGGCGGCAGCCGGCTTGCTGATCGGATCGATGCTGCTGTCCCTTTACGGGGGAGGAACATCCGATCTGATGGCGACCATGGTGGAATCCATGGCGGCAATCCTGTTGTTTTTCCTGACACCAAAGGGGATAACGGCGAGCCTCGCTAAGCACATTCCAGGGACGAATGAGCATGCGATGGAACAGCAGCTTTATGCAACGAGAATCAGGGATGTTACAGCCCATAGAGTGGAGCAGTTCTCGGGCGTGTTTGAAGCGCTGTCCCAAAGCTTTAACGCCTTCTATGAAAAAGGCGAGTCAGATTCAGCGAGGGAAACGGATTTATTCTTAAGCACCATTACAGAAAAGACGTGTCATCACTGCTATAAAAAAGAAAAGTGCTGGGTCAATAATTTTCAGGCCACCTATGATCTGATGACTCAGGTGACGAATGAAACAAGCGCAGATACGTATTCGGTCAATCGGAAGCTGAAAAAAGAATTTCATATGCATTGCTCTAAGGCTACTCAAGTGGAAGTAGCCATCGAACAAGAGCTTAATGAGTTTAAAGCCAACCAAAAATTAAATAAGCAAGTGCAGGAAAGCCGCCGGCTTGTAGCGGAACAGCTGCTGGGCGTCTCCAAAGTGATGGAGGACTTTTCCCGGGAAATCAGAAGAGAGCGGGAAAATCACTTTTTACTGGAAGAGCAGATATTAGAAGCTCTCCAGAACTTCGGTGTTGAAATCGGTCATGTAGAAATATACAGCTTGGAGCAGGGGAATGTGGATATGGAAATGTCCATCCCGTTTTGCCAGGGCCATGGCGAATGCGAAAAAATCATTGCTCCAATGCTTTCAGATATATTGGAAGAGCAGGTCATCGTAAAGCATGAGGAGTGCGGCCTGTATCCTAATGGATTTTGCCACGTATCATTCGGTTCAGCCAAGAGCTTTAAAGTAGATATCGGAGCAGCACATGCTGCAAAAGGAGGAGGCCTCGTTTCAGGAGACAGCTACTCTATGATTGATTTGGGGGTTGGAAAATATGCCATTGCCATAAGCGACGGAATGGGGAATGGAGCAAGAGCGCAGTTTGAAAGCAACGAAACCATTAAGCTCCTTGAAAAAATCCTGCAGTCGGGAATCGATGAGAAGGTAGCGATTAAAACCGTTAACTCCATCCTTTCGCTGAGAACGACAGATGAAGTGTATTCAACACTTGATTTGGCTATTGTAGATTTGCAGGATGCCAAATGCAAATTCCTTAAAATCGGTTCAACGCCAAGCTTTATCAAACGGGGGGATAAAGTGATAAAAATACAGGCGAGCAATTTGCCGATTGGGATCATCGAAGATTTTGAAGTGGAAGTGGTAGGTGAGCAGCTTAAAGCAGGGGATTTGCTTATTATGATGAGCGACGGAATTTTTGAAGGACCAAAACATGTAGAGAATCACGATATTTGGATGAAGAGGAAAGTATCGGAGCTGGAAACAAATGATCCTCAGGAGGTGGCTGATTTAATTATGGAAGAGGTCATTAGGACCCGTTCCGGAAAAATTGAGGATGATATGACCATCATCACAGCAAAGATAGACCATAACACTCCTAAATGGGCGGCTATATCAGCAAACCGCTACTTCCAAAAGGAAAAGCAGAGTGTTTCTTAAAATTAAATAGTATGAAATGGTTCCTCCTGTGGCAAGGATGATAGATATCAGAGTCATTAGGAGGGGAAAGAAATGAACCGAGGACGATTAAAGCAGATCCTGCTCATCACTGACGGATGTTCCAATCACGGAGAGGACCCGGTCGCAATGGCAGCGTATGCCAACGAGCAAGGGATCACAGTAAATGTTATTGGAGTGGTGGATGAAAAGGTAATTGATGAAGCGGCGATGAGAGAGATTGAGAGTATTGCTGCTTCCGGAGGCGGAGTCAGCCAGACGGTTTATGCACAAAGTTTGTCTCAGACTGTGCAAATGGTGACTAGAAAAGCGATGACACAAACCATCCAGGGGGTCGTCAACAAGGAATTGCAGCAAATTCTCGGGAAAAAGGTTTCGATGGAGGAGCTGCCGCCTGATAAAAGGGGGGAAGTGCTCGAAGTTGTAGACGAGCTGGGTGAAACAATGCACCTGGAAATGGTCATCATGGTCGATGTCAGTGCCAGCATGACACCTAAGCTCCCTACGGTAAAGGAGGCGCTGCTTGATTTATCCATCAGCCTTAATTCCAGAGTGGGAGAGAATGAATTTTCGGTATGCGTATTTCCTGGGAAACGCAAAGATGCAGAAGTGGTGCTGGACTGGACACCGCGTCTTGAGTCTATATCGTCCCTTTTTTCCAAGCTGTCCGCGGGCGGTTTGACGCCAACAGGGCCTGCGATCCGCGAAGGGGCTGCATTAATCAGCAGGAAAAAAGATAGCCGGAGAGATCTTCTGGATGATGAGGAGTACCGCTATGAAGGGGGCCGATAAGGTACTTCCCGGAACGAAATTAAAGGGGAAGTGGCATGGGAACGAGTACACCGTGATCAAATCTCTCGGAAAAGGAGCGAATGGTTCGGTCTATTTGGTTCAAAGCAAAAATGGACTTGCGGCGTTGAAATTGAGTGATAACAGCATGTCCATTACATCTGAAGTGAATGTGCTGAAGCACTTTTCAAAGGTCCAGGGGAAAAGCCTTGGGCCTCATTTGTATGATACGGATGACTGGGAGCTCAAGTCTGGAAGTCCCGCTCTTTCTTTTTACGTAATGGAATACATAAAAGGCGTTCCTTTTCTTGAATTTATTCGTGCAAGGGGAGCGGAATGGGTGCCGGTTCTGCTTCTACAGCTTCTTGGAAGTTTATCCAATCTTCATGATGCCGGCTGGGTATTTGGAGATTTAAAGCCCGAAAACCTGATTGTCACAGACTCTCCCGTAACGGTGAAGATTATTGATGTAGGCGGAACAACAGGAATAGGCCGATCCATTAAAGAATACACGGAGTTTTTTGACAGAGGCTACTGGGGGATGGGCTCAAGAAAAGCGGATCCGGGCTATGATTTATTCGCCGCAGCGATGATTGCCATCAATGCCGGCGTTGGGGAAAGGTTTACTAAGGATTCGGGCGGCGGTGAGAAGCTTTTATTTGATAAAATTGAGAGCGTACCGCTCCTCCGTAAGCAAAAGCCGGTACTGGAGAAAGCATTGACCGGAAAGTACAGCGGGGCAGCTGAGATGAAAAAGGATCTCCTTTCCTGTCTGGCCAAGCCTGCTGAGAAGGAAAACAGCAGAAAATCAGCTTCCGTTCCGAAGCAGACACATTCTGCCGCTTCGCAAACAAGAACGAAGAAAAAGAAAAAAACGGTTTCGAAGAGCAGGAGATCCAATGCGTATTCAAGCGGGTGGATGGATACGTTTATTGTCGTGAGCGGGGTGTTTATTCTATATGCTCTTTACATTTTTCATTTTCTGCTTCCTTAAAAAAGGTGATTTTGTGAACATAGAGTCTGTTTTTTGCAGGCACCCGGATAAAAATGGTACGATATTTATATCGTTAATTTGTCAGTAAATGAGGGAGAAACGTGGTACCCTTTATTCCGTTTATAAAAAAACATCAGCTGATTGAGCCTTCCTCCACTATCCTGGCCGGGGTTTCGGGCGGTCCTGATTCGTTAAGTCTGCTGCATATGCTCCTCCGGATTCGCGAAGAGTGGAACTTGAACGTGATCGTTCTTCATGTCGATCACATGTTCAGGGGGAAAGAATCAGAAGAAGAAATGGAATTTGTCCGGTCCTTTTGCCTGAAAAACAATGTGCGGTTCGAAGGCATTCAGGCTGATGCAGGCGCTTATGCCAGGCTTCATCATATGGGCTCTCAGGAAGCAGCGAGAGAATGCAGGTATCAGTTTTTCGAACAAATGATGAAGCGCTATAATGGGTCTTCATTAGTGCTTGGCCATCATGGAGATGACCAGATTGAGACCATTCTCATGAGGCTCGTCCGGGGCGGCAAGGGAAAATCTCTGGCAGGCATCCAGCCGAAGCGGGAATTTGCCGGCGGATATATCGTCCGTCCGCTGCTTGGGATGAGCAGGCAGGAGATTATGGATTATTGCAGGAAAGAAGGGTTATCCCCCCGGTTTGATCCAAGCAACGAGAAAGACTCCTACACACGGAACCGGTTCAGAAAGCGCGTCCTGCCTTTTTTGAAGGAGGAGAACCCCCGGGTGCATGAGAAGTTCCAGTCTTTCAGCGAGAATTTATCCGAAGACGAAGAGTATTTGCAGGAATTAACCGAGCGCGGGATGAATACAGTATGGAGAAGCGGACATGGTTTTGCAGAGCTTGAAATCGATCTGCTGAAAAGGTTGCCTTTACCTTTACAAAGAAGAGGGATTCAACTAATATTAAACTATCTTTACAAAAGTGTTCCGTCTTCATTATCATCCATACATACAGAAAGCGTTCTATCTTTGCTTTCCCAGTCACACCCTTCCGGATCTCTCCACCTTCCAAACGGTTTAAAGGCAGTGAAGTCCTATAATTTATGCATGTTTACCTTTGAACATGAAGAAAAGGATCCCTATCTGCTGGAACTGCCTGTCCCGGGGGAAATTACCCTTCCAGACGGAGGCAGACTCACCGCTCAGCTGGTGAAGGAGATGCCAGATGCTCACCTGGGGAAGAACAGCCTTCTTATAAAGCGGGACCAGGTCCTGCTGCCTTTTTCCGTACGTTCCAGGAAAAATGGGGACAAACTGAAAGTTAAAGGCATGAATGGCACAAAAAAAGTCAAAGATATATTTATTGACAAGAAGATCGCAATTGAAGCCAGGAACCAGTGGCCGGTTCTCGAAGACGCAAACGGAACGATTTTGTGGCTGCCGGGTCTGACAAAATCAGCCTGGGAGGAAAATGAATGGTCTGAGGACGAATTCATTTTTTTACAATATCATCAACAAGGATCTTCTAGGGGGCAAAACAAGCATGATGAAACAGGATATTGAAAAAGTTTTAGTAACGGAAGAGGAAATACAGGAGAAGGTCAAAGAATTGGGAGCCATGCTGACCGAAGAATACAAAGATACTTTTCCGCTTGCTATAGGCGTTCTAAAAGGCGCATTGCCTTTCATGGCAGATCTTCTTAAGCACATCGATACATATTTGGAAATGGATTTCATGGATGTTTCCAGTTATGGAACATCAATGGTTTCTTCTGGAGAAGTGAAGATTCTGAAGGATCTTGACACTTCAGTAGAAGGACGCGACATCCTTATCATAGAAGATATTATCGACAGTGGTTTAACATTGAGCTATCTTGTGGAATTATTCAGGTATCGGAAAGCCAAATCCATCAAAATTGTTACGCTCTTGGATAAGCCGAGCGGAAGAAAAGCGGATATCCAGGCTGACTACATAGGATTTGAAGTACCAGATGCCTTTGTTGTAGGGTATGGGCTTGATTACATCGAGCGCTACCGCAACCTTCCTTACATTGGAGTTCTGAAACCCCGCGTTTACCAAAACTCTGAGGATTAAGGCCTGAATAATTGGCGCCATATTGTTTGTACTGGTATGATTTTCTATGATACTATTTAAACTAATTGTGTCTACTGTGGGAGGAGGTAAGGAATGAAACGGATCTTCCGAAATACGATCTTTTATTTACTCATATTTTTGGTTGTGATCGGAATCGTTAGTACATTTAACGGTCAAAATCCGAAAACAGAACCATTGACTTACACTGAATTCGTGTCCAAACTGGAAGCGGGAAATGTTGAGCAGATCACTGCTAAACCGGTGCGGGGCGTTTTTGAGGTAAAAGGGCAGCTTAAAAATGCAAAAAAGGATCAATTCTTTTTAACTCATGTGCCTAGCGAGTCGATTGATCAGATCACAGCAGCTGCAAAAACGAGCAAAACGGAATTTCAGCCGGCTGAAGAAACAAGCGGCTGGGTCACTTTTTTCACTTCCATTATACCTTTTGTCATCATCTTCATTCTGTTTTTCTTCCTGCTTAACCAGGCTCAGGGCGGCGGCAGCCGTGTTATGAACTTCGGCAAAAGCAAAGCGAAGCTGTACAGTGAAGAGAAGAAGAAGGTTAAATTTAAGGATGTAGCCGGTGCAGATGAAGAAAAGCAGGAGCTTGTAGAGGTCGTTGACTTCCTCAAGGATCCCCGCAAATTCTCTGAACTCGGAGCAAGAATACCTAAAGGGGTTCTGCTAGTCGGACCTCCGGGTACTGGTAAAACATTGCTTGCAAGAGCGGTGGCAGGAGAAGCAGGCGTTCCGTTTTTCTCTATAAGCGGATCGGACTTCGTTGAAATGTTCGTAGGGGTCGGGGCATCCCGTGTGCGCGACCTGTTCGAAAACGCGAAGAAAAATGCTCCTTGTATTATCTTTATCGATGAAATTGACGCAGTTGGACGCCAGCGTGGAGCCGGTCTTGGGGGCGGCCACGATGAGCGTGAGCAAACATTGAACCAATTGCTTGTTGAAATGGATGGATTCAGCGCGAACGAAGGGATCATCATTATTGCGGCTACAAACCGTGCAGATATCCTTGACCCCGCTCTTCTCCGTCCGGGACGCTTTGACCGTCAGATTACGGTGGACCGTCCGGATGTTAAGGGCCGTGAAGCGGTACTGCGGGTTCATTCACGCAATAAACCATTAGATCAGTCTGTTGACCTGAAAGCCATTGCCATGAGAACGCCAGGTTTTTCCGGAGCTGATCTGGAGAACCTTCTGAACGAAGCGGCTCTTGTCGCAGCACGTTCGAACAAGAAGAAAGTTGACATGCTCGATATTGACGAAGCGACAGACCGTGTGATTGCGGGACCTGCCAAGAAAAGCAGGGTCATTTCTGAAAAAGAGCGCAACATTGTGGCCTATCATGAAGGCGGACACACCATTATCGGCCACGTACTGGATGAGGCTGAAATGGTTCACAAAGTAACGATTGTACCTCGCGGGCAGGCAGGCGGCTATGCTGTTATGCTTCCGAAAGAGGACCGGTACTTCATGACGAAGCCGGAGCTGTTAGATAAAATCACAGGTCTGCTTGGCGGACGTGTAGCCGAGGAAATCGTATTCGGCGAAGTGAGTACGGGCGCATCAAACGACTTCCAACGAGCGACGGGGATTGCCCGCCGCATGGTAACGGAATTCGGGATGTCTGATAAGCTTGGACCGCTTCAGTTCGGCCAATCTCAAGGACAAGTGTTTTTAGGCAGAGATATTAATAACGAGCCAAACTACAGTGATGCAATCGCTCACGAAATCGATATGGAAATCCAGAACTTTATCAAAGTCAGCTATGACCGTGCTAAAACGATTCTTACAGAGAACCGTGACAAGCTTGAGCTCGTAGCGAAAACACTTCTTGAAGTAGAAACGCTGGATGCTAAACAAATCGATCATCTTATGAAGCATGGCAAGCTTCCTGATCGGATTGAGGACCTGGATAGTTCAAGCGATGTAGATTCTGCTTCAGATGTTAAGATCAACATTCAGAGAAAAACAGAGGAGCCAGCTCCGCTGGAAAACCCTGGACAGCCTGATCTGAAAAAAGACTAATGCATGCTTTAGACCGCATTCTTTCGGGAATGCGGTCTTTTGTTTGAAGAGAAAGAGGGATTGATTAACCGGATCGAGCACGTTGCCCTCAGAATATGGATGTTTTATGATATGATGGTGGCGGAATGTTTTAAAATGGATTAGAGAAACTATATAGAGTGGTGAAAATCGTTGATTTTAGTATTGGATGTCGGAAATACAAATACAGTTATCGGTGTGTATGAGAAAGAAGAGCTGAACTATCATTGGCGCATTGAAACAAGCAGAAATAAAACGGAAGATGAGTTTGGAATGCTTTTCAAATCCCTGTTCGAGCATGTAGGAATTTCCTTTCAGGATTTTGAAGGAATTATCATTTCATCTGTCGTTCCTCCCATCATGTTCTCCCTGGAGCGCATGTGCAAAAAGTACTTTCAAATTAAACCGCAGATTGTAGGACCTGGTATTAAAACAGGTTTAAATATCAAGTATGAAAATCCGAGAGAAGTCGGTGCAGACCGGATTGTTAATGCCGTGGCAGGCATCCATCTTTATGGAAGCCCCTTGATCATCGTTGACTTCGGGACAGCCACAACCTAT
This sequence comes from Bacillus sp. FJAT-42376, assembly GCF_003816055.1. Classification (NCBI taxonomy): domain Bacteria; kingdom Bacillati; phylum Bacillota; class Bacilli; order Caryophanales; family Bacillaceae; genus Bacillus; species Bacillus sp. FJAT-42376. Next base: position 422,035 of record NZ_CP033906.1, read on the forward strand.
TGCTATATAAACGAAGAAAAACAATACATGGGCGGAGCGATTGCACCCGGGGTTAATATTTCCACGGAAGCGCTCTATTCGAGAGCGGCGAAGCTTCCGAGAATTGAAATTGCCAGACCGGAGAACATTATTGGGAAAAATACGGTCAGTGCTATGCAATCGGGTATTTTATTTGGCTATGTAGGACAGGTAGAGGGAATTGTAAGAAGAATGAAAGAAGAAACCGGGCAAAATCCGAAGGTTATCGGAACGGGCGGGCTGGCAAGTCTGATTGCAAACGAATCCGATACAATTGATATTGTAGATCCTTTTCTTACGTTGAAAGGTCTGCACCTTATTTATGACCGTAATCTTTGATACCAAGAGCAGCATCTTGAAGGGAGTCTTTACAAAATGGATTATTTGGTAAAAGCACTGGCATATGACGGGCAAGTTCGGGCGTATGCGGTTAAATCAACCGATACAGTCGGTGAAGGACAAAGAAGACATCAAACATGGCCAACTGCTTCAGCGGCGCTTGGAAGAACGCTGACTGCAGGCTTAATGCTTGGAACCATGATGAAAGGGAATGACAAGCTGACCATTAAGGTGGAAGGCGGCGGTCCATTAGGCCCAATCCTCGTTGATGCCAATGCAAAAGGGCAGGTAAGAGGATATGTAACCCACCCTCAAACCCATTTTGAACTAAACAAATTCGGCAAACTCGATGTCGCCCGTGCAGTAGGAACGGAAGGAATGCTGACCATTGTGAAAGATATTGGCATGAGGGAGCATTTTACCGGACAGGTCCCGATCGTATCAGGGGAACTGGGCGAAGATTTCACCTATTACCTTGTTTCGTCTGAGCAGGTTCCATCCTCTGTGGGAGTTGGGGTGCTTGTAAACCCGGATAACAGCATCCTTGCAGCAGGCGGATTTATCGTTCAGCTTTTACCTGGAGCAGAGGAAAAAACGATTGCCGCGATAGAAAAACGGTTAACGGAAATGGAGCCGATCTCCAAGCTTATCGAAAAAGGATTGAATCCTGAGCAAATTCTGGATGTGGTACTTGGCGAAGGAAACGTAAAAATTCTGGAAACCATGCCGGTATCCTTCCAATGCCAATGCTCTAAAGAGCGTTTTGGTTCAGCCATTATCAGTCTGGGCACAAAAGAAATCGAAGAAATGATTGAAGAAGATGGCCAGGCAGAAGCACAGTGCCATTTCTGCAACGAAATTTATATTTTTTCAAAAGAAGAGCTTGAAGAATTAAAAGCAGAATCCAAATAAGACCGAAGCCTGGGAGTGGGGAAATGAACAAAAGAGCTCTTTGGTTCGTGATAATTGGACTGGTCTGCCTCCAGATTGGAACATTCATTTATTTTACGTCGAAAAATTCTTCATCTGGGCCGCCATCAGAAACCGTCGCGAAAATAGGCCAGGCGGAAGTATCGAGGGAAGAGTGGCTTGCGCGCCTTGAGGACCGCTATGGGAAAGAGACGCTTGAGCAAATGGTCAATATCCGGGTGGTCGAAGAGCTGTCAAAAAAATATCATGTGACGGTAAAAGAGTCTGCCATCGACCGGGAGCTTGAAATGTTTAAAGTCTCAGCCAATGCGACGGAAAATGAAGGCCATGAAACCGAGAAAGAGTGGAGAAAGCAAATCCGCTACAGCATTTTGCTGGAGGAGCTTTTAACGAAAGATGTGAATGTCACAGAAAAAGAAATGAAGAATTACTATCTTGAAAATAAAGGTCAATACGCATTTAAAGACGCCTATCATCTTTCTCAGATTAAAGTATCAAGCAAAAAACAGGCAGATGAAGTCATCAAAGAACTAAAAGAGGGTTCCAGTTTTCAAGTACTTGCTGAGGAGCATGCTTCAGCAGAAGAAACACAGGGAGACCTCGGCTTCCTTTCTCAAGGCCACCCGTCATTTCCGGAAGAGTATCTTAAAGAGGCAGCCTCTTTAAAACCGGGGATGTACAGTGAGCATCCCGTTAAAATAAAGAACGGCTATGCTGTTTTATTTCTGGAAGAGAAAATAAAAGGGCGGACGTATTCATACAATGATGTAAAAGAACAAATCAGACGCCAGCTTGCTCTTGAGCAAATCCAAGGGGAGATTTCGGTAAAGCCTCTATGGAAAGAAGCAAAGGCAGAATGGTTTTATGGGCAAAAAGATTGACAATTCCGAATTGGATTGGTAACTTTTAATAAAACCAATAAAAATACTCGGAATAGAGGTGCTTTTAAATGCGTGTGGCAAATTCCATTCATGAATTGATTGGGGAAACCCCCATTGTAAAGTTAAACAAGATGGTAGATGACGATTCTGCAGATGTTTATTTAAAGCTTGAATTTATGAACCCCGGCAGCAGTGTAAAAGACCGGATTGCGCTGGCGATGATTGAAGCTGCGGAAAAGAACGGCAGCCTGAAGCCCGGAGACACACTCATTGAACCGACAAGCGGAAATACAGGAATCGGACTGGCTATGGTGGCAGCGGCTAAAGGAATTAATGCCATTCTTGTCATGCCGGATACAATGAGTATGGAGCGCAGAAACTTGCTTCGTGCCTACGGTGCAGAGCTTGTTCTCACTCCAGGAGCGGAAGGAATGGGAGGCGCGATCCGCAAAGCGGAAGAGCTTTCCAAAGAGCATGGCTATTTTATGCCGCAGCAATTCAAGAACGCCGCCAATCCAGAAGTTCACCGGTTAACAACAGGACCGGAAATTGTCCGTCAAATGGATCAGCTGGACGCGTTTATTGCAGGAATTGGAACGGGCGGAACCATTACGGGTGCCGGCGAAGTGCTGAAAGAACATTTTCCTGGAATCAAAATTTATGCGGTAGAGCCTGCTGATTCTCCTGTCCTTTCTGGAGGAAAGCCCGGTCCTCATAAAATCCAGGGGATTGGAGCAGGATTTGTTCCGGATATTTTAAATACTGAACTGTATGAAGAAGTCATCGGCGTGAAAAATGAAGATGCTTTTGAATACGCAAGGCTAGCTGCGAAAAGTGAAGGCGTACTTGGAGGGATTTCTTCAGGGGCTGCTATTTATGCCGCGCTAAAAGTAGCGAAGGAACTTGGCAAAGGCAAAAAAGTGCTTGCGATTATTCCGAGTAACGGAGAGCGCTATTTGAGCACACCGCTTTATCAATTTGAATAAAAGAAACATTTTTAAACAGTCCCAGGACTGTTTTTTTTTTGTCTCCGTCTCCTTATACCGGTGCCCTGCACTCCAATTAGGCTATGCGGGAAAACTTACAGGTAGCAGGAGGAATGGCTATTCAAGTAAAATATCGGTATATGCCATGTAGGAGTGTGTACCATGCCGAATAAGACTTACTATCCTTTTTATAAAAAAATGAAGTGGACGGCTGATTTTTTTCAAACGTATAAGATCCTTTCAGAAGGCGAACCCTATCATGCTCTGCTTGAGAGCGGGCGCGGAGGAAGGTATACGATTGCAGGACTCAGACCAGACACGGTCATTACGGCTAAAGGCCGGGAAATTGAAATGGTGGAAGGAGAGGAACACCGGACCTTTTGCGCAGAGCATCCTCTTGAGTGGCTTCAGCAGTGGATGTCATCGGTTACGGCTGAGAAAAACCCGGAACTCCCGGATTTTCAAAGCGGAGCAATCGGCTTTATTAGCTACGATGCTGTCCGCCACTTTGAAAAACTCCCTGTACATAGCGAAAATGACTTGGATACACCGGATTTTTTATGGATGATCTTCCATGAGGCGGCGATTCTCGACCACCATACGAATGAAATCTATTTCATCGTCCTTGAAGACCGAAGCGCACCGGAGCTTGCCCGAACTAAATTAGAAAAATGGGAACAGCGCTGGCTTCATCCTGTTTCAAGGGGCCATCGTGCCGTATACCCCTTGAAAGAGGCAGAAGTCAAAATGCATTTTACTCCTGAGCAATTCAAGGATGCTGTTCAAAAAATAAAAGAATACATTGCAGCTGGAGACGTGTTTCAGGTGAATTTATCCATGAGGCAGGGAGTGAAGCTTGAGAACCACCCATTGGACATTTATGAAAGACTGAAGGAAATCAATCCTTCTCCGTATATGGCTTACCTCGAGACCCCTGATTTTCAAATCGTATCCGGTTCACCGGAACTTCTCGTTAAGAAAAGCGGGAGGCTGCTCAGCACAAGGCCAATAGCGGGAACAAGGTCAAGAGGCCGTGATGATGAGGAAGACATGCAGCTTGCAAAAGAACTGATCGATAATGAGAAAGAAAGAGCCGAACACGTTATGCTGGTTGATCTCGAAAGAAACGACCTTGGACGCGTCTCGAAATACGGGACGGTGGAAGTAAATGAGTTCATGGCCATTGAAAGATACTCTCATGTGATGCACATTGTTTCGAATGTGCAGGGAGAATTAGAGGATGGAAAAAATTTTTCGGATATCATCCGCGCGGTATTCCCGGGTGGCACCATTACAGGCGCCCCAAAGGTTCGGACAATGGAGATCATTGAAGAACTGGAGCCGAAAAGAAGAGGAATTTATACGGGTTCCATCGGATGGATTGATTTTAATGGCGATTTGGAGTTGAATATAGTTATCAGAACTCTTTTTGCCAAGGATGGTGCCGGCTACATTCAGGCAGGGGCCGGAATCGTCATTGATTCAAATCCGGACTATGAGTATAAAGAGTCTCTGAAAAAGGCGGCCGCTGTCTTAAAAGCGGCAGAGCAGAGTAGAGCCCTGAGCTAATGAAAGGACGAGGTGAGCAGAGTGATTTTAATGATTGATAACTACGATTCATTTACGTACAACCTGGTACAGTATTTGGGAGAACTCGGAGAAGATCTTGTGGTGAAGCGGAATGATGAGATCACCCTTCAGGAGATTCGCGAGCTGAATCCAGAGTTTTTAATGATTTCTCCAGGTCCGTGCAGCCCCAATGAAGCGGGCATCAGTATGGAGGCTATAAGGGAATTTGCGGGAATCATACCCATTTTCGGTGTATGTTTAGGGCATCAGTCGATTGCCCAGGTATTCGGGGGAGACGTTATAAGAGCGGAACGCCTTATGCATGGAAAAGTTTCGGAGATCCAGCATGATGGCCAAACAATTTTCAGCGGGATTGAAACGCCATTTCTCGCTACCCGGTACCATTCGCTTATTGTGAAGAATGAAACCCTCCCGGACTGCTTCACAGTTTCCGCGAAAACAGACCAGGATGAAATTATGGCCATCCGCCATAAAGAGCTTCCGATTGAAGGAGTTCAGTTCCATCCTGAGTCCATTATGACTTCTGCAGGCAAAACCTTACTGAAGAACTTTATTGAAACATACAAGAAAGCGGAAGAGAGCGTCTCGTAATGTTCGTGTTTCTTAATTCCAAACTGATAAAGGGCGAAGAGGCGAGCGTTTCCCTCTTCGACCATGGATATATGTACGGACTTGGGGTGTTTGAAACATTCCGCACCTACCAGGGCCACTCTTTTTTATTGGCGGATCACTTGGCCAGGCTTAACGCTTCTCTTTCAGAGCTCGGTATTAAGGTGTCTCTGAATGCAGAACAAGTACACGGCATGGTTCAGGAATTGCTTGCTGCCAACCAAATGAAGAATGGGGATGCAGCGGTGAGGCTGACCGTTTCAGCAGGGAATGGAGGTCCTGGGTTTTCAGATCAGGTTTATGAAGAACCGGTCATCTCCTGTTTTTTAAGGCCGATTGCTTCCCCGGCTGACCAAAAACAGGGGCAGGTGCTCCAACTAAGAAGGAATACACCTGAAGGAGCATTCCGGATGAAGTCGAGCCATTACATGAACAATTTTCTCGCTAAAAAAGAGCTGTACGGCAAGCCCGATACAGAGGGGATCTTTTTGACAAAAGAAGACCATATTTGCGAAGGCATTGTGTCCAACGTGTTCTGGGTGAAAAATGGAACGGTCTTCACTCCTGCACCGGAAACCGGTGCTTTGGATGGCATCACCCGGAAATTTGTTCTCGCTTTATGCAGGAAATTGAATGTGCCGTATAAAGAAGGATTTTTTCCGCTGCATGAACTGCTTTCAGCGGAGGAAGCCTTTATGACCAATTCTGTGCAGGAAGTGATTCCATTTTCAAAAATTGATATCCAATCTTTTGCAGGTAAGGATGGAGCCGTTACACAGAAACTAAAAGAAGAGTATGCAAAATACCGGCATGCTCTTTGGTCACGAGATGAGCTGTAAAGGATGAGGTTTGATGGGGCTAACGACATTAGCCGCGCAGTCCGGAATGGATTGCCGCGGATATACATTGAATTACAACGAAAAAACACTGATCATGGGCATTTTAAATGTCACACCTGATTCGTTTTCGGATGGGGGGAGGTTTAACACACTTGATCAGGCTGTCCTCCGTGCGAAAACGCTAGTCGGGCAAGGAGCGGATATCATTGATATCGGCGGGGAATCCACAAGGCCGGGTGCGGTGTTCGTTTCTGAAGAAGAAGAGATGGAGCGGGTCATTCCGGTTATTGAGCGGTTATCCAAAGAGGTGGATGCACCGATCTCGATTGACACATACAAAGCGGCTGTGGCAAGGGAAGCGCTTAAAGCAGGTGCGCACATTGTAAATGATATTTGGGGTGCAAAAGCGGAACCGGATATTGCGGCTGCAGCAGCGGAATATGACGCGCCGATCATTCTCATGCATAACCGGAAGGAGCGGGATTACGATCAGCTTATCCCTGATATGATCACCGACTTGATGGAGAGTGTAGCGATTGCGGAACTTGCGGGAGTTCAGAATGATAAAATCATTCTGGATCCGGGAATCGGTTTTGCCAAAACTTTTGAAGACAATATGGAAGTGATGGGAAACATGGAGGCATTCACAAGCCTCGGATATCCGGTTCTCCTTGGGACTTCCAGAAAAACCTTTATTGGAAAGGTTTTGGATTTGCCACCTGAAGAAAGAATGGAAGGGACAGGAGCGACTGTCTGCCTTGGTATTCATAAGGGCTGCGCCATTGTCCGCGTACATGATGTGAAGGAAATAGCAAGAATGGCGAAAATGATGGATGCGATGATTGGGAAGGGGAGTCATGCCCATGGATAAAATCTATGTATCCGGAATGGAGTTTTACGGATATCATGGCGTGTACAAAGAAGAAAACAAGCTTGGCCAAAGGTTCCGGGCCGATTTGACGATAGAAAAGGATTTGAAAAAAGCAGGCCAAACAGACGAACTGGAATACACGGTGAACTATGCGGAACTTTATAAGATCTGCAAACGCGTTATTGAGGGGGAGCCGAAGAAGCTTGTCGAAACCCTTGCCGAAAAAATTGCAGCCGATGTCCTGGCAGCTTTTCCGGAAGTACAGTCTGTCACCATTAAATTAGTTAAGCCGGACCCTCCTATCCCCGGGCATTATGACCATGTAGCGGTCGAGCTGACCAGGATCCAGTCATGAGTGCAGCCGTTTATCTTGCTCTCGGGTCCAATATGGGAGACCGGGAAAGCTACTTAATGGATGCCATCAAGCTGCTGAATGAAGACCCCGGCATTGAAGTGATCAAACAATCTTCCATCTATGAAACCGACCCGGTTGGATTTACTGAGCAAAGTGCATTTTTAAATATGGCGGTGGAAATTGTTTCCTCATACTCTCCGGATGAATTACTTGATAAAACTCAGCATATCGAACAATGTCTGGGAAGAACGAGGAAAATCAGGTGGGGGCCGCGGACTTTAGACCTTGACATTTTATTGTATAATCATGAAAATATTGAAACAGAGCGGTTAATTGTCCCGCACCCTCGGATGAAGGAACGGGCTTTTGTGTTAATTCCTCTTTATGAAATCAATTCACATGTTTCAATACCGGCGAGTCAGCCGATTTCGGTCATCATAGATCAATTATCAGACAAAGAAGGGGTCAGACTATGGAAGCTGAGAAATGGGGAAGGCGGATTAGAGCCTACCGAAAGCTGAAGGGCTACACCCAGGAGAGTTTCGCAAAAGATCTTGGAATCTCGGTGTCGGTTCTTGGCGAAGTAGAGCGGGGAAACCGGGTGCCCAGTCATGAGTTTGTTAAAGAAATCGCAGCGGCGCTTCATGTAACGGTGGAGGAACTGTCACCTAAAGAGTAAGGAAAGGAGCAGGGACGGGTGTTTAAAATAGGCGATATACAAATGAAAAACCGTGTTGTGCTTGCTCCGATGGCGGGCGTCTGCAACGCTGCATTCCGCCTCACGGTCAAAGAGTTCGGTGCGGGTCTTGTATGCGCGGAAATGGTCAGTGATAAAGCAATTCTTTATAACAACGCAAGAACAATGGGTATGCTGTTTATTGATGAGCGGGAAAAACCGCTCAGCCTTCAGATTTTCGGAGGAGAGAAAGACACATTAGTAGAAGCGGCGAAGTTTGTTGATAAAAATACAACAGCGGACATCATCGATATTAATATGGGCTGTCCTGTACCGAAGATTACCAAGTGTGATGCAGGTGCGAGATGGCTGCTTGACCCGAATAAAATATATGAAATGGTATCTGCTGTCGTCGATGCGGTTGATAAGCCTGTTACGGTCAAAATGAGAACAGGTTGGGACAGCGACCATATATATGCCATTGAGAATGCACGAGCTGTAGAACGCGCTGGCGGACAGGCTGTGGCTGTTCACGGACGTACCAGGGTACAAATGTATGAAGGGCATGCAGACTGGGATATTATTAAACAGGTAAAAGAGTCTGTTAACATCCCGGTGATCGGAAACGGAGACGTACAAACGCCTCAGGATGCGAAGAGAATGCTTGAAACAACCGGGGTGGACGCTGTTATGATTGGCCGGGCTGCGCTCGGAAATCCTTGGATGATTTACCGTACAGTTAATTACCTTGAAACAGGTGAACTCGCAGCAGAACCATCAGCCAGAGAGAAAATGTCAGTCTGCAAGCTGCATCTGGACCGCCTGATTGAACTGAAAGGTGAATATGTAGCTGTCCGCGAAATGCGCAAGCATGCAGCATGGTACCTGAAAGGCATCAGGGGCAACGCCCAAGTCCGGAACGGGATCAATGCTTGTGAAACAAGAGCTGATTTTGTAACATTGGTTGATGAATTTACTGAAGAAGCAGAAGCAAGGCAGGATCACAGCGCAGAAGCTGTATGAACAAGCAGGCGGGCCGGTCTGTTAGCGGCCTTCCTTTTATAAAAGAAGAATAGGAGATGAAGATTCCGTGAGTGAACAAGAAATGAATCAGGAAGAATTAAACGACCAGCTGCAGGTAAGACGGGAAAAACTACATACATTGAGAGAAAAAGGGCTGGACCCTTTTGGAAAACGCTTTGATGCTACTCATCAAACAGCTGGTCTCCTTGCGCAATTCGAACAAGTAACGAAAGAAGAATTGGAACAAAACGAACACCGCGTAACGATTGCAGGACGTATTATGACAAAACGCGGCAAAGGCAAAGCGGGATTTGCCCATGTGCAGGATCTTCAGGGACAAATCCAGATCTACGTTCGCCTTGATGCAGTCGGGGAAGAGCAATACGAACTGTTCAATACGGCAGACCTTGGAGATATCGTTGGAATTACAGGGGTTATGTTTAAAACAAAAGTGGGAGAGCTTTCCGTTAAAGCAACTTCTTTTGAGCTGTTAACAAAATCTTTGCGTCCTCTTCCTGATAAATACCATGGACTGAAAGACATTGAGCAGCGCTATCGCCAGCGTTATCTGGATCTGATTATGAATCCTGAAAGCAAACAGACATTTATCGCACGGAGCAAAATTATTCAATCTATGCGCCGGTACTTGGATGACCATGGCTATTTGGAAGTAGAAACGCCTACTATGCATTCAATCCCGGGCGGAGCGTCTGCACGTCCGTTCATCACTCATCACAATGCACTGGATATGCCGCTCTATATGAGAATTGCCATTGAGCTTCACTTAAAGCGTCTGATTGTAGGCGGACTTGAAAAGGTATATGAAATCGGCCGCGTATTCCGCAATGAAGGGATCTCTACCCGCCATAATCCTGAATTCACGATGATTGAGTTGTATGAGGCGTATGCTGATTATAACGATATTATGAAGCTCACAGAGAACCTTATTGCTCATATTGCGAAAGATGTATTGGGCACCACTGTCGTGAAATATGGGGACCACGAAGTAAATCTTGAACCGGAATGGACAAGACTTCATATGGTAGATGCTATCAAAGAAGCTACAGGTGCGGACTTCTGGAAAGAGATGACCGTGGAGGAAGCAAAAGCTCTTGCTGCAGAGCATGGAGTAGACGTAACAGCTCATATGACGGTTGGACACATCATCAACGAATTCTTTGAGCAAAAAGTGGAGGAAACTCTTATTCAGCCTACATTTATTTATGGGCACCCTGTTGAAATCTCGCCGCTTGCCAAGAAAAACGATGAGGACCCGCGTTTCACAGACCGTTTTGAATTGTTTATTGTAGCCCGTGAGCATGCGAACGCATTTACTGAGCTCAATGATCCAATCGATCAGAAAGAGCGCTTTGAAGGCCAGCTGAAAGAGCGTGAGCAAGGAAATGACGAAGCTCATATGATGGATGAAGATTTCATCGAGGCACTTGAATATGGTATGCCTCCTACAGGCGGGCTTGGAATCGGGATCGACCGTATTGTTATGCTGCTGACAAATTCAGCTTCTATCCGTGACGTTCTTTTATTCCCTCAAATGAGACACCGCTAATGAAAAGAAAGAAAGCCGGATTAAAAAAATCCGGCTTTCTTTTTCTTTTGTGCGCCTGGCATGGGTGTAATCTATAGGGTGGGAGTCCCGAACTGCGAAGGCAGAAGTAGCAGTTAGCTTAACGCAAGGGTGTCCATGGTGACGTGGAATCTGAAGGAAGCGAGCGGCAAACCTCCGGTCTGAGGAACACGAACTTCATACGAGGCTTATGTATCGTTGGATGAGTTTGCAAAACAAAACAAAGTCCATTCTGTCGAAGGCGATATTAGGTAAATGAAGCAGATAGGTGGAGGGAAAGATTGCATTCTTACCCAGGGAGGTCTGGCTGGAATGCCGAGCACACTCGGTAACCTATTTAGTGATAAATAGCTGAACAGCCAGAAGTCAGCAGAAGTCATAGTACCAGTGGTATCTAGAACCGCTGGGAAGGACTGAATCAATTTAGAAGAATCAGCGCTTGGCGTACGAGTTGCTTAATGAAGCAGAAACATGATCCTTCCTAATGGAGGTAGTGGTGAATCCACGAGGGACACTAGAAGGGCTGAAAGCATCCCCACACAAGAAGAATGACTGATTCACGTAGGAGTTTGAAGTCTATGATGGAACAAATCTTATCCTATCAGAACGTTACGAGTGCACTCGAAAGAGTGGAACGAAACAAAGGAAGCCATGGTGTAGATGGGATGAGCGTACAAACCCTACGATCTCATCTCATGGAACACTGGACTCCTTTAAGAACCGAACTGATGACGGGGACCTACGTTCCCCAACCTGTCCGTCGAGTCGAAATCCCGAAACCGAACGGCGGAGTAAGGAAGCTAGGAATTCCGACAGTGATAGATCGTTTCATCCAGCAGGCTATTGCGCAAGTACTCAACAAGAAGTTTGACCCGACGTTCTCCAATCAAAGTTACGGTTTTAGACCTAATAAGCGTGGCCATGATGCAGTCCGACAAGCAAAACGCTATATCAAAGAAGGGTATAGATGGGTTGTGGACATCGACTTGGAGAAATTCTTCGACAAAGTGAATCATGACCGTCTTATGAGGATATTAAGCAACCGTATAAACGATCCAAAGGTTCTCCAACTAATACGCAGGTATCTACAGTCAGGGGTCATGGAAAAAGGACTTGTCAGTCCTAATACAGAAGGTACTCCTCAAGGGGGGCCACTAAGCCCCCTCTTATCAAACATCGTTTTAGATGAACTTGATAAGGAGCTTGAGAAAAGAGGACTCCGGTTCGTCCGTTACGCGGATGATTGTAATATCTACGTTCGTTCGAAGAGAGCAGGAGAACGAGTCATGGAAAGTATCACAACTTTCATCGAGAGGAAGCTCAAACTAAAAGTTAATCTTGAGAAAAGTGCAGTAGACCGACCATGGAAACGTAAGTTTCTTGGTTTTACTTTCACCGCTCATCGAAAGGAACCCAAAATCCGAATCTCTGGACAGAGTATTCAACGTTTCAAACAGAGAATAAAAGAAATTACATCGAGAAAGTGGTCTATCAGTATGAAAGACAGGTTGGAGAAGCTAAACCGTTACCTGGTGGGTTGGCTGGGATATTATCAACTAGCCGATACCCCCTCGGTTCTAGCCAAGTTAGATGGATGGATTCGAAGAAGATTGCGGATGATTCGATGGAAAGAATGGAAGAAAGGTAAAACAAAACAGAGAAACTTAACGAAGTTAGGCATCAAACCTAATAAGGCATGGGAATGGGCAAATACTAGGCTGGGTTATTGGCGTATCGCTAAAAGCCCAATACTAGATAGAGCCCTTGACAACCACTACTGGTCAAATCAAGGTCTCAAAAGCTTGCTTAGAAGATATGAAACTTTGCGTTCGACTTAATTGAAACCGCCGTATACCGAACGGTACGTACGGTGGTGTGAGAGGTCGGGGGTTAGTCACCCCCTCCTACTCGATTTTAAGCTTTGTTAAAGCCTGATGTTGATTTTTAACATCTGTTGATTGGAGTGGGAGGCGTGAGACTCCTGCGGGAGCAGCGGGCGGTGAGCCCCCAGGCGCAAAGCGGCGGGGAGACTCACCGCCGCTTTGCGGAAAGCCAGAGCCTGCAGAGGAAATCAACAGCCAAGTTTAACAGAACTTTTTTTAAAAAACTATTGCGCTGGGCTGTCCGGGGTGGTATATTAATATTCGTTGCTGCAAAAAGCAGTTGCGAAGCAGAAAATAACTTAAAAAAGTTATTGACAGCCTAGAAGCTAGATGGTATTATGATAAAGCTTCACTTTTACAAGATGATCTTTGAAAACTAAACAAATCGAAGTGCCAACGTTAATTCTAGAGTAACAAACAAGAGCTAGTCAAACTACTTTTTGGAGAGTTTGATCCTGGCTCAGGACGAACGCTGGCGGCGTGCCTAATACATGCAAGTCGAGCGGATCTCTTCGGAGATCAGCGGCGGACGGGTGAGTAACACGTGGGCAACCTGCCTGTAAGACTGGGATAACTCCGGGAAACCGGAGCTAATACCGGATAACCTTTCGAACCGCATGGTTCGGAATTGAAAGACGGTTATGCTGTCACTTACAGATGGGCCCGCGGCGCATTAGCTAGTTGGTGAGGTAATGGCTCACCAAGGCGACGATGCGTAGCCGACCTGAGAGGGTGATCGGCCACACTGGGACTGAGACACGGCCCAGACTCCTACGGGAGGCAGCAGTAGGGAATCTTCCGCAATGGACGAAAGTCTGACGGAGCAACGCCGCGTGAGTGATGAAGGTTTTCGGATCGTAAAGCTCTGTTGTTAGGGAAGAACAAGTGCGGGAGTCACTGCCCGCGCCTTGACGGTACCTAACCAGAAAGCCACGGCTAACTACGTGCCAGCAGCCGCGGTAATACGTAGGTGGCAAGCGTTGTCCGGAATTATTGGGCGTAAAGCGCGCGCAGGCGGTCTTTTAAGTCTGATGTGAAAGCCCCCGGCTCAACCGGGGAGGGTCATTGGAAACTGGAGGACTTGAGTGCAGAAGAGGAGAGTGGAATTCCACGTGTAGCGGTGAAATGCGTAGAGATGTGGAGGAACACCAGTGGCGAAGGCGACTCTCTGGTCTGTAACTGACGCTGAGGCGCGAAAGCGTGGGGAGCGAACAGGATTAGATACCCTGGTAGTCCACGCCGTAAACGATGAGTGCTAAGTGTTAGAGGGTTTCCGCCCTTTAGTGCTGCAGCTAACGCATTAAGCACTCCGCCTGGGGAGTACGGTCGCAAGACTGAAACTCAAAGGAATTGACGGGGGCCCGCACAAGCGGTGGAGCATGTGGTTTAATTCGAAGCAACGCGAAGAACCTTACCAGGTCTTGACATCCTCTGCCACTTCTAGAGATAGAAGGTTCCCCTTCGGGGGACAGAGTGACAGGTGGTGCATGGTTGTCGTCAGCTCGTGTCGTGAGATGTTGGGTTAAGTCCCGCAACGAGCGCAACCCTTGATCTTAGTTGCCAGCATTCAGTTGGGCACTCTAAGGTGACTGCCGGTGACAAACCGGAGGAAGGTGGGGATGACGTCAAATCATCATGCCCCTTATGACCTGGGCTACACACGTGCTACAATGGATGGTACAAAGGGCAGCGAAACCGCGAGGTTCAGCGAATCCCATAAAACCATTCTCAGTTCGGATTGCAGGCTGCAACTCGCCTGCATGAAGCCGGAATCGCTAGTAATCGCGGATCAGCATGCCGCGGTGAATACGTTCCCGGGCCTTGTACACACCGCCCGTCACACCACGAGAGTTTGCAACACCCGAAGTCGGTGGGGTAACCCGTAAGGGAGCCAGCCGCCTAAGGTGGGGCAGATGATTGGGGTGAAGTCGTAACAAGGTAGCCGTATCGGAAGGTGCGGCTGGATCACCTCCTTTCTAAGGAAGAATTATCAGCACCCATGCGGTGCAGCGATTAACGGACGCACTTCGAATTTGTTTAGTTTTGAGAGATCATTCTCTCTTAACTTGTTCTTTGAAAACTAGATAACGATATGAATGTCAAACATTCACACGAGTAAGAAAGAACCTTACGATTTTCTTCTGCGTCTATCGCAGAATGAAATGAAAAGTCTGAAGACATCTGTTTTCAGCTTCTAACGAAGATAACTCCGTTATCAGGTTAAGTTAGAAAGGGCGCACGGTGGATGCCTTGGCACTAGGAGCCGATGAAGGACGGTACGAACACCGATATGCTTCGGGGAGCTGTAAGTAAGCGTTGATCCGGAGATTTCCGAATGGGGAAACCCGCTGCTCGTAATGGAGCAGCATCCTGACTTGAATACATAGAGTCTGGAAGGCATACCCGGGGAACTGAAACATCTAAGTACCCGGAGGAAGAGAAAGCAAATGCGATTCCCTGAGTAGCGGCGAGCGAAACGGGATCAGCCCAAACCAGAAGGCTTGCCTTCTGGGGTTGTAGGACACTCAACACGGAGTTACAAAGGAACGGGGTAGGCGAAGCGGTCTGGAAAGGCCCGCCAGAGAAGGTAACAGCCCTGTAATCGAAACTTCGTTCCCTCCTGAGTGGATCCTGAGTACGGCGGGACACGAGAAATCCCGTCGGAATCCGGGAGGACCATCTCCCAAGGCTAAATACTCCCTAGTGACCGATAGTGAACCAGTACCGTGAGGGAAAGGTGAAAAGCACCCCGGAAGGGGAGTGAAACAGATCCTGAAACCGTGTGCCTACAAGTAGTCAGAGCCCGTTAACGGGTGATGGCGTGCCTTTTGTAGAATGAACCGGCGAGTTACGATTACGTGCAAGGTTAAGTTGAAGAGACGGAGCCGCAGCGAAAGCGAGTCTGAATAGGGCGAATGAGTACGTGGTCGTAGACCCGAAACCAGGTGATCTACCCATGTCCAGGGTGAAGTTCAGGTAACACTGAATGGAGGCCCGAACCCACGCACGTTGAAAAGTGCGGGGATGAGGTGTGGGTAGCGGAGAAATTCCAATCGAACCTGGAGATAGCTGGTTCTCTCCGAAATAGCTTTAGGGCTAGCCTCATAGCAAGAGTCTTGGAGGTAGAGCACTGATTGGACTAGGGGCCCTCATCGGGTTACCGAATTCAGTCAAACTCCGAATGCCAAAGACTTATCTATGGGAGTCAGACTGCGAGTGATAAGATCCGTAGTCAAAAGGGAAACAGCCCAGACCACCAGCTAAGGTCCCCAAGTATCCGTTAAGTGGAAAAGGATGTGGGGTTGCTTAGACAACCAGGATGTTGGCTTAGAAGCAGCCACCATTTAAAGAGTGCGTAATAGCTCACTGGTCGAGTGACCCTGCGCCGAAAATGTACCGGGGCTAAACGGATCACCGAAGCTGTGGACTGTTCTTTCAGAACAGTGGTAGGAGAGCGTTCTAAGGGCTGTGAAGCCAGACCGGAAGGACTGGTGGAGCGCTTAGAAGTGAGAATGCCGGTATGAGTAGCGAAAGAGGGGTGAGAATCCCCTCCACCGAATGCCTAAGGTTTCCTGAGGAAGGCTCGTCCGCTCAGGGTTAGTCGGGACCTAAGCCGAGGCCGAAAGGCGTAGGCGATGGACAACAGGTTGAGATTCCTGTACCACCTCTTTTCCGTTTGAGCAATGGAGGGACGCAGGAGGATAGGGTAAGCGCGCTGTTGGATATGCGCGTCCAAGCAGGTAGGCTCAAGGGATAGGCAAATCCGTCCCTTGGTTAAGGCTGAGCTGTGATGGCGAGGGAAATGAAGTACCGAAGTTCCTGATTCCACACTGCCTAGAAAAGCTTCTAGCGAGGAAAATGGTGCCCGTACCGCAAACCGACACAGGTAGGCGAGGAGAGAATCCTAAGGTGATCGAGAGAACTCTCGTTAAGGAACTCGGCAAAATGACCCCGTAACTTCGGGAGAAGGGGTGCTCTTTAGGGTGAATAGCCTTGAAGAGCCGCAGTGAATAGGCCCAGGCGACTGTTTAGCAAAAACACAGGTCTCTGCGAAGCCGCAAGGCGAAGTATAGGGGCTGACGCCTGCCCGGTGCTGGAAGGTTAAGAGGAGAGGTTAGCGCAAGCGAAGCTTTGAATTGAAGCCCCAGTAAACGGCGGCCGTAACTATAACGGTCCTAAGGTAGCGAAATTCCTTGTCGGGTAAGTTCCGACCCGCACGAAAGGCGTAACGATCTGGGCACTGTCTCAACGAGAGACTCGGTGAAATTATAGTACCTGTGAAGATGCAGGTTACCCGCGACAGGACGGAAAGACCCCGTGGAGCTTTACTGCAGCCTGATATTGAATTTTGGCACAGCTTGTACAGGATAGGTAGGAGCCTTGGAAACCGGAGCGCCAGCTTCGGTGGAGGCATCGGTGGGATACTACCCTGGCTGTGTTGAACTTCTAACCCGCGGCCCTGATCGGGCCGGGAGACAGTGTCAGGCGGGCAGTTTGACTGGGGCGGTCGCCTCCTAAAATGTAACGGAGGCGCCCAAAGGTTCCCTCAGAATGGTTGGAAATCATTCGCAGAGTGTAAAGGCACAAGGGAGCTTGACTGCGAGACCTACAAGTCGAGCAGGGACGAAAGTCGGGCTTAGTGATCCGGTGGTTCCGCATGGAAGGGCCATCGCTCAACGGATAAAAGCTACCCCGGGGATAACAGGCTTATCTCCCCCAAGAGTCCACATCGACGGGGAGGTTTGGCACCTCGATGTCGGCTCATCGCATCCTGGGGCTGTAGTCGGTCCCAAGGGTTGGGCTGTTCGCCCATTAAAGCGGTACGCGAGCTGGGTTCAGAACGTCGTGAGACAGTTCGGTCCCTATCCGTCGCGGGCGCAGGAAATTTGAGAGGAGCTGTCCTTAGTACGAGAGGACCGGGATGGACGCACCGCTGGTGTACCAGTTGTCTTGCCAAAGGCATCGCTGGGTAGCTATGTGCGGACGGGATAAGTGCTGAAAGCATCTAAGCATGAAGCCCCCCTCAAGATGAGATTTCCCATCATTTGAGTAAGACCCCTGAAAGATGATCAGGTTGATAGGTTCGAGGTGGAAGCGTGGCGACACGTGCAGCTGACGAATACTAATCGGTCGAGGACTTAACCTTTATTCAAGTAAGGCTTCCATTACTCGTGAAGCACATCGTTATCTAGTTTTGAAAGAGCAAAAAAAGATAAAAAAATATCTTGCTTTTCTTCGGAAAAGAGGTATAATAAATCTTGTCGCTTTTTTAAGAAATATGTCTGGTGACTATGGCAAAGAGGTCACACCCGTTCCCATACCGAACACGGAAGTTAAGCTCTTTAGCGCCGATGGTAGTTGGGGGTTTCCCCCTGTGAGAGTAGGACGCCGCCAGGCGTATACATATGTGTTAAAGCTTTGACAGCTTTAACTTCGGAGGATTAGCTCAGCTGGGAGAGCATCTGCCTTACAAGCAGAGGGTCGGCGGTTCGATCCCGTCATCCTCCACCACTTGCCGGTGTAGCTCAATTGGTAGAGCAACTGACTTGTAATCAGTAGGTTGGGGGTTCAAGTCCTCTTGCCGGCACCATTTTCTTTGGCCGTATGCTCAAGGGAATTCAACAAAGAGCCATTAGCTCAGTCGGTAGAGCATCTGACTTTTAATCAGAGGGTCGAAGGTTCGAGTCCTTCATGGCTCACCATTTAATTTAATATGCGGGTGTGGCGGAACTGGCAGACGCACTAGACTTAGGATCTAGCGCCTTCGGGCGTGGGGGTTCGACTCCCTTCACCCGCATCTTAATTTTGCGGAAGTAGTTCAGTGGTAGAACACCACCTTGCCAAGGTGGGGGTCGCGGGTTCGAATCCCGTCTTCCGCTCCAATCCCATAACGCCGGGGTGGCGGAATTGGCAGACGCACAGGACTTAAAATCCTGCGGTAGGTGACTACCGTACCGGTTCGATCCCGGTCCTCGGCACTTGAGAGAACTTAATATGCGCCCGTAGCTCAATTGGATAGAGCGTTTGACTACGGATCAAAAGGTTAGGGGTTCGACTCCTCTCGGGCGCGCCATAATTTTATTATACTCAATTAAGGTTCGGGAAGTAGCTCAGCTTGGTAGAGCACTTGGTTTGGGACCAAGGGGTCGCAGGTTCGAATCCTGTCTTCCCGACCATCTATACATTGGGGCCTTAGCTCAGCTGGGAGAGCGCCTGCCTTGCACGCAGGAGGTCAGCGGTTCGATCCCGCTAGGCTCCACCAATATATGATCTTTGAAAACTAAACAAATCGAAGTGCCAACGTTAATTCTAGAGCAACAAACAAGAGCTAGTCAAACTACTTTTTGGAGAGTTTGATCCTGGCTCAGGACGAACGCTGGCGGCGTGCCTAATACATGCAAGTCGAGCGGATCTCTTCGGAGATCAGCGGCGGACGGGTGAGTAACACGTGGGCAACCTGCCTGTAAGACTGGGATAACTCCGGGAAACCGGAGCTAATACCGGATAACCTTTCGAACCGCATGGTTCGGAATTGAAAGACGGTTATGCTGTCACTTACAGATGGGCCCGCGGCGCATTAGCTAGTTGGTGAGGTAATGGCTCACCAAGGCGACGATGCGTAGCCGACCTGAGAGGGTGATCGGCCACACTGGGACTGAGACACGGCCCAGACTCCTACGGGAGGCAGCAGTAGGGAATCTTCCGCAATGGACGAAAGTCTGACGGAGCAACGCCGCGTGAGTGATGAAGGTTTTCGGATCGTAAAGCTCTGTTGTTAGGGAAGAACAAGTGCGGGAGTCACTGCCCGCGCCTTGACGGTACCTAACCAGAAAGCCACGGCTAACTACGTGCCAGCAGCCGCGGTAATACGTAGGTGGCAAGCGTTGTCCGGAATTATTGGGCGTAAAGCGCGCGCAGGCGGTCTTTTAAGTCTGATGTGAAAGCCCCCGGCTCAACCGGGGAGGGTCATTGGAAACTGGAGGACTTGAGTGCAGAAGAGGAGAGTGGAATTCCACGTGTAGCGGTGAAATGCGTAGAGATGTGGAGGAACACCAGTGGCGAAGGCGACTCTCTGGTCTGTAACTGACGCTGAGGCGCGAAAGCGTGGGGAGCGAACAGGATTAGATACCCTGGTAGTCCACGCCGTAAACGATGAGTGCTAAGTGTTAGAGGGTTTCCGCCCTTTAGTGCTGCAGCTAACGCATTAAGCACTCCGCCTGGGGAGTACGGTCGCAAGACTGAAACTCAAAGGAATTGACGGGGGCCCGCACAAGCGGTGGAGCATGTGGTTTAATTCGAAGCAACGCGAAGAACCTTACCAGGTCTTGACATCCTCTGCCACTTCTAGAGATAGAAGGTTCCCCTTCGGGGGACAGAGTGACAGGTGGTGCATGGTTGTCGTCAGCTCGTGTCGTGAGATGTTGGGTTAAGTCCCGCAACGAGCGCAACCCTTGATCTTAGTTGCCAGCATTCAGTTGGGCACTCTAAGGTGACTGCCGGTGACAAACCGGAGGAAGGTGGGGATGACGTCAAATCATCATGCCCCTTATGACCTGGGCTACACACGTGCTACAATGGATGGTACAAAGGGCAGCGAAACCGCGAGGTTCAGCGAATCCCATAAAACCATTCTCAGTTCGGATTGCAGGCTGCAACTCGCCTGCATGAAGCCGGAATCGCTAGTAATCGCGGATCAGCATGCCGCGGTGAATACGTTCCCGGGCCTTGTACACACCGCCCGTCACACCACGAGAGTTTGCAACACCCGAAGTCGGTGGGGTAACCCGTAAGGGAGCCAGCCGCCTAAGGTGGGGCAGATGATTGGGGTGAAGTCGTAACAAGGTAGCCGTATCGGAAGGTGCGGCTGGATCACCTCCTTTCTAAGGAAGAATTATCAGCACCCATGCGGTGCAGCGATTAACGGACGCACTTCGAATTTGTTTAGTTTTGAGAGATCATTCTCTCTTAACTTGTTCTTTGAAAACTAGATAACGATATGAATGTCAAACATTCACACGAGTAAGAAAGAACCTTACGATTTTCTTCTGCGTCTATCGCAGAATGAAATGAAAAGTCTGAAGACATCTGTTTTCAGCTTCTAACGAAGATAACTCCGTTATCAGGTTAAGTTAGAAAGGGCGCACGGTGGATGCCTTGGCACTAGGAGCCGATGAAGGACGGTACGAACACCGATATGCTTCGGGGAGCTGTAAGTAAGCGTTGATCCGGAGATTTCCGAATGGGGAAACCCGCTGCTCGTAATGGAGCAGCATCCTGACTTGAATACATAGAGTCTGGAAGGCATACCCGGGGAACTGAAACATCTAAGTACCCGGAGGAAGAGAAAGCAAATGCGATTCCCTGAGTAGCGGCGAGCGAAACGGGATCAGCCCAAACCAGAAGGCTTGCCTTCTGGGGTTGTAGGACACTCAACACGGAGTTACAAAGGAACGGGGTAGGCGAAGCGGTCTGGAAAGGCCCGCCAGAGAAGGTAACAGCCCTGTAATCGAAACTTCGTTCCCTCCTGAGTGGATCCTGAGTACGGCGGGACACGAGAAATCCCGTCGGAATCCGGGAGGACCATCTCCCAAGGCTAAATACTCCCTAGTGACCGATAGTGAACCAGTACCGTGAGGGAAAGGTGAAAAGCACCCCGGAAGGGGAGTGAAACAGATCCTGAAACCGTGTGCCTACAAGTAGTCAGAGCCCGTTAACGGGTGATGGCGTGCCTTTTGTAGAATGAACCGGCGAGTTACGATTACGTGCAAGGTTAAGTTGAAGAGACGGAGCCGCAGCGAAAGCGAGTCTGAATAGGGCGAATGAGTACGTGGTCGTAGACCCGAAACCAGGTGATCTACCCATGTCCAGGGTGAAGTTCAGGTAACACTGAATGGAGGCCCGAACCCACGCACGTTGAAAAGTGCGGGGATGAGGTGTGGGTAGCGGAGAAATTCCAATCGAACCTGGAGATAGCTGGTTCTCTCCGAAATAGCTTTAGGGCTAGCCTCATAGCAAGAGTCTTGGAGGTAGAGCACTGATTGGACTAGGGGCCCTCATCGGGTTACCGAATTCAGTCAAACTCCGAATGCCAAAGACTTATCTATGGGAGTCAGACTGCGAGTGATAAGATCCGTAGTCAAAAGGGAAACAGCCCAGACCACCAGCTAAGGTCCCCAAGTATCCGTTAAGTGGAAAAGGATGTGGGGTTGCTTAGACAACCAGGATGTTGGCTTAGAAGCAGCCACCATTTAAAGAGTGCGTAATAGCTCACTGGTCGAGTGACCCTGCGCCGAAAATGTACCGGGGCTAAACGGATCACCGAAGCTGTGGACTGTTCTTTCAGAACAGTGGTAGGAGAGCGTTCTAAGGGCTGTGAAGCCAGACCGGAAGGACTGGTGGAGCGCTTAGAAGTGAGAATGCCGGTATGAGTAGCGAAAGAGGGGTGAGAATCCCCTCCACCGAATGCCTAAGGTTTCCTGAGGAAGGCTCGTCCGCTCAGGGTTAGTCGGGACCTAAGCCGAGGCCGAAAGGCGTAGGCGATGGACAACAGGTTGAGATTCCTGTACCACCTCTTTTCCGTTTGAGCAATG
Source organism: Bacillus sp. FJAT-42376 (assembly GCF_003816055.1). Classification (NCBI taxonomy): domain Bacteria; kingdom Bacillati; phylum Bacillota; class Bacilli; order Caryophanales; family Bacillaceae; genus Bacillus; species Bacillus sp. FJAT-42376. The sequence goes on from NZ_CP033906.1 coordinate 444,210, forward strand.
GAGGGACGCAGGAGGATAGGGTAAGCGCGCTGTTGGATATGCGCGTCCAAGCAGGTAGGCTCAAGGGATAGGCAAATCCGTCCCTTGGTTAAGGCTGAGCTGTGATGGCGAGGGAAATTAAGTACCGAAGTTCCTGATTCCACACTGCCTAGAAAAGCTTCTAGCGAGGAAAATGGTGCCCGTACCGCAAACCGACACAGGTAGGCGAGGAGAGAATCCTAAGGTGATCGAGAGAACTCTCGTTAAGGAACTCGGCAAAATGACCCCGTAACTTCGGGAGAAGGGGTGCTCTTTAGGGTGAATAGCCTTGAAGAGCCGCAGTGAATAGGCCCAGGCGACTGTTTAGCAAAAACACAGGTCTCTGCGAAGCCGCAAGGCGAAGTATAGGGGCTGACGCCTGCCCGGTGCTGGAAGGTTAAGAGGAGAGGTTAGCGCAAGCGAAGCTTTGAATTGAAGCCCCAGTAAACGGCGGCCGTAACTATAACGGTCCTAAGGTAGCGAAATTCCTTGTCGGGTAAGTTCCGACCCGCACGAAAGGCGTAACGATCTGGGCACTGTCTCAACGAGAGACTCGGTGAAATTATAGTACCTGTGAAGATGCAGGTTACCCGCGACAGGACGGAAAGACCCCGTGGAGCTTTACTGCAGCCTGATATTGAATTTTGGCACAGCTTGTACAGGATAGGTAGGAGCCTTGGAAACCGGAGCGCCAGCTTCGGTGGAGGCATCGGTGGGATACTACCCTGGCTGTGTTGAACTTCTAACCCGCGGCCCTGATCGGGCCGGGAGACAGTGTCAGGCGGGCAGTTTGACTGGGGCGGTCGCCTCCTAAAATGTAACGGAGGCGCCCAAAGGTTCCCTCAGAATGGTTGGAAATCATTCGCAGAGTGTAAAGGCACAAGGGAGCTTGACTGCGAGACCTACAAGTCGAGCAGGGACGAAAGTCGGGCTTAGTGATCCGGTGGTTCCGCATGGAAGGGCCATCGCTCAACGGATAAAAGCTACCCCGGGGATAACAGGCTTATCTCCCCCAAGAGTCCACATCGACGGGGAGGTTTGGCACCTCGATGTCGGCTCATCGCATCCTGGGGCTGTAGTCGGTCCCAAGGGTTGGGCTGTTCGCCCATTAAAGCGGTACGCGAGCTGGGTTCAGAACGTCGTGAGACAGTTCGGTCCCTATCCGTCGCGGGCGCAGGAAATTTGAGAGGAGCTGTCCTTAGTACGAGAGGACCGGGATGGACGCACCGCTGGTGTACCAGTTGTCTTGCCAAAGGCATCGCTGGGTAGCTATGTGCGGACGGGATAAGTGCTGAAAGCATCTAAGCATGAAGCCCCCCTCAAGATGAGATTTCCCATCATTTGAGTAAGACCCCTGAAAGATGATCAGGTTGATAGGTTCGAGGTGGAAGCGTGGCGACACGTGCAGCTGACGAATACTAATCGGTCGAGGACTTAACCTTTATTCAAGTAAGGCTTCTAATACTCGTGAAGCACATCGTTATCTAGTTTTGAAAGAGCAATCTTTCAACCTTATATCTGGTAATTATGGCAAAGAGGTCACACCCGTTCCCATACCGAACACGGAAGTTAAGCTCTTTAGCGCCGATGGTAGTTGGGGGTTTCCCCCTGTGAGAGTAGGACATTGCCAGGTACAAGAAAAAAAAGGCTTGCCCCTTGGGGCGGGCCTTTTTTGTGTTTCGGTGCGGAAGATACAATGGATACTCGATTCGGGTTGGTCTTTGTGGGCTTTTTAAAGGATACCCCTGGGATAGGAGAAGGATGCGGTAAGGCGAATACTCGATACGGTTAGACCGTAATCCTGCTGCTGATCATGTCGATTTTTAGGGTTTCGATAATAAATGGGGCATTTTCGAGAATATATGAAGATTTTCGATAATAAATCGGCCTGTTTCGATAATAAATCCCCTGCGAATGGAATAACTGTTTACTCAACTGGTAGCTCGATGCGTCAAATCCTCCCGAAAAATCGATATCAGTCTCCTTTTCGTCGATATATTTTAAAAACCGCCGATATATCCCAAAAAATCGTCGATAAATCGAAATAATCGTCGATAAATCGAAATAATCGTCGATATCTAAAAAAAGCCGATACTTGTTTTGTCATAGCATGCCAGCTGCTGTTATAAGGCACCAAACTGATCAGGTCCAATTGATTTTATCTCGAAATGCGCAAAATGGGCTGTTAGAAATCAAAGAAAAACCCTGATCCGCAGTTATACCCTCCCTGTCCATCTCCCTCCGAAAATCAGCCCCCTTACGTACATGTCTTCATCCGCGGAATTCCAAAAACCTCGCACCGTATCCGGATCTCCAGTATAAAACCTTAGCAGCAAACCCCAATCGCATCGTTCTTAAGGTTATAGAGTTTCCGCAAAAAACAGTGTGACATTGGAATGATTTTTCGTATTGAAAGTTTGAAGCTGATGATTAATGGAGAACATGATGGATATTATCCTATTTGAAGAATGATCATGGACAGAATGATTTTACGGCTGTTATTTCCACCGCTTCAGCACAGAAAGCAATGTAACAGGGCACCAGAAAGTTTTCGCACTCATTTATTTATTGGTGTAAGTACATGGCAGTCAATTTGATTCTTCCAGGCTACAGCATCGTTTTAACAGCTGGCGTGATGTGACAGGAACTGGGAAGGGGAGAATTGGTGCCGCCTGCTATTTTGCCTGGAATGATATTTTCATAAGGTGAATTAGGTGCAATAGGGTTTTAATAAAAAGCAGGAAAGGGAAATGATGAATAGAAAGGTAAACGCAAAGAAAGTCATCTGGAATAGAACAGGGTGATGATCACAAAAACTTGGCCGTGTATAAAATGAGCATATACGATTGCGGCCCTGCTGAAAGAGAACCGGCTGGCTCGAAAAGGAATGATTGAGATTCATAACGGGATGCTCCTCAAATGAAATAGTTGAAAAAAAAGCAGGAAAGTCATATATTTATATTAGTCAAATATAGTCAAAGTCAAGTGAGGAGGAGGCTTGATGAGAAACATTTCGGATATTATCGAGCAGTATTTGAAGCAGGTTCTCGATATGAGTGAAGAAGAGATCGTCGAGCTGAAGAGAAGCGAGATTGCCGATAAGTTCCAGTGTGTACCCTCTCAAATTAACTATGTTATTAATACACGATTCACGGCTGAACGGGGTTATGTGGTGGAAAGCAAGCGGGGCGGAGGCGGCTACATTCGCATTATCAAAGTTCAATCAAACGATGATGCCCACCTTCTGGATCAAATTTTAGACCTTGCAGGTGACCGGATACCGCAGGCTTCTGCAGAAGATATTATTATGAGACTCGCAGCAGAGCAGGTTATTTCAGCCCGTGAGGCTAAAATTATGCTGAGTGTAATGGATCGCTCCGTGCTTTATGTGGATCTGCCTTTAAGAGATGAATTAAGATCCAGAATGCTGAAAGCAATGCTGACGTCCCTTAAATATAAATAAAGGTAAGGCGGGTGATCCTCATTGATTTGTCAGGAATGCCATGAAAGACCGGCTACGTTTCACTTTACGAAAGTAATTAATGGTGAAAAAGCAGAAGTTCATATTTGCGAACATTGTGCGAAAGAGAATAGTAATATGATGGTATTTGGAAGTGATGGAGGTTTTTCAATTAACTCCCTTTTATCAGGACTGCTTAATTTTGAAACGAAGCTCGGCAAGTCGGATACATCCTCCATGTACCGGTCAGAAGAAGTTCTCCAGTGTCCGCGCTGCCGTATGACCTTCAGGGAATTCGGCAAGGCAGGCAGATTCGGATGCCCTGACTGCTATCGGACTTTCAAAAGTGAAATAACACCTATTTTAAGAAAAGTTCACAGCGGCAACACTGTTCATGGAGGCAAAATTCCGAAGCGCATTGGAGGAAGTATTCATCTCCAAAAAAGAATGGAAGAACTGAAAAAACAAATGCAGCATCACATTGCCCAGGAAGAGTTTGAAAAAGCGGCGGAACTCAGAGATGAAATCAAAGATATTGTCAGAGAAATGAATTCTGATCGAGGGGAGGAAGCTTAAGTTATGTCATTGCAGGATTTTATGAACAATGCAATGAGTGCCTGGATGAGTCAGGAAGGACCGGACTCAGACATCGTTCTGAGCAGCAGAGTCAGGCTGGCGCGGAATATTGAACAGTTCCGTTTTCCGACACTGGCATCAGAGGAAGAATTTCAGCAAATTCTCTCGATGTTTGAAGAGCGTTTCTCAGAGCAGTCTTTCCCCGATATCGGATCATTTGTCCTGCTGAAGATGAGCGAATTGGAACCTGTACAGAAAAGGGTGCTTGTTGAAAAGCATTTGATCAGTCCAAGTCTTGCCGACCATTCCTCCTACGCAGGCTGCCTGCTTTCCGTAAATGAGGAAGTCAGCATCATGGTGAATGAAGAGGACCACATTCGAATACAATGTTTATTCCCGGGTCTTCAAGTCAGAGAGGCTCTTGAAGTGGCAGGCAAGCTGGATGACTGGATAGAAAACGAGATTGATTATGCGTTTGATGAGAATAGAGGATATCTGACAAGCTGTCCCACCAATGTAGGGACGGGAATGAGAGCATCCGTCATGATGCATCTTCCCGCTCTTGCTTTAACAAAGCAAATGAACCGGATTGTGCCGGCAATTAACCAGCTTGGTCTGGTTGTTAGAGGAATTTACGGGGAAGGCAGCGAAGCTTTAGGTAATCTGTTTCAAATTTCAAACCAGATCACTCTTGGCAAGTCAGAAGAGGATATTGCCGAAGATCTTCTCAGTGTTGTACAGCAATTGATTGCCCAGGAACGGTCCGCCAGAGAAGCGGTATTAAGCACAAAGAAAATCCTGCTTGAGGACCGGATTTACAGGTCATACGGAGTTTTATCAAACAGCCGGATTATCGAATCAAAAGAAACGGCGCAATGTTTATCAGATGTCAGACTGGGAATTGATTTAGGACTGATACAAAACGTTTCCAGAAATATATTAAATGAATTGATGATTTTGACTCAGCCGGGCTTTCTTCAGGTGTATTCGGGAGAAGCGCTGAACCCGGAGGAGAGGGATATACGCAGAGCTGCACTAATTCGTGAACGCTTAAAAATGGAGATAGATGGAGGCTGATAGGTATGATGTTCGGCAGATTTACAGAGAGAGCGCAAAAAGTACTGGCACTGGCTCAAGAAGAAGCCGTCAGACTGGGACATAATAATATTGGAACAGAACATATCCTTCTTGGTCTTGTACGCGAAGGAGAGGGAATTGCTGCAAAAGCGCTGAACGCCCTTGGACTTGGTTCAGAGAAGATCCAAAAAGAAGTGGAAAGCTTGATTGGAAGAGGGCAGGATATCTCACAGACCATCCACTATACACCCCGTGCAAAGAAAGTAATCGAACTTTCAATGGATGAAGCGCGTAAACTGGGTCATTCCTATGTGGGAACAGAACACATTCTGCTTGGCTTGATTCGCGAAGGGGAAGGCGTTGCAGCACGTGTACTTAATAATCTTGGAGTAAGTTTAAATAAAGCAAGGCAGCAGGTTCTTCAGCTGCTCGGAAGCAATGAATCTTCTTCCGGCCATCAGGGCGGAGGCATGGCTAACGCCAATACGCCTACATTAGACAGCCTTGCGCGCGATCTAACGGTCATTGCCCGCGAAGGCAGCCTGGATCCTGTAATCGGACGCGGAAAAGAGATACAGCGTGTCATTGAGGTATTGAGCCGCAGAACGAAAAACAATCCGGTTCTTATCGGGGAGCCGGGTGTAGGTAAAACAGCCATTGCTGAGGGGCTTGCCCAGCAAATCGTCCAAAACGAAGTGCCGGAAATCCTTCGGGATAAACGGGTCATGACGCTTGATATGGGTACGGTTGTTGCCGGAACGAAATACCGCGGTGAGTTTGAGGACCGTCTGAAAAAAGTGATGGATGAAATCCGTCAGGCAGGGAATATCATTCTGTTCATTGATGAACTGCATACATTGATCGGTGCAGGCGGAGCAGAAGGAGCGATCGATGCATCCAACATTCTGAAGCCTTCCTTAGCCCGCGGCGAGCTTCAATGCATCGGTGCTACGACTCTTGATGAATACCGTAAATATATTGAAAAAGATGCAGCCCTTGAAAGACGTTTCCAGCCGATTACAGTAGATGAGCCGACAGTAGCTGAAAGCATTCAGATTCTTAGCGGGCTTCGCGACCGCTATGAGGCACATCACCGTGTTTCGATCACAGACGCAGCGATTGATGCGGCTGTTAAGCTTTCAGACCGCTATATCTCAGACCGTTTCCTTCCGGATAAGGCGATTGATCTTATCGACGAAGCAGGATCAAAAGTAAGGCTGCGTTCGTTCACTACTCCTCCCAACCTGAAGGAGCTTGAAGTTAAGCTTGAAGAAGTAAGGAAGGAAAAAGATGCGGCGGTTCAAAGCCAGGAGTTTGAAAAGGCGGCATCTCTAAGGGATACAGAGCAAAGACTCCGCGAACAGCTGGACGAAACGAAGAAGACGTGGAAAGAAAAACAAGGTCAGGAAAATACAGAAGTAACGGTAGAAGATATTGCGATGGTTGTATCCAACTGGACAGGAGTTCCTGTATCGCGTCTAGCACAGACCGAGACGGATAAGCTTCTGAACATGGAGGAGCTTCTTCATTCCCGCGTAATCGGTCAGGATGAAGCGGTAGTAGCTGTAGCGAAAGCAGTAAGAAGAGCAAGAGCAGGTCTTAAGGACCCGAAACGTCCGATTGGATCGTTTGTCTTCCTTGGACCAACAGGTGTAGGGAAAACAGAACTTGCCCGCGCTCTGGCTGAATCCATTTTTGGTGACGAGGATGCGATGATCCGCATCGATATGTCTGAGTATATGGAAAAACATTCAACGTCCCGTTTAGTGGGTTCTCCTCCGGGATATGTTGGCTATGAAGAAGGCGGCCAGCTCACAGAGAAGGTTAGACGCAAACCATATTCCGTGGTTCTGCTTGACGAAATTGAAAAAGCACACCCGGATGTGTTCAATATCCTTCTCCAGGTTCTTGAGGATGGCCGTTTGACCGACTCCAAAGGAAGAACGGTTGACTTTAGAAATACGATCCTCATTATGACATCCAACGTGGGAGCAAGTGAGCTGAAGCGCAATAAGTACGTAGGCTTTAATGTTCAGGATGAAAATCAGAATTATAAGGATATGAAAGGCAAAGTCATGGACGAATTGAAGAAAGCGTTCCGTCCCGAGTTCATTAACCGGATCGACGAAATCATTGTCTTCCATTCGCTTGAGAAGAAACATCTGAAAGAGATTGTGACGCTTATGTCCGGACAGCTTACAAAGCGTCTGGCTGAACTGGACTTGTCTCTCACTCTGACAGATGCTGCAATTGACAAAATCACAGAGGAAGGCGTTGACCTTGAGTATGGTGCACGGCCTCTCCGCAGGGCAATTCAGAAGCATGTAGAAGACCGCTTGTCTGAAGAACTGCTGAAAGGCAATATCGAGAAAGGCCAAAACATCACACTCGATGTCGAAAACAGCGATTTTGTCGTGAAGCAGGCGGAAAAACTAAATCAATAACCATTAGAAGCAGAGGCATACATTCGATTCCGTATGCCTCGCTTTCTTCTTTTTAAAAAGCTTCCTTTCAGCAGGGAAAAGAGAGGTTGGAACATGGCAAAGACAAAGACTAAATTTATGTGCCAGTCATGCGGATATGAATCGGCGAAATGGATGGGGAAATGTCCGGGATGCGGTGCATGGAATACGATGAACGAGGAAACATTTAAAACCGGAACAGGGACTGGATCAAGACGAACCTCATTCCAGCATTCTGCCCAAACCGCACAAAAGCCTTCCCCCATTACCAAAATCGAAACAACCGCGGAGCCCCGGATTATGACGAAAATGAAAGAACTGAATCGTGTTCTCGGAAATGGGATTGTAAAAGGGTCCCTTGTCCTGATTGGCGGAGATCCGGGTATCGGAAAGTCGACCTTGCTTTTGCAGGTGTCGTCGCAGCTTGCGGACTTAGGGAACAGGGTGCTCTACATTTCCGGCGAGGAGTCGGTTAAACAAACGAAGCTCAGAGCGGATAGACTGGACGTTAAATCGGATGAGCTGCTGGTTCTTGCCGAAACCGATATGGAGTTTATTACAAAAGCCATCGATGAAGCACAGCCGTCACTGGTCGTCATAGATTCCATTCAGACTGTTTACCAGAGTGACATTACTTCAGCACCCGGAAGCGTCTCCCAGGTAAGGGAGTGTACCGCGGAACTAATGAGAATAGCCAAAACGAAGGGAATTGCCATTTTCATCGTAGGGCACGTAACGAAGGAAGGCTCCATTGCAGGTCCGCGTCTTTTGGAGCATATGGTGGATGCCGTACTGTACTTTGAAGGGGAACGCCATCATACATACCGGATTCTCCGGGCCGTAAAAAACCGCTTCGGATCAACAAATGAAATGGGGATTTTTGAGATGAAGGAGGCCGGTCTGGCCGAGGTGCTGAATCCTTCAGAAATTTTTCTCGAAGAGCGCTCAAAAGGTGCTGCCGGTTCCACCGTTGTGGCTTCGATGGAAGGAACAAGGCCGGTTCTCGTCGAAATACAAGCATTAATATCGCCGACCAGTTTTGGGAACCCGAGGCGGATGGCAACAGGGATTGATCATAATCGCGTCCCGCTTTTAATGGCTGTACTGGAAAAACGCGTGGGACTTCTGCTTCAAAATCAGGATGCCTATTTAAAAGTAGCGGGGGGCGTCAAGCTGGATGAACCGGCGATTGATCTCGCCATTGCGGTCAGCATCGCATCGAGCTTCCGGGATGTGCCAACTAATCCGATGGATATCATCATTGGCGAGGTGGGTTTAACAGGTGAGGTTCGAAGAGTATCAAGAATTGAGCAAAGAGTTCAGGAAGCTGCAAAACTCGGCTTCAAACGGGTGATTTTGCCTGAAGCGAATATTGGCGGGTGGACGGCACCGGCTGATATTAAGATCATTGGTGTAAAAAATGTATCGGAAGCCTTGCAGCATTCACTGGGGGGATAAGCACCATGCTGGATAAACAGAAATCTGCGAGATACTTAAAAGACATCCTGCGATTTATCGCACCGGGCACACCGATTCGTGAAGGCATTGAAAACGTACTGAGAGCCAAAACGGGCGGGCTGATTGTGCTCGGATACAACGAAAAAGTGAAAGATATTGTTGATGGGGGATTTTATATCCATTCTCCATTTTCTCCGGCCCATCTTTATGAGCTTGCGAAGATGGACGGCGCCATTATTTTAAGCGACTCCGGGCAGAAAATTTTATTTGCCAACGCCCAGCTTGTCCCGGATCCGTCGATTCCTTCGTCCGAAACAGGGATGAGGCACAGAACGGCGGAAAGAGTAGCGAAGCAGACAGGGTGCCTGGTCATTGCCATCTCCCAGCGCAGAAATGTGATTACTCTGTATCATGGAGAGCACAAATATTCTTTGAGAGACATAGGGGTTATTTTGGTCAAAGCCAATCAGGCTATACAGACTCTTGAAAAATATAAAACGGTCTTTGACCAGTCCATTGCGAACTTAAACGCACTGGAATTTGAAGAGCTCGTCACATACGGCGAAGTCCTTCATGTTCTCCACCGGATTGAAATGGTGCTCCGGATTAAAAACGAAATTATTACGTATGTGAATGAGCTAGGAACAGAGGGAAGGCTGATCCGGCTTCAGATGAGTGAGCTTGTGACAGATATTGAAGGGGAAACGATGCTCTTGATAAAGGATTATAGTTTAAACCGGGTTCAGGACGCGCGTGCTATATTGAAGCAGCTGCAGGATCTTGCTAACTTTGATTTGCTTGAAGACACGGTTTTGTTTAAACTGCTCGGGCATCCCCATTACACGAATACAGAGGAGCAGATTTTGCCAAGGGGGTATAGAATCCTAAGCAAGATTAAGCGGCTGCCCCCGTCCATTATTGACAATCTTGTGACAAAGTTTCTGAACCTGAAACTTATCTTTCACGCATCCGTAGAACAATTGGATGAGGTGGAAGGAATCGGGGAGATCAGGGCAAGAAAAATTAAAGAGGGCATGAAAAGGATGCAGCAGCAGTCTCTGATTGACCGGTGACGTTTCATTTTTTGCGGAAAAGGGTATTCCTTTTCTGTTATGTATGTTATTCAGCATTCAAAATGTCAGTCTATTTTCATTCTGATTACAAATTTTGAAAATATAATGGCTGTACGTTTTAATTCTTATAATCTGTTTATAATGGTTAAAAGGAGGTGAAGGTATGTTAAAGCGAATCGTTCAAATCTTCTTTCTGATTACAGGAGGAGTACTGGGAATCTTTTTTATGCCCGCTTTACTGAAACTTATGAATCTACAGGACATACCTTTTTTAAATACAACGTATACACTCGCAATATTAGGGGCCGTCATTTTTTTCCTGGCGACATTCTGGCTCGTGGATTACGCTGTAAATTGGATTAAGAAGTGGGAAGAGTCCCTTGTAAAAGCTCCGGTAACAGATGTACTTTTCGGAAGTCTCGGATTGGTTTTTGGACTCATAATTGCTTTTCTTCTTGTTAATGTTATTCCGTTTAAAGATATTCCGTATCAAGTGTTCAGCCTGATTATTCCTGTCTTTCTGACGCTGCTGTTAGGCTATCTCGGATTTCAGGTCGGGTTTAAAAAGAAGGATGAACTGATTGGTCTTTTCTCATTGCCCGCCCGCATTAATAAGAAAAAGGGAAGCGCAGAAGATGAGGCCGAGTACGAAGAGAAAAAACTCAAAATCCTTGATACAAGCGTCATTATTGACGGAAGGATTGCGGATATCTGTCAAACCGGCTTTCTTGAGGGCACGATTGTAATCCCTCAGTTCGTCCTGGGCGAGCTCCAGCATATAGCCGATTCATCGGATGTGCTGAAACGAAACCGCGGTCGGAGAGGCCTGGATATTTTAAACCGCATCCAAAAGGAACTCGCCATTAAAGTGGAAATTTATGAAGGCGATTTTGATGAGATTCAGGAAGTGGACAGCAAACTTGTGAAGCTGGCAAAATTGACTTCAGGGGTTGTGGTCACGAATGATTTCAACTTAAATAAAGTATGCGAGCTTCAGAAAGTAGCCGTCCTCAATATTAATGATCTGGCAAATGCCGTTAAGCCGGTCGTTCTTCCGGGCGAGGAAATGAAGGTCCAGGTCATTAAAGACGGGAAAGAGCATAATCAGGGTGTTGCGTATTTGGATGACGGCACCATGATTGTTGTAGAAGATGGACGCAATTACATTGGCAAGCATATTGATGTGCTTGTAACATCTGTTCTGCAGACTTCTGCGGGAAGAATGATATTTGCCAAACCAAAGCTGCTTGAAAAGGCGCTCTAAATAAGGAGAAACAACATGAACTATGAAGTCGTCATCCCGGCAGCGGGGCAGGGGAAACGGATGAATGCGGGAATGAATAAGCAGTTTATCGAGCTTGAAGGCAAGCCGGTCATTGCCCATACGCTTGCCGTATTCGAAGAAGATCCTGCCTGCTCCGGAATCATCCTCGTCATTAATGAGGCAGAGCGCGGCGAATTCATGAATATGATCCAGCGCTTTTCCTTCTCTAAAGTGAAAAAAATAGCAAGCGGAGGCGCTGAGCGTCAGGAGAGTGTATACAATGGACTGAAGTATGCTTCAGAGCCCATTGTCTTCATTCATGACGGGGCGCGCCCTTTTATTGAGTATCCCGTTTTGCAGGACCTTGCAGCGGCAGCTGAACGTGAAGGTGCAGCAACTCTTGCCGTGCCGGTAAAGGATACGATAAAAAGAGTGGAGCATGGAGAAGTGCTGGAAACAGTGGAACGATCAAGCTTGTGGGCGGTGCAGACCCCACAGGCTTTTCGTCTTTCTGCCATCCTTCATGCCCATGATGCTGCCGAACGGGATCATTATCAGGGAACCGATGATGCCAGCCTGATTGAAAGACTCGGCCAAAAGGTGCATGTCATCACAGGTACCTATGCGAATTTAAAACTGACAACACCGGAAGATCTGTTAATAGCAGATGCCATACTTAAACAAAGAAAAGGGGAAGAATAAGAATGATTAGAATTGGTCAAGGATTTGACGTTCATCAGCTGACAGAAGGACGGCCTCTTATTATCGGAGGGATCGAAATTCCTTATGAGAAAGGATTGCTTGGGCATTCGGATGCGGATGTTCTTCTTCATACTGTGGCAGACGCTGTGCTCGGGGCAATCGGCGAAGGAGATATTGGCAGACACTTCCCTGATACAGATCCTGAATATAAAGATGCGGACTCCGCAAAACTTCTTCAGCATGTATGGAAGATTGTGAAGGAGAAAGGCTATAAATTAGGGAATATTGACTGCACCATTATTGCACAGAAGCCGAAGATGGCCCCGTATATCGGCCGGATGCAGGAGAGAATTGCGTTTCTTCTGGAAGCTGAAGCAGCGCAGGTGAACGTGAAGGCGACGACTACAGAAAAACTTGGATTCGCCGGAAGACAGGAAGGAATTGCGGCTCAGGCAGCCGTCCTCCTTATAAAGGAATAATCCGCTTTGTGCGGCCTTCCAAATAGTGATAAGATATCTATAGATTGTTGTGAAAAACAATAAGGGATTTACGGAGGTTAATCAAATGAGTGAAATTCGCGTGCGCTATGCACCAAGTCCAACCGGACATTTACATATTGGAAACGCCAGAACCGCTCTGTTCAACTATCTTTTTGCAAGAAGCCAGAACGGGAAATTTATTATCCGGATTGAAGATACGGATAAAAAGCGCAATATTGAAGGCGGGGAAGAAAGCCAGCTGAAGCACTTGAAATGGCTTGGCATGGATTGGGACGAAAGCATCGATGTAGGCGGTGAATACGGTCCTTACCGCCAATCTGAACGAACAGACATTTACAAGAAGTACTATGAAGAGCTTCTAGATCAAAACCTTGCGTATAAATGTTATTGTACAGAAGAAGAACTCGAGCAGGAGCGCGAGGAGCAAACGGCTCGCGGCGAAATGCCCCGCTACTCCGGGAAATGCTCAAACCTTACGGACGAGGAGCGTGCAAAGCTTGAGGCAGAAGGCCGCAAACCAAGCATCCGCTTCCGCGTGCCTCAGGGACAGGTTATTACATTCAATGATATTGTTAAAGAAGAAGTGTCATTTGAATCCGATGGAATCGGCGATTTTGTTATTGTAAAAAAAGATGGAACCCCAACGTATAACTTCGCGGTGGCGGCTGATGATCACTTGATGAAGATCTCGCATATTCTCCGCGGGGACGATCATATTTCCAATACACCTAAACAAATCATGATCTATGAAGCACTTGGCTGGGATGTACCGGTTTTCGGCCATATGACATTGATTGTGAACGAAAGCCGCAAAAAGCTGAGCAAGCGGGATGAATCCATCATTCAGTTTATCGAGCAATACAAGGATCTTGGCTATCTGCCGGAAGCGCTTTTCAACTTTATTGCGATGCTTGGATGGTCTCCTGTAGGCGAAGAGGAGATTTTCTCCCGCGAGCAGTTCACGGAAATCTTTGATCCCAACCGCCTTTCTGTATCACCAGCTGTTTTTGACACTCAGAAACTGACGTGGATGAACAACCAGTACATGAAGCAGCTTGATCTGGAAAAAGTCACTGAACTTGCTCTGCCTCACCTTGTAAAGGCAGGCAAAGTAAGTGAGAACCCGTCTGCTGAAGAGCTGGACTGGGCGAAAAAGCTCATTGCCCTTTATCAGGAACAAATGAGCTTCGGGGCTGAAATCGTAGAGCTTTCCGACCTATTCTTTAAAACGGACATCGACTACAACAGAGAAGCGAGAAGCGTTCTGGATGAAGAGCAGGTGCCGGAAGTAATGGCGGCGTTCAAAGAGGAGCTGGAGAAGCTTGAAACCTTTGCTGCCGATGAAATCAAGGCCTCCATCAAAGCAGTGCAAAAAGCAACAGGGCATAAAGGGAAGAAATTGTTTATGCCAATCCGCGTAGCGGTAACCGGCCAGACTCATGGTCCTGAGCTTCCTCAATCCATCGAGCTGATCGGCAAAGAAAAAGTTTTATCCCGTGTTGCGAGTTTAATGCGTTAACATTTTGAATAAAATATAATATAGTATAGATAATATTTTAAAACGTTGAAGAGGATAGTAAAGATCAGATTTCCTTTCCAGAGAGAACCTCCATGGCTGCGAGAGGTTAAGTGAAACTGTTCTTGAATTGCACCTCCTGAGTCTTTTGCCGAACCGATTAGTAAGCAAAAGCGTTTGCTCCGCGTTAAGGAGATTTAAGTTGAGGGCCGTTTTTTGACGCCCTAAACAGAGTGGAACCGCGCGTAAAGGCGTCTCTGTCCGTGTACAGAGGCGTCTTTTTTATGCGGAAAACTGCGGGGGATACCGGCAGAAATGACACAGGGGAAACAGGAGGGAGAGACATTGTTCAAGCTGCTGAAGGAAGATGTAGACGTTGTTTTTGACCAGGACCCAGCCGCCCGAAGCTATCTGGAAGTCCTTCTGACCTATTCAGGACTGCATGCAGTATGGGCGCACAGGCTTGCACATGCATTTTATAAAAGAAAACTGTATTTTGCAGCGAGAGCGATCTCACAGGTCAGCCGCTTTTTTACCGGAATTGAAATTCATCCCGGAGCGAAAATCGGGAGAAGGTTTTTCATTGATCACGGCATGGGAGTGGTCATTGGAGAGACGTGTGAAATTGGCGACAATGTGACGGTATTTCAGGGGGTAACCTTAGGCGGAACAGGGAAAGAAAAAGGGAAACGCCATCCGACGATTTTGGATAATGCCCTGATTGCAACAGGAGCAAAAGTCCTCGGTTCGATTACAATAGGGGAGAACTCGAAAATCGGAGCGGGTTCAGTCGTTCTTCAGGATGTACCCGATCATTCAACGGTCGTCGGGATTCCGGGACGGGTCGTCATCCGAAACGGACAGAAAATTAAACGGGATTTAAATCATACAGATCTTCCGGATCCGGTATCTGATAAATTCAGAACGCTGGAAGCGGAAATCCTTAAATTAAAAGCAGAACTTGAATTAGTTAAAGAAGGGAAGAAAGAAGATGGGCATCAGGCTTTACAACACGCTGACACGCAGCAAGGAAGAATTTAAACCGCTTGAAGAAGGCAAGGTAAAAATGTATGTGTGCGGACCTACGGTATATAACTACATTCATATCGGGAACGCCCGTCCGGCTATCGTCTATGATACGGTTCGGAAGTATCTGGAGTTCCGCGGCTATGACGTTCATTTTGTTTCAAATTTCACGGATGTAGACGATAAACTCATTAAAGCGGCCAATGAACTTGGCGAGGATGTTCCGGCGATTGCCGAACGATTTATTGATGCCTATTTTGAAGATGTGACCGCACTTGGGTGCAGCCATGCAGATGTTCATCCGCGGGTAACCGAAAATATGGATATCATTATTGATTTTGTTCAGGCTTTAATCGATAAAGGATTCGCCTATGAATCTGGAGGCGACGTTTATTATAAAACCCGTGCTTTTGAAGGGTACGGCAAGCTTTCTCATCAGTCCATCGATGAATTGCGTTCCGGTGCAAGAATTGAAGTGGGCGAAAAGAAACAGGACGCTCTGGACTTCGTGTTATGGAAGGCAGCTAAAGAAGGCGAGATCTCATGGGAGAGCCCCTGGGGCCAAGGACGTCCGGGGTGGCATATTGAGTGCTCTGCCATGGCGAGGAAATACCTGGGCGACAGCATTGATATTCATGCCGGCGGACAGGATCTTACCTTCCCCCATCACGAGAATGAAATTGCCCAATCCGAAGCGTTTACCGGAAAACCTTTCGCCAAATACTGGCTTCATAACGGATATATCAACATTGATAATGAAAAAATGTCGAAATCGCTCGGCAACTTTGTTCTTGTTCACGACATTATTCAACAATACGATCCGCAGCTTTTAAGGTTCTTTATGCTGTCGGTTCACTACCGTCACCCGATTAATTATTCCGAGGAACTGCTTGAGAATACGAAAAACGCATTTGAACGGCTGAAGACATCTCACTCCAACCTGAAGCACCGCAGAGAGAGCAGTGCCAATTTGACGGGAGACAGCAGCGGATGGATTGGGAAAATAAAAGACCTCCGCGATACGTTCATTAAGGAAATGGACGATGATTTCAATACGGCTAACGGCATTTCTGTATTATTTGATTTAGCTAAGCTTGCCAACCTCTATCTTAAGGAAACCAATACATCAGAGGAAGTCATTGACGCGTTTCTGATGGAGTTTGATGCTTTGGCAGGAGTACTGGGTCTTTCCTTCGGAGAACAGGGACTTCTGGATGAGGAAATTGATGCGCTGATTCAAAAGCGGATTCAGGCACGTGCTGACCGTGATTTTGCCTTATCCGATCAAATCCGGGATCAGCTGAAAGAAATGAACATCATTTTGGAAGATACAGCCCAGGGAACGAGATGGAAAAGAGGATAACAGTATGATTGATCTGAAGACGATTAAAAATGCGAAACAGCTGAACAGTCTTGCCCTTGCCTATATGGGAGATGCCGTGTATGAAGTGTATATACGGCATCACCTTCTTGCAAAAGGGCTGGGCCGTCCCAACGATTTGCACCGCTACGCCAAAGCTTTCGTATCAGCCAAAGCCCAGGCCGAAGCATTAAAAGCGATGAGTGAAGCGGGATTTTTTTCCGAGGAAGAGCTTGATGTACTGCGGAGAGGGAGGAACGCCAAGTCGGGAACCGTTCCGAAAAACACGGATATGATCACATACAAATACAGTACTTCGTTTGAGGCGCTGATTGGCTTTCTGTTTTTAGAGAAAAAAGAAGACAGGCTTCATGAGATTGCCGCGGAAGCCATTTCGTTATTGGAAGAAAGGAGGCAGAACGGATGAACCAGGAAGAATACATTATCGGGAGAAACCCTGTACTTGAAGCATTAAGGTCAGAGAGAGACATCAATAAATTGTGGATGGCAGAGAACTCTGTGAAAGGATCCGCTCTGCAGATCACAGCGATTGCCAAAGAGAGAGGGATCATCGTTCAGACCGTCCCTAAAAGAAAACTTGATCAGATGGTCGAAGGAAACCACCAGGGGTTTGTTGCACAAGTTGCCGCTTATGAATATGTTCATACGGATGACATTCTCAAGGCAGCAGAGGAAAAAGGAGAAGCCCCGTTTATTTTAATTCTGGACGAGCTTGAGGATCCTCATAATCTCGGATCGATTATGAGAACGGCTGATGCAGTGGGAGCACACGGGATTGTGATTCCGAAGCGGAGAGCTGTCGGTCTGACTGCGACTGTCGCCAAGGCTTCAACGGGTGCCATTGAGTATGTGCCGGTAGCAAGGGTGACGAACCTTGCGAGGACGATTGATGAGCTGAAGGAAAAAGGAGTATGGATCGCCGGGACGGATGCAAAGGGATCCGACGATTACCGGACACTGGACGGTACAATGCCGATTGGACTTGTGATCGGAAGCGAAGGCAAAGGAGTCAGCCGGCTTGTCCGGGATAAGTGTGATTTTCTGATCAACCTTCCGATGGCAGGCCACGTGACTTCGCTGAACGCTTCGGTAGCAGCCAGTCTGCTTATGTATGAGGTCTTCAGGAAGCGCCATCCGCTCGGGAGCTGACGAAAATGAACATTCTGCTCGTCGATGGATACAACATCATTGGTGCATGGCCTGAACTCAGAGTGCTAAAGAAAGATTATTTTGAGCAGGCCAGAGATCTTCTCATTCAAAAAATGGCGGAATACCAGGCTTTTACGAAGTACCGGGTCATCATTGTTTTCGACGCGCATCTTGTTAAAGGAATAGAGAAGAAGCATAGAAATTACCGGGTGGAAGTTATCTTTACGAAAGAAAATGAAACGGCGGATGAACGAATTGAAAAGCTTGCATCTGAACTGAATGACATCCGGACCCAGATTCACGTAGCCACTTCAGACTATACAGAGCAGTGGGCCATTTTCGGTCAGGGGGCATTGCGCAAATCGGCGAGAGAGCTCCTGAACGAAATGGACGCAATTGAAAAAAGCATCAAGAAAAAAGTCAGGCGGATGGAAAACGAACGTCCTTCCTCGAAGATTTCTTTGTCGGAAGATGTCATAAAAACCTTTGAGAAATGGCGGCGCGGAGACCTATAACCATATTGCAGTTCCAAATTTTGTGCTGTATAATATGCCTATCTATGTGCGGTCGGGGGGATCGGCTTGAATACACAAATCAGCAAGGGGTATCTCAGCAAGGAAGAATTTCAGTTTCTGGATGATGAGCAGATTGTAGAGTTAGTTCACAATGGAGACAGTGATGCACTGGACTATTTGATTACGAAGTACCGCAATTTTGTCAGAGCGAAAGCAAGATCTTATTTTTTGATTGGAGCTGACAGGGAGGATATTGTTCAAGAAGGCATGATCGGTTTATACAAGGCCATTCGTGACTTCAGAGAGGACAAGCTAACCTCATTCAAAGCTTTTGCAGAACTATGCATTACCCGCCAGATTATTACCGCTATCAAAACAGCAACCCGCCAAAAACATATTCCGCTTAACTCTTACGTTTCTCTGGACAAGCCTATTTATGACGATGAATCGGACCGGACATTGATGGATGTCATTTCCGGTGCGAAAATTATGGATCCCGAAGAACTCTTTATTAATCAGGAAGAGTTTGATGATATTGAAGTAAAGATGGCTGAGCTTTTAAGCGATCTTGAAAGAAAAGTGCTTTCTCTCTATTTGGATGGAAGGTCCTATCAGGAAATTTCCGAAGAATTGAACCGTCACGTGAAGTCAATTGACAATGCCCTGCAGCGGGTAAAAAGAAAGCTTGAAAGATACCTGGAACTCCGCGAATTAAGCATGTGACAAATTCGATCCTTTATTGACAGGAAAAACCACGCTATGATACATTTTGTAAGAATATGAAACATGGCGGAAGGTGTCCAGCATGCGTAAAAAAGTAGTTTTGGGCTGTACAGAATGCGGTAGCCGCAACTATACAACCATGAAAAGCACTTCGAACACAACAGAGCGCTTGGAAATGAAGAAATTCTGCGGTGTATGCAATGCGCATACCAATCACCGCGAGACGAAATAGGACTTATATCACTCATTATGAAAGCTTTGCCCGCATCCATGATGGACGCAGCTACAAATCGAAGGTCCGACCGGAGCCTGCCATCCTCTTTCAAACGAGAAAGAAAGCCGGAAAGGCCATTTGAGCATTTTCTTTATTTTTGGAGGTAACGAAATGGGACGTATTTCTAAGTTTTTTGGGGATGTCGGTCGTGAAATGAAAAAAGTAAGCTGGCCAAAAGGCAAAGAGCTTACTAGATATACGATTACTGTTATTGCAACAGTCGTCTTTGCAGCTGTGTTTTTTGCAGTCGTAGACTTGGGCATTTCTGAACTAGTTCGGTTAATTGTTGAATAAAATTGGATTTTCCGTGTTATAATAAATGATAATCCACAGCTTTGTTCGAAAAGACCCGTTCAGCGGGTTTTTTAATTTGCAAAAAAGCTGCACGGCCTGCTTACATAGGGGACAAGCGCAGCAGATTCATTATATAAAACTGATAAATGCGGGGAGGGAAGGACAAAGGTCCTGACTGTATGGAGAAAAATTGGTATGTGGTTCACACGTATTCCGGTTACGAGAATAAAGTAAAAGCGAACCTTGAAAAGCGTGTTGAATCAATGGCGATGCAAGACAAGATTTTCAGAGTCGTAGTTCCTGAAGAGGAAGAAACAGACATCAAAAACGGAAAAAAGAAAGTAGTAAAGAAAAAGGTGTTCCCCGGGTACGTACTCGTTGAAATTGTCATGACGGATGATTCCTGGTATGTTGTACGGAATACACCGGGTGTAACAGGATTTGTCGGCTCAGCCGGTTCGGGTTCAAAACCAACAGCTCTTTTGCCGGAAGAAGTAGAAGTCATCCTTAAACGGATGGGGATGGATGAGCGCCGTGTTGAAGTGGACTTCGAGCTGAAAGAGACAGTCAGAGTAATTGAGGGTCCGTTTGCAGACTTTACAGGGGTTATTGAAGACATCGATCACGACAAGCAAAAAGTCAAAGTGCTAGTGAACATGTTCGGACGCGAAACACCTGTTGAACTTGAATTCTCGCAAGTCGATAAATTATAATCAGAAAAGAACTTGAAATAGATTGGGAAAAGTGATAATATTTCATAAGTCAGTGTGTCTCACTCAAAGTGGGACAGATAACTTGATTTTTTCCTAATCATTCACATAAAGAATGAGGTTATGAGTGGGAGGGCAAGGCCCTATTACCACATCACGGACTTAAGGAGGTGTGTCTCGTGGCTAAAAAAGTAATTAAAATGGTTAAATTGCAAATCCCTGCCGGCAAAGCGAATCCGGCTCCTCCAGTAGGACCTGCATTGGGTCAAGCTGGTGTGAACATCATGGGATTCTGTAAGGAATTTAACGCACGCACAGCTGAACAAGCTGGGTTGATTATCCCAGTAGAAATCACTGTTTTTGAAGATCGTTCCTTCACATTTATTACGAAAACTCCGCCTGCTGCTGTATTGCTTAAAAAAGCAGCTGGAATTGAGTCTGGTTCTGGTGAACCAAACCGTAATAAAGTGGCTACTGTAAAGCGTGACAAAGTACGTGAAATCGCTGAAACAAAAATGCCTGACTTAAACGCAGCAAGCGTTGAAGCGGCTATGTTGATGGTTGAAGGTACTGCGCGCAGTATGGGAATTGTGATCGAAGACTAATTGATGATGCTTAAGGGTTGCGGGTTTGGATTAACAAGTTCGCAACCTTTATTCTCGTTTACAGATTTGTGACCTGGATGGATCGGCATAAGATTCAGCCCCATCCGAACGCTCCGCCCGGATGATTCCGGACAGATGCGCTTTTACCTGTGGGAGGTTATTTCCGCTAAAACCACATAAGGAGGACATTTAAAATGGCAAAAAAAGGCAAGAAGTATGTAGAAGCTGCGAAGCTTGTAGACCGTTCTAAAACATACCCTGTAACAGAGGCTGTTGAACTGGTTAAAAAAACAAACACTGCTAAGTTTGATGCAACAGTTGAGGTTGCTTTCCGTCTTGGAGTAGACCCTCGTAAAAACGACCAGCAAATCCGCGGAGCAGTTGTGCTTCCAAACGGAACTGGTAAAACTCAAAAAGTTTTGGTTTTCGCTAAAGGCGAAAAAGCAAAAGAAGCAGAAGCTGCAGGAGCAGATTATGTAGGAGATTCCGAATTCATCACGAAAATTCAGCAAGGCTGGTTTGAGTTTGATGTAATCGTTGCAACTCCTGACATGATGGGTGAAGTTGGTAAACTTGGGCGCGTATTGGGGCCAAAAGGACTTATGCCAAACCCGAAAACTGGTACTGTAACATTTGAAGTTGAAAGAGCTGTAAATGAAATCAAAGCTGGTAAAGTAGAGTACCGTGTTGATAAAGCCGGTATCATCCACGTTCCAATCGGCAAAGTTTCATTTGAAGACAACAAGCTTGTTGAAAACTTCAAAACCATCTTTGACACATTGCTTAAAGCAAAACCAGCGGCTGCAAAAGGCACTTACATGAAGAGTGTTGCAGTAACATCAACAATGGGCCCTGGAGTTAAAGTTGACTCTGCTAGCTTCTCTGTAAAATAATTATTGACTTCTTATGGAAGTTCGTATATAATTCTTTTTGTTATTAAAACGACAACTCAATAAGAGTATTATACCGCAGACAGCAGGTGCCGCTAATGGCTTAATTTCCTGCCGAGGTGTGACCATATTGTACAGATCAGCATTCTATGCTCATGTATAAACGGCGCCTCCATGTCTAGCATGGAGGCTTTTTCATGCGAACACGAACGGTATAATGTCAATCATTCTACAGGAGGTGTAACAATGAGCAGCATTATCGAATCTAAGAAACAAATCGTTGAAGAAATCACAACGAAATTCCGCGAAAGCAAATCTACAATCGTAGTTGACTACCGCGGACTTACAGTAGCTCAAGTGACTGAACTTCGTAAATCTCTTCGTGAAGCTGGCGTAGAATTCAAAGTTTACAAAAACACGATGACTCGCCGTGCTGTTGAAGCAGCTGAACTTACAGGTCTTAACGACGCTCTAACTGGACCGAATGCGATCGCATTCAGCACAGAAGACGTAGTAGCCCCTGCTAAAGTTTTGAATGAATTCGCGAAAAAGAACGAAGCTTTGGAAATCAAAGCTGGTGTAATCGAAGGCAACATTGCATCTGTTGAGGAAATTAAAGCTCTTGCTGATCTTCCTTCACGCGAAGGCTTGCTTTCTATGTTGCTTAGCGTTCTTCAAGCTCCAATCCGCAACTTTGCTCTTGTCAACAAAGCAGTTGCTGATCAAAAAGAAGAACAAGGCGCATAATCCCGTATTACTATTAAAAACTTGATTGAAAAATAAGGAGGAAAATATAATGTCTAAAGAACAAATCATTGAAGCTGTCAAGAATATGACAGTTCTAGAACTAAACGATCTTGTTAAAGCTATCGAAGAAGAATTTGGTGTTACTGCTGCTGCTCCTGTTGCTATGATGGGTGGAGCTGGCGCTGGCGAAGCTGCTGCTGAGCAAACTGAATTCGATCTTATCCTTGCATCTGCTGGATCTCAAAAAATCAAAGTTATCAAAGTGGTTCGTGAAATCACTGGTCTTGGGCTTAAAGAAGCAAAAGAATTGGTTGATAACACTCCAAAAGCAATCAAAGAAGGTATTGCTAAAGAAGAAGCTGAAGAGCTTAAAGCTAAACTTGAAGAAGTTGGCGCTGGCGTAGAAGTTAAGTAATTCCTTTCTATATAAGAAAAAGCCCGCTGCTTGAAGCGGGCTTTTTTCTTCCTGAGAAAGAAACTTCCCTATTAGAGCGCGGGCTGAACATGGCAAGCAGCTTCCCCTAAATGATAGAATATACTCTCAAAGCTCCTGCAAGGAGGTAAAACGATGAGTGATCATTACTACTCTGAGAATCCTACTGTTCAAAGCAATAAGAAAAGCTGGTCATTTGATCTGGCTGGCCATTCTTTCACATTTCGAAGTGATTCGGGCGTTTTTTCAAAAAATGAAGTCGATTTCGGTTCAAGAGTTCTGATTGAATCATTTGAAATGCCTGAAGTTCCGGGGAACATCCTGGATATGGGCTGCGGATATGGGCCGATTGGGCTTTCTCTTGCGAAGAAGTGGCCGGAGCGGAACGTGGATATGGCAGATATTAATTCCAGAGCGGTTGAACTTGCGAAAGAAAACGCAGAATTCAATGGAATACAAAATGCAGCCATTTTCCAAAGTGATTTATTTAGCAAGGTGGCAGATAAAGCCTATGCGGCCATTCTGACAAACCCGCCGATCCGGGCAGGCAAGAAAGTCGTACATGAGATTTTAGAAAAGAGCTTCGAACATTTGTGCAGCGGCGGGGAATTATGGGCAGTCATTCAAAAAAAGCAAGGCGCTCCATCTGCTGTCGCTAAACTGGAAGAGCATTTTGATGAGGTAGACGTGGTTCAGAAGAAAAAAGGCTACTATATTATTAGGGCTAAAAAAGATTGACTCGTATTTTTTGGCATGTTAATATTATAAAATGCCAATGTTTAAATTTCTGCAAATGCCTAAAATACATAATAAATGTATAAATTTAGCATATGTGGGAAAACTTATAGAATCTGTTCGTTCAAAAAAATGTGGTTTTCTTAACAGAAACCCTTTTTTGTTTTGTTATTTACTTGTAGAAGCATGAGTTGCTAGGGTGACTAGTTTAATGCTTTTTACAGATCCAATATGCATGAACTGAGGGGTGAATCAGTTGACAGGTCAACTAGTTCAGTATGGACGGCACCGCCAACGCAGAAGTTATGCACGCATTAGCGAAGTATTAGAATTGCCGAATCTTATTGAGATTCAGACAGCTTCTTATCAGTGGTTTCTTGATGAGGGTCTCAGAGAGATGTTTTATGATATCTCTCCAATTGAGGATTTCACTGGCAACCTCTCGCTAGAGTTTATTGATTACAGCCTTGGTGAGCCGAAGTATTCCGTAGAGGAATCTAAGGAACGCGATGTAACCTATTCTGCTCCGCTGCGCGTAAAAGTCCGTTTGATCAACAAAGAAACAGGCGAAGTGAAGGACCAGGATGTTTTCATGGGGGATTTCCCTCTGATGACAGAAACCGGAACGTTCGTAATCAATGGAGCTGAGCGTGTTATCGTATCTCAGCTAGTACGTTCGCCAAGTGTATATTTCAGCGGTAAAGTCGACAAAAATGGTAAAAGAGGCTTTACAGCAACAGTCATTCCAAACCGTGGTGCTTGGCTGGAGTATGAAACCGATGCAAAGGATGTCGCATATGTACGGATAGATCGTACTCGGAAACTGCCAGTTACGGTTCTTTTGCGTGCCTTAGGGTTTGGCTCTGATCAAGAAATCACTGATTTATTCGGTGAGAATGAGTATTTGCGCAATACACTTGAAAAAGACAACACGGAAACTACGGAAAAAGCGCTTCTTGAAATCTATGAGCGTCTTCGTCCAGGAGAGCCTCCAACTGTCGAAAATGCGAAGAGCCTTCTAGAGTCCCGCTTCTTTGATCCGAAGCGCTATGACCTTGCAAGTGTTGGACGCTATAAAATAAATAAAAAGCTTCATATAAAAAACCGCCTTTTCAATCAGCGTCTTGCAGAATCATTGGCAGATCCTGAAACAGGCGAAATCATTGCTGAAAAGGGTACGATTATTGACCGCAGAACCCTGGACCGCATTATTCCGAACCTTGAGAGCGGAGTAGGCTTCAGATCTGTGAATCCTTCAGGCGGAGTTGTGACGGAAGAAACAACTCTTCAATCTATTAAAATTTACTCTCCAAATGATCCGGAAGGCGAGCACGTGATCAACGTGATCGGAAATGCTTATGTAGAAGAAGCTGTGAAGAACATTACAGCTGCAGATATTCTTTCTTCCATCAGCTATTTCTTTAACCTTCTTCACGGAGTAGGCGACACAGATGATATCGATCACCTTGGTAACCGCCGCCTGCGTTCAGTAGGGGAATTGCTGCAAAACCAGTTCCGTATCGGTCTTTCCCGTATGGAGCGTGTCGTTCGTGAGCGTATGTCCATCCAGGATACAAATACAATCACTCCTCAGCAGCTGATTAACATTCGTCCTGTTATTGCGAGCATTAAAGAGTTCTTTGGAAGCTCTCAGCTCTCTCAGTTCATGGACCAGACGAATCCTCTTGCTGAGCTTACGCATAAGCGCCGTTTATCTGCATTAGGACCCGGTGGTTTGACTCGTGAGCGTGCAGGCTTTGAAGTTCGTGACGTTCACTATTCTCACTACGGCCGTATGTGTCCGATTGAAACCCCTGAGGGACCGAATATCGGGCTGATCAACTCCTTGTCCAGTTATGCAAAGGTAAACCGTTTCGGATTTATCGAAACACCTTACCGCCGTGTAGACCCGGATACAGGAAAAGTAACAGCACGCATTGATTATCTGACTGCAGATGAAGAGGATAACTATGTAGTGGCACAGGCGAATGCCCGTCTGGATGACGATGGTACATTCCTTGATGATGGAATCGTAGCACGTTTCCGCGGTGAGAATACCGTGGTTGCGCGTGACCGTGTTGATTACATGGACGTATCTCCTAAACAGGTTGTATCTGCTGCGACAGCATGTATTCCTTTCCTTGAAAACGATGACTCCAACCGTGCCCTTATGGGAGCGAACATGCAGCGTCAGGCTGTGCCTTTGATGCAGCCGGAAGCTCCGATTGTCGGAACAGGAATGGAGTACGTTTCAGGTAAAGATTCAGGTGCTGCTGTCATCTGTAAACATCCTGGTATCGTTGAAAAAGTCGAAGCGAAAAACGTTTACGTTCGCCGCTATGAAGAAGTAGAAGGCAAAAAAGTAAAGGGTAACCTTGATAAATACAGCATGCTGAAATTTATCCGTTCCAATCAGGGAACTTGCTATAATCAGCGTCCGATTGTAAGTGAAGGCGATGAAGTAGTAAAAGGTGAAATTCTTGCTGACGGACCATCTATGGAAAAAGGCGAACTGGCTCTTGGCCGCAACGTTATGGTTGCGTTCATGACATGGGATGGCTACAACTATGAGGATGCCATCATCATGAGTGAGCGTCTTGTAAAAGACGATGTCTACACTTCGATTCATATTGAAGAATACGAGTCCGAAGCACGTGATACGAAGCTTGGGCCTGAAGAAATCACTAGAGATATTCCAAACGTCGGGGAAGATGCACTCCGCAACCTTGATGAACGCGGAATCATCCGTGTCGGTGCAGAAGTTAAAGACGGCGACTTGCTTGTCGGTAAAGTAACTCCTAAGGGAGTAACAGAGCTGACAGCTGAAGAAAGACTTCTTCACGCAATCTTTGGCGAGAAAGCACGCGAGGTTCGTGATACCTCTCTGAGAGTACCTCACGGCGGAGGCGGAATCATCCTTGATGTTAAAGTCTTCAACCGTGAAGACGGAGACGAATTGCCGCCGGGTGTTAACCAGCTCGTACGCGCTTATATCGTTCAGAAGCGTAAAATTTCTGAAGGAGATAAAATGGCCGGACGACATGGTAACAAAGGGGTAATTTCCCGAATCCTTCCGGAAGAAGATATGCCTTATCTTCCAGACGGCACTCCGGTTGATATCATGCTTAACCCATTGGGTGTACCATCCCGTATGAACATCGGGCAAGTGCTCGAGCTTCACCTGGGAATGGCTGCACGCTACCTTGGCATCCATGTTGCATCACCGGTATTCGATGGTGCGCGTGAAGAAGATGTATGGTCTACGCTTGAAGAAGCAGGAATGGCGAGAGACGCTAAAACAGTCCTATATGATGGACGTTCAGGCGAACCGTTTGATAACCGTGTATCAGTCGGGATCATGTACATGATCAAACTGGCCCACATGGTTGATGACAAACTCCATGCCCGTTCTACCGGACCATACTCACTCGTTACACAGCAGCCTCTTGGAGGTAAAGCTCAATTCGGCGGACAGCGTTTTGGGGAGATGGAGGTTTGGGCGCTTGAAGCTTATGGAGCAGCCTATACTCTTCAGGAAATCCTGACGGTTAAGTCGGATGACGTCGTTGGACGTGTGAAAACATACGAGGCCATTGTTAAAGGGGAAAATGTACCAGAACCGGGAGTTCCGGAATCATTCAAAGTATTGATCAAAGAACTTCAAAGTTTGGGTATGGATGTCAAAATCCTCTCCGGCGACGAAAAAGAAATTGAAATGAGAGATCTTGAAGATGATGAAGATCCTCAAAACTCCGAAAGCCTGTCTTTAGGAGAAGAAATGGAAGAAGAAGCAGCTGTCGCGACTGAAAAAGAGAAGGACGCTGTTGTGAAAGAATAGATGATGGAATGGCTGCAAAGCAGCAGGCGCGAAAGACACCTGCAGCCTTAGGGTTTAGAACCGGGCTTTAGCGTCCGGTCTCTACACTTGAGGCGGATGCTAAAGCCTTTAATTTTTGCTTTTAATGTAACTCTCCAGGATATAAGGGTATAACCTGAAGATGAAAAGGGAGGTAGGCCCCTTGCTAGATGTTAATAATTTTGAGTATATGAACATCGGACTTGCATCACCTGATAAGATCCGTTCCTGGTCTTTCGGGGAAGTGAAGAAGCCGGAAACAATCAACTACCGTACACTTAAGCCTGAAAAAGACGGTTTGTTCTGCGAACGTATTTTCGGACCTCAAAAGGACTGGGAGTGCCACTGCGGCAAATACAAGCGTGTCCGTTATAAAGGTGTCGTATGTGACCGATGCGGAGTTGAAGTAACCCGCGCGAAAGTCCGCCGCGAGCGTATGGGACACATTGAGCTTGCTGCTCCAGTTTCCCACATTTGGTATTTCAAAGGAATTCCGAGCCGTATGGGTCTTGTTCTAGATATGTCCCCGCGTGCTCTTGAAGAGGTAATCTATTTTGCATCTTATGTTGTAACGGAAACCGGGGACACTCCTCTTGAAAAGAAACAGCTTCTTTCCGAGAAAGAGTACCGTGCATACCGTGATAAATACGGCAGTACATTCCAGGCGTCCATGGGTGCTGAAGCAATCAAAAAGCTTCTTATGGATATTGATCCTGACAAAGATGTAGAACAGCTGAAGGAAGATTTGAAAACAGCACAAGGACAGCGCCGCACACGTGCGATTAAGCGCTTGGAAGTACTTGAAGCTTTCCGTGGTTCAGGAAACAATCCTTCATGGATGATTCTTGATGTCCTTCCGGTTATTCCTCCTGAACTTCGCCCGATGGTTCAGCTGGATGGCGGACGTTTCGCGACATCTGACTTGAACGACCTTTACCGCCGTGTAATCAACCGGAACAACCGTCTGAAGCGTTTGCTTGATCTTGGAGCTCCAAGCATCATCGTTCAAAACGAAAAGCGTATGCTTCAGGAAGCAGTAGATGCACTGATTGATAACGGCCGACGCGGCCGTCCTGTAACAGGTCCTGGTAACCGTCCGCTAAAATCCCTTTCTCATATGCTTAAAGGGAAACAAGGGCGTTTCCGTCAAAATCTTCTTGGTAAACGTGTTGACTATTCAGGCCGTTCCGTAATCGTTGTAGGTCCGAACCTGAAAATGTACCAATGCGGTCTGCCGAAAGAAATGGCGCTAGAGCTATTCAAACCATTTGTCATGAAAGAGCTCGTTGAAAAAGGTCTTGCACATAATATTAAAAGTGCGAAACGTAAAATTGAACGCGTTCAGCCGGAAGTCTGGGACGTTCTTGAGTCAGTAATCAGGGAGCATCCTGTTCTTCTGAACCGTGCCCCTACACTTCACAGACTTGGTATTCAGGCTTTTGAACCGACTCTTGTAGAAGGCCGCGCAATCCGCCTGCATCCGCTTGTATGTACAGCGTATAACGCAGACTTTGACGGAGACCAAATGGCTGTTCACGTACCGCTTTCAGCTGAAGCTCAAGCAGAAGCACGTATTCTCATGCTTGCAGCTCAGAACATCCTGAACCCTAAGGATGGAAAACCGGTTGTTACACCATCCCAGGATATGGTTCTTGGGAACTATTACCTCACAATGGAGCGTGTAGGCGCTGTTGGGGAAGGTATGATCTTTAAAGATACAAATGAAGCCCTTATTGCTTACCAAAACGGATATGTACATCTTCATACCCGTGTGGCAGTAGCCGCTTCATCTCTGGATAACGAAACTTTCACTGATGCTCAGAAGAAACAGCTTCTGATCACAACAGTAGGAAAGCTTGTCTTTAATGAAATCCTTCCGGCTTCATTCCCTTATATGAATGAGCCGACAAAAGGAAACATCGAAGAAAAGACTCCTGAGAAGTACTTCGTGGATCCAACAGTCAATGTGAAAGAGCATATTGCTAAACAAGAACAGGTTCCTCCGTTCAAAAAAGGCATTCTCGGAAGCATTATCGCTGAAATCTTTAAAAAGTTCCAAATCACTGAGACGTCCAAAATGCTGGACCGTTTGAAGGATCTTGGATTCAGATACTCTACAAAAGCCGGAATCACGGTTGGTGTAGCGGATATCGTCGTATTGCGTGAGAAAGAAGAAATCCTGACTGAAGCCCAGGCGAAAGTCGATAACGTTCTTAAACAGTTCCGCCGCGGTCTGATTACAGAAGAAGAGCGCTATGAGCGCGTTATTTCTGTATGGAGTGCTGCGAAGGATACGATTCAGGGCAAATTGATGAAAACGCTGGATACGCGCAACCCGATCTTCATGATGAGTGACTCTGGAGCCCGTGGTAACGCATCTAACTTTACACAGCTTGCCGGAATGCGCGGACTCATGGCCAACCCGGCCGGACGAATCATCGAACTTCCGATTAAGTCCAGTTTCCGTGAAGGTCTGACCGTATTGGAATACTTTATTTCTACACATGGAGCGCGTAAAGGTCTTGCCGATACAGCCCTTAAAACAGCCGACTCAGGTTACCTGACACGCCGACTTGTTGATGTTGCTCAAGATGTTATCATTCGTGATGACGACTGCGGAACAGACCGCGGACTTCTTGCAGAAGCAATCAAAGAAGGCACAGAGGTTATTGAGAAGCTTGAAGAGCGTCTGATTGGACGTTACGCACGCAGAAACATTCTGCATCCAGAAACAGAAGAAATTCTTGTAGAAGAAAACGAACTGATTACAGAAGACCTGGCCCTTCAAATTGTCGAGTCCGGTATTGAATCTGTTTGGATCCGTTCTGCCTTTACATGTAATACACGCCACGGCGTATGTAAACGATGCTACGGCCGCAACCTGGCCACTGGTTCTGATGTTGAAGTGGGTGAAGCAGTTGGAATCATCGCTGCCCAATCCATTGGAGAACCGGGAACACAGCTTACTATGCGTACGTTCCATACAGGCGGAGTTGCAGGGGACGATATCACCCAAGGTTTGCCTCGTATCCAGGAGCTATTTGAAGCACGTAATCCTAAAGGTCAGGCAACGATCTCCGAAATTGACGGTATCGTAACAGAAGTAAATGAAGTTCGTGAAAAACAGCAGGAAATCGTTGTGCAGGGTGACGTTGAATCCCGTACGTACACAGCTCCTTACAACGCCCGCCTGAAAGTAGTAGAGGGCGATAAAGTGAAGCGCGGCCAAGAGCTTACAGAAGGTTCCATCGACCCGAAAGAACTTCTGAAAGTGAAAGATACTCAGGCTGTGCAGGAATACCTTCTTCGTGAAGTGCAAAAAGTATACCGTATGCAAGGGGTAGAAATTGGCGATAAGCACGTTGAAGTTATGGTTCGTCAAATGCTCCGCAAAATCAGAGTAATTGAAGCTGGGGACACGGATGTACTGCCGGGAACACTTCTCGACATCCATCAGTTCACAGATGCGAACAGAAAAGTCTTGATCGAAGGAAAACGACCTGCTACAGGCCGTCCAGTTCTTCTGGGTATTACGAAAGCATCTCTTGAAACGGATTCCTTCTTATCTGCCGCATCCTTCCAGGAAACGACTCGTGTCCTGACAGATGCA
Organism: Bacillus sp. FJAT-42376; assembly: GCF_003816055.1. Taxonomy (NCBI): domain Bacteria; kingdom Bacillati; phylum Bacillota; class Bacilli; order Caryophanales; family Bacillaceae; genus Bacillus; species Bacillus sp. FJAT-42376. The sequence continues at coordinate 475,264 of NZ_CP033906.1, forward strand.
GCGATTAAAGGAAAACGTGACGAGCTTCTCGGACTGAAAGAGAATGTCATCATCGGTAAGCTGGTTCCAGCCGGTACAGGTATGAACCGCTACCGTAAAGTACAGCCAATCTCACAAGTTCAATCGAGCCCGGACACGGTTACCGTAGATTAATATGAGAGATGGATGTCTTCATAGGTTTCTTTTGAAACCGTGTTGACATCCATCTCTTCCAATGTTAAGATATTCAAGGTGCTCGATTCTACCTGTTGCTTTGGAGGATATACTTCAATGTCTTATGAAAAAGTATCACAGGCAGCAAACATTATTGTTGGTACGAAGCAAACGCTGAAGGCACTTCAGCAAGGTTCCGTCAAGGAGCTTCTCATTGCAGAGGACGCTGATCCCCGAATTACATCTGCCGTTGCTCAGATGGCTAAGGAAAAGAAAGTCCCTGTAACTGAAGTAGATTCTATGAAAAAGCTTGGAAAAGCTTGCGGAATTGAAGTTGGCGCCGCAGCCGTAGCCATTACCTAATAAAAGCAAACGCGTTTTTACCTGAGTAATCAAGTAAAGACTTTGTTTTTGCCCAAATATGAACCACCTGGATGTGTGGGTTTAGAATTTGAGAAGGGAGGAAAAAACATGCCTACTATTAATCAGTTAGTTCGCAAGGGACGCGTTAGCAAGATTGAAAAATCTAAGTCTCCTGCATTGAACAAAGGTTACAACAGTTTCAAAAAAGAGCACACTAATGTGTCTTCACCTCAAAAACGCGGTGTTTGCACACGTGTTGGTACTATGACTCCGAAGAAGCCGAACTCCGCGCTTCGTAAATATGCCCGTGTACGCTTGACAAACCAAATCGAGGTTACAGCTTACATTCCTGGTATCGGACATAACCTGCAAGAGCACAGTGTTGTTCTTATCCGTGGCGGACGTGTAAAGGATTTACCAGGGGTACGTTATCACATCGTTCGCGGTGCGCTTGATACTGCTGGTGTTGACGGCCGTATGCAAGGACGTTCCAAATACGGAACAAAACGCCCTAAAGCTCCAAAAAAATAATTGAACAAAATAGAATCACTTCGTGAAAGGAGGAAAAAACATGCCTCGTAAAGGTCCTGTTACAAAAAGAGACGTATTGCCAGATCCACTTTACAATTCCAAATTGGTTACTCGTTTGGTAAACCGCATTATGGTTGACGGTAAAAGAGGAAAAGCACAAACCATTCTTTATTCTGCACTTGATACAATCAAGGAGCGCAGCGGTAAAGAGCCAATGGAAGTGTTCGAACAAGCGCTTAAAAATATCATGCCAGTTCTAGAAGTTAAAGCTCGCCGTGTAGGTGGAGCAAACTACCAAGTACCAGTAGAGGTGCGTCCTGACCGCCGTACTACACTTGGACTTCGCTGGTTAGTAAACTACGCTCGTCTTCGTGGTGAGAAAACCATGGAAGAGCGTCTAGCTAACGAGATTCTTGACGCAGCCAACAACACTGGTGCAGCAGTTAAGAAACGTGAAGACACGCACAAAATGGCAGAAGCGAACAAAGCATTCGCTCACTACCGCTGGTAAGATCGAAATTAAAAACCCACTAATCCTCTTTATAGGAAGGAGAAGTTACTAAGATGGCAAGAGAGTTCTCCTTAGACAAAACTCGTAATATCGGGATCATGGCTCACATCGACGCTGGTAAAACAACGACGACAGAACGGATCTTGTTCTACACTGGACGTATTCATAAAATTGGTGAAACGCACGAAGGTGCTTCACAAATGGACTGGATGGAACAGGAACAAGAGCGCGGAATCACCATTACATCTGCAGCAACAACTGCATCATGGAAAGGTTACCGCGTAAACATCATCGATACACCAGGACACGTAGACTTCACTGTTGAAGTTGAACGTTCCCTGCGTGTATTGGATGGTGCTGTAGCTGTACTTGATGCACAATCCGGCGTTGAGCCTCAAACTGAAACAGTTTGGCGCCAGGCTACTACTTACGGCGTGCCTCGTGTAGTTTTCGTCAACAAAATGGATAAAATCGGTGCGGATTTCCTTTATTCCGTAAAAACGATGCATGACCGCCTTCAGGCTAATGCTCACCCGATCCAGCTTCCTATCGGTGCTGAAGACAACTTCGAAGGAATTATCGATCTAGTAGAAAACGTTGCATACTTCTACGAAGATGACTTGGGAACTCGTTCCGAAGCAAAAGAAATTCCTGAAGATTATCAAGAACTTGCTGAAGAATGGCGCAGCAAGCTAATTGAAGCAGTAGCAGAGCTTGACGAAGAATTAATGATGAAATATCTTGACGGTGAAGAGCTTACGGTTGATGAAATCAAAGCTGCAATCCGCAAAGGTACTTGCGACGTTGAATTCTATCCTGTTATCTGTGGTTCTGCCTTCAAAAACAAAGGTGTACAATTGATGCTGGATGCGGTACTTGATTACCTTCCTGCACCAACTGATGTACCGGCGATCAAAGGAATTCTTCCGGATTCCGAAGAAGAAGTTCTTCGTAAATCCAGTGACGATGAGCCGTTCGCTGCTCTTGCGTTCAAAGTAATGACAGATCCATATGTAGGGAAGCTTACTTTCTTCCGTGTGTACTCTGGCGTGCTTAACTCTGGTTCTTACGTACAAAACTCCACGAAAGGTAAGCGTGAGCGCGTAGGACGTATCCTGCAAATGCATGCTAACTCCCGTGAAGAGATCTCTACTGTATACTCAGGCGATATCGCTGCTGCAGTAGGATTGAAAGATACAACAACTGGTGATACTCTATGTGATGAAAAGAGCCTTGTAATCTTAGAATCCATGGAATTCCCAGAGCCGGTTATCTCTCTATCTGTTGAGCCTAAATCAAAAGCTGACCAAGACAAAATGTCTACAGCTCTGACTAAGCTTTCTGAAGAGGATCCGACATTCCGTGCTCATACTGATCCAGAGACTGGACAAACCATTATCTCCGGTATGGGTGAGCTTCACCTTGATATCATCGTTGACCGTATGCGTCGCGAATTCAAAGTTGAAGCAAACGTAGGGGCTCCTCAAGTAGCCTACCGCGAAACTTTCCGTGCTGCTGCTAAGGTAGAAGGTAAGTTTGCCCGCCAATCCGGTGGACGCGGTCAATTCGGACACGTTTGGATCGAATTCGAGCCAAACGAAGAAGGAAAAGGCTTTGAGTTCCAAAACAAAATCGTCGGTGGGGTTGTTCCTCGTGAATATGTACCAGCTGTACAAGCAGGTCTAGAGGATTCAATGAAAAACGGTGTCCTTGCAGGATATCCGCTAATCGATGTAAAAGCTGCACTTGTTGATGGTTCTTACCATGATGTCGACTCCAGTGAGATGGCATTTAAAGTAGCAGCATCCCTAGCGCTTAAAAACGCTATCTCCAAATGTAGCCCGGTTATCCTTGAGCCTGTTATGAAGGTTGAAGTTGTTATTCCGGATGAGTACATGGGAGATATCATGGGTGATATCACTTCTCGCCGTGGACGCGTAGAAGGTATGGATGCACGCGGTAACGCTCAAGTTGTCCGTGCAATGGTTCCACTTTCTGAAATGTTCGGATATGCAACTGCGTTGCGTTCCAACACTCAAGGACGCGGAGTATTCTCCATGCACTTCGATCACTACGAAGAAGTTCCAAAATCGATTTCTGAAGAAATCATCAAAAAAAATAAAGGCGAGTAATTGATTTTACCACTTTATTAAAGTATAACTACTTATGTAACCTCAGAAGGCAGGTACAATCCTGCTTTCTGAATCAAAATAACTAACTCAATTATCTAAGGGAGGCATTTCGAATGGGTAAAGAAAAATTCGACCGTTCCAAAACACATGCCAATATCGGTACAATTGGACACGTTGACCACGGTAAAACAACTCTAACAGCTGCAATCACTACTGTACTTGCTAAACGCAGCGGTAAAGGTGCAGCGATGGCTTATGATATGATCGATGCTGCTCCAGAAGAGCGCGAGCGCGGAATCACAATCTCAACTGCACACGTTGAGTACGAAACTGAAACACGCCACTATGCACACGTTGACTGCCCAGGACATGCTGACTATGTTAAAAACATGATCACTGGTGCTGCTCAAATGGACGGCGGAATCCTAGTAGTATCTGCTGCTGACGGCCCAATGCCGCAAACTCGTGAGCACATCCTTCTTTCTCGTCAAGTAGGTGTTCCTTACCTAGTTGTATTCATGAACAAATGTGACATGGTAGACGACGAAGAATTGCTAGAACTAGTTGAAATGGAAGTTCGTGACCTTCTTTCTGAGTACGATTTCCCTGGCGACGACATTCCAGTAATCAAAGGTTCTGCTCTTAAAGCTCTTGAAGGAGAAGCTGAGTGGGAAGAGAAAATCGTTGAACTAATGAACGCAGTTGACGAATACATCCCAACTCCAGAGCGCGACATCGAAAAACCATTCATGATGCCTGTTGAGGACGTATTCTCAATCACTGGCCGTGGAACAGTTGCAACTGGACGTGTTGAGCGTGGACAAGTTAAAGTCGGTGACGTAATCGAAATCATCGGTCTTGCTGAAGAGCCAAAATCGACAACTGTAACAGGTGTTGAAATGTTCCGTAAACTTCTTGACTATGCTGAAGCTGGAGACAACATCGGTGCACTTCTTCGTGGAGTAGCTCGTGAAGATATCCAACGTGGACAAGTTCTTGCTAAGCCAGGAACAATCACTCCACACACAAAGTTCAAAGCAGAAGTTTATGTACTATCTAAAGAAGAGGGTGGACGTCACACTCCATTCTTCACTAACTACCGTCCTCAGTTCTACTTCCGTACAACTGACGTAACTGGTATCTGCAACCTTCCTGAAGGTGTAGAAATGGTTATGCCTGGCGACAACATCGAAATGACGGTTGAGCTTATCGCTCCAATCGCGATCGAAGAAGGTACTAAATTCTCTATCCGTGAGGGTGGACGTACTGTAGGCGCTGGAGTAGTTGCTACAATCACTGAGTAATCAGTATTGAAAAAACGAGCGAGTCATCGCTCGTTTTTTCTTATTTCTACTATATAATAGGTTTTCCTTGAGGCTCTTCCATCTGCATATGGGAGAGCCTTTCATTTTGTATCGGCAGGGCAGGCACGCAGCATGATGCAAGAGTAAAATTGTCCGTCATAAACAATTATCTGGCGGGGACTTGAAATCCCGCCTAAAAAAAGGTATAATATCTGAGGTGCGTAAAAGACAAAGAAATATTTATTTCTTCTTGCAACTGACGCTCTTTTTTTATATAATAGTGAATGTTGGTCTTTGACTGCGATGATGTGAGAGGTTGCTGACACACCCGGCCGCTTTGCCATGGCGAGTGTGTGAGGGAAATTCTCACTGAGAACTGTCTATATTAAGTAGGCGAAAAGGAGGGAAAATAATGGCAAAACAAAAAATTCGTATTCGTTTGAAAGCTTATGATCACAGAATTCTTGATCAATCTGCCGAGAAAATCGTAGAAACAGCGAAACGTTCAGGTGCTAACGTATCCGGTCCGATCCCGCTTCCGACTGAAAAGTCTATCTACACAATTCTTCGTGCGGTGCATAAGTACAAAGACTCTCGTGAGCAATTTGAGATGCGTACACACAAACGTCTAATCGATATCATTAACCCAACACCACAAACTGTTGATGCGTTAATGCGTCTGGATTTACCATCCGGTGTCGACATCGAAATCAAACTTTAATGTTCATTATTATATAGCAGAAAAAATAGGAGGTGTGACGAATGACCAAAGGAATCTTAGGTAGAAAAATCGGTATGACGCAAGTATTTGCTGAAAACGGCGATCTTATCCCAGTTACAGTTGTAGAAGCTGCTCCAAACGTAGTTCTTCAAGTGAAAACGGCTGAAATCGACGGTTACGAAGCAGTTCAGGTTGGTTTTGATGACAAACGTGAAAAACTTGCAAACAAACCGTCTAAAGGTCACGTTGCAAAAGCAAACACTGCGCCTAAGCGCTTCATTAAGGAATTTCGTGGAGTAAGCGCAGCAGACTACGAAGTTGGTCAGGAAGTCAAAGTAGAAGTATTCTCCGCTGGAGATACAGTAGATGTAACAGGAACTTCAAAAGGTAAAGGATTCCAAGGTTCTATTAAACGCCACGGACAATCCCGCGGACCAATGTCCCACGGTTCACGCTACCACCGCCGCCCAGGTTCAATGGGTCCTGTTGCTCCAAACCGCGTATTCAAAAACAAACTTCTCCCTGGACGTATGGGTGGAGAGCGCGTAACAGTACAAAACCTTGAGATCGTGAAAGTAGACGCAGAGCGTAACCTTCTTTTGATCAAAGGTAACGTACCTGGTCCAAGAAAATCTCTAGTTACTGTAAAATCTGCAGTAAAATCCAAATAACTTTTCCGAGAAAGGAGGAAATGGATTATGCCAAAAGTTACTATGTTAAACCAAAGCGGAGCTAACGCTGGTGAAATCGAACTGAACGATTCTATCTTCGGTATCGAGCCAAACCAAGCTGTTCTTTTCGAAGCGGTTATCATGCAAAGAGCTTCCTTAAGACAAGGAAACGCTAAAGTAAAAAATCGTTCTGAAGTTCGTGGCGGAGGACGCAAACCTTGGCGCCAAAAAGGAACTGGACGTGCTCGTCAAGGATCTATCCGTTCACCGCAATGGCGCGGAGGAGGAGTAGTTTTCGGACCGACACCTCGTTCTTATGCTTACAAACTACCTAAAAAAGTACGCCGTCTGGCTATCAAATCTGCTTTGTCATCCAAAGTACAAGACAGCAAATTTGTTGTTCTTGAGGATCTGACACTGGATGCTGTAAAAACAAAGGAAATGGCTTCTATCCTAAAAGCTATTTCAGTTGAGAAAAAAGCATTGATCGTTACTGCTGATGTTAACGAGAAAGTATCCCTTTCTGCACGTAACATCCAGGGCATCACTGTTGTTGCAGCTGACGGTATCAACGTTCTTGACGTACTGAACCATGAAAAGCTAATTATGACGAAAGCTGCGGTGCAAAAAGTAGAGGAGGTGCTTGCATAATGAAAGATCCTCGTGATATTATTAAGCGCCCCGTGATCACTGAAAATTCTACTGACATTATGGCTGACAGAAAATATACGTTTGAAGTAGACGTAAGAGCTAACAAAACGGAAGTTAAAGATGCTGTAGAAGCAATTTTCGGTGTGAAAGTAGCGAAAGTCAACGTTATGAATTACAAAGGTAAATTCAGACGCGTCGGCCGTTACAGCGGACTTACAAATCGCAGAAGAAAAGCAATCATTACATTGACTGCTGACTCTAAAGAAATCGAACTTTTTGAAGTTTAATATATAAGTGAAGGAGGGAAATTGAGATGGCGATTAAAAAATACAAACCGACCTCCAACGGTCGTCGTGGTATGACAGTATCTGATTTTGCAGAAATCACTACTGATAAGCCGGAAAAATCCTTGCTTGCTCCGTTAAGCAAAAAAGCTGGACGTAACAACCAAGGTAAAATCACGGTTCGTCATCAAGGCGGAGGCCATAAGCGCCAGTATCGTATTATCGATTTTAAACGCGACAAAGATGGTATACCAGGACGCGTTGCTACAATCGAGTACGATCCAAACCGCTCTGCAAACATTGCGTTGATTCATTACGCTGATGGAGAAAAGAGATACATTCTTGCTCCTAAAAACCTTAAAGTTGATTTGGAAATTATGTCAGGAGCAGAAGCTGACATTAAAGTGGGTAACGCCCTTCCACTTCAAAACATCCCAGTTGGTACAGTAGTACACAACATTGAACTTAAACCTGGTAAAGGCGGACAGCTTGTACGTTCTGCAGGAACATCTGCACAAGTCCTTGGTAAAGAAGGCAAATACGTACTAGTTCGTTTGAATTCCGGAGAGGTTCGCATGATCCTTGCTACTTGCCGCGCTACAATCGGTCAAGTCGGCAATGAGCAGCACGAACTGATCAACATCGGTAAAGCAGGACGTTCACGCTGGTTAGGCAAACGCCCAACAGTTCGTGGTTCTGTAATGAACCCTAACGATCACCCGCACGGTGGTGGTGAAGGACGCTCACCTATCGGTCGTAAATCACCTATGTCTCCATGGGGCAAACCGACTCTTGGTGCTAAAACACGTAAGAAAACGAATAAATCCGATAAATTTATCGTACGTCGTCGTAAAAAATAACGTGACTGAACTACGGTTCATCCGAACCGTAGCGCAATCACGAAGGGAGGTACTCGCATGGGTCGCAGCTTGAAAAAAGGACCTTTCGTGGATGATCATTTGATGGTTAAAGTGGAAAAATTGAATGAAACTGAAAAGAAGCAAGTAATTAAAACTTGGTCTCGCCGTTCTACAATTTTCCCTCAATTCATCGGTCACACGATCGCTGTATATGATGGACGCAAACACGTTCCTGTATATGTTACGGAAGACATGGTTGGCCACAAGTTAGGTGAATTTGCACCTTCTCGTACTTACAAAGGCCACGGTAACGATGATAAAAAAACAAGACGCTAATGAGAGGAGGCATTTAAATGCAAGCTAAAGCTGTCGCTAGAACAGTTCGTATTGCTCCTCGTAAAGCACGTTTGGTAATGGACTTAATTCGAGGAAAGCAAGTCGGTGAAGCAGTTGCAATCCTTCGTCTAACTCCGAAGGCAGCTTCTCCAATTATCGAGAAAGTACTAAACTCTGCAGTTGCAAACGCTGAGCATAACTATGAAATGGACATCAACAGCCTGGTTATTTCTGAAGGATTCGTTGACGAAGGTCCAACACTTAAAAGATTCCGTCCGCGCGCAATGGGACGTGCAAGTGCAATCAACAAACGCACAAGCCATATCACAATTATCGTATCAGAAAAGAAGGAGGGATAAGCTGTGGGTCAAAAGGTAAATCCAGTCGGTCTTCGTATCGGTGTGATTCGTGATTGGGAATCAAAATGGTACGCAGGCAAAGACTACGCTGATCTTTTACACGAAGATTTAAAAGTTCGTGAATACATCAACAAACGCCTGAATGATGCATCTGTTTCCAAAGTGGAAATTGAGCGTGCTGCAAACCGCATCAACGTAACTGTCCACACTGCTAAACCAGGAATGGTTATCGGTAAAGGTGGTACAGAAGTTGAAGCGCTTCGTAAAGCTCTTAACACACTAACTGGTAAACGCGTGCACATCAATATTCTAGAAATCAAAAGAGCAGATCTTGATGCTAAATTAGTAGCTGACAACATCGCTCGCCAGCTTGAAAACCGTATTTCTTTCCGCCGTGCTCAAAAGCAGGCACTTCAACGCACAATGCGTGCCGGTGCACAAGGAATTAAAACAATGGTTTCCGGTCGTCTTGGCGGAGCTGATATCGCTCGTTCTGAACATTACAGTGAAGGAACTGTTCCACTTCACACACTTCGCGCTGACATCGATTACGGTACAGCAGAAGCAGACACTACTTACGGTAAACTAGGTGTCAAAGTATGGATCTATCGTGGAGAAGTTCTTCCTGTTAAGAAGAAATCCGAGGAAGGAGGAAAATAATATGTTATTGCCTAAACGTGTTAAGTATCGCAGAGAGCATCGCGGAAAAATGCGCGGCCGTGCAAAAGGCGGTGCGGAAGTACACTTTGGTGAATACGGCATTCAAGCTTTGGAAGCATCTTGGATCACAAACCGTCAAATCGAGGCAGCTCGTATTGCGATGACTCGTTACATGAAACGTGGCGGTAAAGTATGGATCAAAATTTTCCCTTCCAAACCTTACACTGCTAAGCCTCTAGAAGTCCGAATGGGTTCCGGTAAAGGTGCTCCTGAAGGATGGGTAGCTGTAGTAAAACCTGGTAAAGTATTGTTTGAGATTGCGGGTGTATCTGAAGAAGTTGCTCGTGAAGCTTTGCGTCTTGCATCTCACAAACTGCCAATTAAAACGAAATTCGTGAAGCGCGAGGAAATTGGTGGTGAATCAAATGAAAGCTAATGAAATCCGTGATCTTACCACTGCCGAAATCGAACAAAAAGTAAAATCCCTTAAAGAAGAGCTTTTCAACCTTCGTTTCCAGCTTGCTACAGGCCAGCTTGAAAACACTGCTCGCATCCGCGAAGTACGCAAAGCAATCGCTCGTATGAAGACTGTAATCCGTCAAAGAGAGATCGCTGCTAATAATCGATAAACCTGAGAGGAGGTTTGCAAAATGAGTGAACGCAACCAGCGTAAGGTATATACTGGCCGTGTTGTATCCGACAAAATGGATAAAACAATCACAGTACTAGTTGAGACTTACAAAACTCATTCTCTATACGGCAAACGCGTAAAGTACTCTAAGAAGTTCAAAGCGCATGACGAAGAAAACCAAGCTAAAATTGGCGATATCGTAAGAATCATGGAAACTCGTCCGCAATCTGCGACAAAACGTTTCCGTCTTGTAGAAATCGTTGAAGAAGCTGTTATTATCTAATAAATGTTCGGATAGTTAATTCCGAAGGGAGGTAACGTGAATGATTCAACAAGAATCTCGCTTAAAAGTTGCTGACAACTCTGGTGCTCGTGAAGTACTGACTATTAAAGTCCTTGGCGGATCCGGACGTAAAACAGCTAACATTGGTGATGTAATCGTGTGTACGGTTAAACAAGCAACACCAGGAGGCGTTGTTAAAAAAGGAGACGTAGTTAAGGCTGTTATCGTTCGTACGAAGAGCGGTGCACGCCGTACTGACGGTTCTTACATTCGTTTCGACGAAAATGCTTGTGTAATCATCCGTGATGACAAAAGCCCGCGCGGTACGCGTATTTTCGGACCTGTTGCTCGTGAGCTTCGCGAAAACAATTTCATGAAAATTGTTTCTCTAGCTCCAGAAGTTCTTTAATTTTAAAAATGATTGCCTTACTAAGGAGGTGCGGACAAGATGCATGTTAAAAAAGGTGATAATGTAATGGTTATCTCTGGTAAGGATAAAGGCAAGCAAGGAAAAGTGCTTGAAGCTTACCCTAAGAAAGACCGTGTGCTAGTTGAAGGTGTGAACGTTGTTAAAAAACACTCTAAACCAACACAAGCAAACACTCAAGGTGGAATCGTCAGCCAAGAGTCGCCAATCCATGTATCCAACGTAATGCTGATCGACCCTAAAAGCGGCGAGCCAACTCGTATCGGCTATAAAACGGTTGACGGCAAAAAAGTACGTGTTGCAAACAAATCTGGTGAATCTCTAGATAAATAGTAACTAAGGAAGGGAGGTCTATCATATGAACCGCCTTAAAGAAAAGTTTGTAAAAGAAACGACACCTGCTCTAATGAGCAAGTTCAACTATAAATCCGTAATGCAAGTACCAAAGCTTGAAAAAATCGTGATCAATATGGGTGTGGGCGATGCAGTAGCAAACTCAAAGTCTCTTGACAACGCTGTTGAAGAGCTGACTGCAATTGCTGGTCAAAAACCAGTTATCACACGCGCTAAAAAATCAATCGCCGGTTTCCGTCTTCGTGAAGGCATGCCGATCGGTGCGAAAGTTACACTTCGCGGCGAGCGCATGTACGAATTCCTAGACAAATTGGTTTCTGTTTCTTTACCACGTGTACGTGACTTCCGCGGAATCTCCAAGAAAGCATTTGACGGACGCGGTAACTACACTCTAGGTGTTAAAGAGCAATTGATCTTCCCTGAGATTGATTACGATCAAGTTACAAAGGTTCGCGGTATGGATATCGTTATCGTTACAACTGCTAATACAGACGAAGAAGCTCGTGAACTACTTACTCAGTTTGGAATGCCATTCCAAAAATAATCGTAAAGGGAGGCGAAATCGTGGCAAAAAAATCTATGATCGCGAAACAAAAACGCTCTCCAAAGTTTAATGTTCAAGCATATACTCGATGCGAACGCTGCGGACGTCCACATTCTGTGATTCGCAAATTTAAACTTTGCCGTATTTGTTTCCGTGAACTTGCTTATAAAGGTCAAATTCCTGGCGTTAAGAAAGCTAGCTGGTAATACCCCATAACGGGAAGGAGGTTATTTAACAATGGTTATGACAGATCCGATTGCAGATTTGCTTACTCGCATCCGTAATGCGAATATGGTACGTCATGAGAAGCTGGAAGTTCCTGCTTCTAAAATCAAAAAAGAGATTGCTGAAATCTTGAAACGCGAAGGTTTCGTTCGTGACGTTGAATACGTTGAGGACAACAAACAAGGTGTGATCCGCATCTTCCTTAAATACGGTTCAAACAACGAGCGTGTTATTACTGGTCTTAAACGCATCAGTAAGCCTGGTCTTCGTGTTTATGCGAAAGCTACTGAAGTACCTCGCGTACTTAACGGTCTAGGAATCGCAATTATCTCAACTTCTCAAGGTGTCATCACTGACAAAGAAGCCCGCGCGAAACAAGCTGGCGGAGAAGTATTAGCATACGTTTGGTAATAAGTTAAAAAGAATGGAGGTGTAAATTATGTCTCGTGTCGGTAAAAAACTGCTTGAGATTCCATCTGATGTTACAATCAAAATGAACGAGAACACGGTTACGGTTAAAGGTCCTAAAGGGGAATTGACTCGTACATTCCACCCGGACATTACGATTTCCATTGAGGAAAACATTCTAACTGTATCACGTCCTTCCGATCATAAAGATCACCGTGCTCTTCACGGTACAACTCGCAGCATTCTTGGAAACATGGTTGAAGGTGTTTCTAAAGGCTTCGAAAAAGGATTAGAACTAGTTGGTGTAGGTTACCGTGCTACTAAATCCGGAAACAAACTGATTCTAAACGTTGGTTACTCTCACCCTGTTGAGATCACACCGGAACAAGGAATCGAAATTGAAGTGCCTTCACAAACGAAAATCATCGTTAAAGGTACTGATAAAGAGCGCGTTGGAGCGATTGCTTCCAACATCCGTGCGACTCGCCCGCCTGAGCCTTATAAAGGTAAAGGAGTTCGCTATGAAGGTGAATTTGTACGCCGTAAAGAAGGTAAAACTGCGAAGTAATGCCGCTTAATGGCCTAAGAAAGGAGTGACCCTGATGATCACAAAAGCTAGCAAAAATTCTGTGCGTAAAAGAAGACATGCTCGTGTACGTGCGAAACTCTTCGGAACGGCTGAAAGACCTCGTCTAAACGTGTTCCGTTCTAATAAACACATTTATGCTCAACTGATCGACGATACAAACGGTGTAACAATCGTAAGTGCTTCTTCCATGGAGAAAGATTTAAATCTTGATTCTACTGCGAACCTTGAAGCAGCTCAGAAAGTTGGAGAGCTTGTTGCAAAACGTGCCGTTGATAAAGGTCATAAATCTATCGTATTTGATCGTGGAGGATACCTGTACCACGGTCGTATCAAAGCTCTTGCTGACGCTGCCCGCGAAGCTGGACTTGAATTTTAATCGGAAAAGGAGGGAAACACAGTATGCGTCGTAATGACTCAGTTAAATCAGAGTTTGAAGAACGTGTAGTTACCGTTAACCGCGTTGCTAAGGTTGTTAAAGGTGGTCGTCGCTTCCGTTTTGCTGCACTTGTTGTCGTAGGCGACAAGAATGGCCGAGTTGGTTTCGGTACAGGTAAAGCGCAAGAGGTGCCTGAAGCAATCCGTAAAGCAATCGAAGATGCGAAAAAGAATCTTGTAACAGTACCAATGGTTGGTACAACAATTCCACACGAAGTGATCGGACGATTCGGTGCTGGAAACATTCTTCTGAAGCCAGCTTCAGAGGGTACCGGAGTAATCGCCGGCGGACCAGTACGTGCGGTACTTGAACTTGCAGGTGTAGGTGACATCCTATCTAAATCCCTTGGTTCAAACACACCAATCAACATGGTTCGTGCAACACTTGAAGGCTTAAAGCAGCTTAAGAAAGCTGAGCAAGTTGCTAAGCTTCGTGGAAAATCTGTAGAAGAACTGTTAGGATAAGGGGGGAAAGATAATGGCAAACAAATTAGCGATCACCCTTACTCGCAGTGTTATCGGCCGTCCGGAAACCCAGCGTGTAACAGTTAAAACACTTGGTTTGCGCAAAATGCACCAAACCGTTGTTCACGAAGACAATGCTGCTATTCGCGGAATGATTAACAAAGTATCACATTTGGTTAAAGTAGAAGAACAATAATTCGTTTGTTCTATAAATAAGGAGGTGTCCTGATGAAACTTCATGAATTGAAACCGGCAGAAGGTTCCCGCCGCGAGCGCAACCGTTTGGGCCGTGGTATCGGATCTGGTAACGGTAAAACAGCTGGTAAAGGTCATAAAGGTCAAAACGCCCGTTCTGGCGGAGGTGTTCGTCTTGGATTCGAGGGTGGTCAAACTCCATTATTCAGACGTTTGCCTAAACGCGGATTTACGAACATCAACCGTAAAGAATACGCGGTTGTTAACCTTGAGAGACTGAACCGTTTCGAAGAAGGTACAGAAGTAACTCCTGAGCTTCTTCTAGAAACTGGCGTGCTTAGCAGCACAAAAGCTGGCGTGAAGATTCTTGGCGACGGTAAGATCGAGAAGAAACTCACTGTTAAAGCGAACAAATTCTCATCTTCCGCTAAAGAAGCAATCGAAGCTGCCGGCGGTACAGCTGAGGTGATTTAATGTTTAAGACAATCTCCAATTTCATGCGCGTGAGTGACATAAGAAACAAAATCATATTCACTCTTTTAATGCTTATTGTATTTCGAATCGGCACATTCATCCCTGTTCCGGGCGTCAACACAGAAGTGCTGGCTGCTCAGGATCAGCAGATGAGCGTTTTCGGAGTACTGAACACTTTTGGCGGGGGAGCACTGTTTAATTACTCCATTCTTGCAATGGGTATTATGCCGTACATCACCGCCTCCATTATTGTTCAGCTCCTTCAAATGGACGTTGTACCGAAGTTTACGGAATGGTCTAAGCAGGGTGAAGTTGGAAGACGTAAATTGGCTCAATTTACGAGATATTTCACCATTGTTCTCGGGTTCATTCAGGCAATCGGTATGTCAATCGGGTTTAATAACCTGACAGGCGGTATGCTGATTGAAAATCCTGGTGTGCCTACCTATCTTCTGATTGCAGTGGTCCTGACATCAGGAACTGCTTTCTTAATGTGGCTTGGAGAACAAATTACAGCAAAGGGTGTAGGAAATGGTATTTCCATCATTATCTTTGCGGGGATCGTGGCTGCGATTCCTAAAACCCTCAATCAGATTTATAGCCAGCTATTTACTGATGCGGGAGATCAGCTTTTCATCCGGATTGTCATTGTGATCCTGCTTGCGATTGCTGTTCTGGCTATTGTAGTTGGAACCATCTATGTTCAGCAGGCACTTCGCAAGATTCCGATTCAATATGCTAAAAGGGTATCAGGCTCAGGTCCTCAAGGGGGAGGTCAATCCACCCACTTGCCTCTGAAGGTGAACCCGGCTGGTGTAATTCCTGTAATCTTCGCGGTTTCATTCCTAATCACACCGCCGACGATTGCTAATTTCTTCGGAAAGAACGATGTGACCAATTGGATAACAACCAATCTCACAACGACTCATCCGATTGGAGCTTCCATCTATGTTGCTTTAATTATTGCCTTTACGTATTTCTATGCGTTCGTTCAGGTTAATCCGGAACAAATGGCTGATAACTTAAAGAAACAAGGCGGATATGTTCCAGGGATCCGTCCTGGAAAAAGCACTCAGGAATATTTAACAAAAGTATTGTACCGTTTAACATTTGTAGGCGCCATTTTCCTTGCCATCATTGCTGTTCTTCCTACTCTTTTTATCGCTTTTGCAGGTCTTCCACAATCCGCACAGATTGGCGGAACGAGCTTGCTGATCGTAATCGGGGTAGCGCTTGAAACGATGAAGACACTGGAAAGCCAGCTTGTTAAGCGTCACTACAAAGGCTTTATGAAACAGTAAGGAAATGGGACGCAGCTGCGCCCATTCCCTTTATATAGAGACTGAGGGGGAAATCGGATGAATCTTGTATTAATGGGTCTGCCCGGTGCCGGTAAAGGAACTCAGGCAGAACAAATCAAAGAGGAATATCAAATCCCTCATATCTCGACAGGAGATATGTTTCGAGCAGCTATTAAGGAAGAAACTGAAATGGGACTGCAGGCTAAGTCTTTCATTGATAAAGGCGAACTTGTACCTGATGAAGTAACAATTGGTATTGTCCGCGATCGTTTGGGCAAAGATGATTGTGAAAAAGGGTTCTTGCTTGATGGATTCCCCCGTACTGTTGCACAGGCGGAGGCGCTGGAAACGATTCTTTCTGATCTTGGCAAAAAGCTTGACCATGTCATCAATATTGATGTGGATAAGAGCATTCTAATGGAACGCTTGACTGGACGCCGCATTTGTAAAAATTGCGGAGCTACTTACCACTTAGTCTTCAATCCTCCTGCAAAGGAAGATGTTTGTGACAAATGTGGCGGAGAGCTGTATCAGCGGGCTGACGATAACGAAGAAACGGTTTCCAACCGTTTGGAAGTGAACGTCAAACAAAGCAAGCCGCTTCTTGATTTCTATAGCGAAAAAGGCTATGTAAGAGAGATAGACGGCCAGCAGGATATCCGCAAAGTTTTTGCTGATATCAAAGCATTGCTTGGAGGATCAGCTGAATGATCATCTGCAAGACTCCGCGTGAGATTGAAATCATGAGGGAAGCTGGCCGGATCGTTGCACTGACCCACCAGGAATTAAAGAAACATGTCCAGCCCGGTATTACAACGAAAGAATTGGATAGTATTGCCGAAAAGTTTATACGCATGCATGATGCAATTCCTTCCTTCAAAGGGTATAATGGATTCCGCGGAAGCATATGTGCTTCTGTCAACGAAGAGCTCGTTCATGGCATTCCGGGTGACCGGGTGTTAAATGAAGGGGACATTATCAGCATCGATATCGGTGCAAAGTATAATGGCTATCACGGTGACTCAGCCTGGACATATCCGGTAGGCGCCATTTCCGAAGAAACGCAAAAGCTGCTGGACGTTACAGAAGAGTCTTTATATAGAGGGCTGAATGAAGCCAAGCCGGGAGATCGGCTTTCAAACATCTCCCACGCTATCCAGCTCTATGCAGAAGGCGAAGGATTTTCGATCGTCAGAGAATATGTTGGGCACGGTGTAGGGCAGGAACTTCATGAAGATCCGCAAATTCCTCACTTTGGACCGCCTGGCAAAGGGCCAAGGCTTAAACCCGGCATGGTTCTGGCAATTGAACCAATGGTCAACGCTGGAACACGTTATGTTAGAACCTTACAGGATAACTGGACGGTTGTAACAGTGGATGGCAAAATGTGTGCTCACTTTGAACACACCATTGCAATCACGGATACCGGTTTTGAGATTCTTACAAAAGCTTAAATGCAGAAGAAGGCAATGACGCTTTAACAGACTGCAGACGGATGCAGAACTCCGGAAGTTTGAGTCTCGTTATAGTGGCAGATGGAGACAAACGGACGTTTCATTCTCCCCAGAACACATCCACCACTTTAAGTTCTTTAATTGCGTATCTCCGGAAGTTCAGAGCAGTGTATAGAATGATATAGCTCTCAGCTATATAGGGTTTGCCAATACGGCAAATTGCTGATTTGATGAAGGGAGAACAACTTAATGGCTAAAGATGATGTAATTGAAGTTGAAGGTACCGTTCAAGAGACGCTGCCTAATGCGATGTTTAAAGTTGAACTTGAAAACGGTCATACAGTCCTGGCGCATGTTTCAGGAAAGATCCGCATGCATTTCATTCGTATTTTACCTGGAGACAAAGTTACGGTAGAATTATCTCCGTACGATTTGACTCGCGGAAGAATAACGTACCGTTTCAAATAAAAGCACTCCGAACTATCAAGGAGGTTGGAAAACACATGAAGGTTAGACCGTCCGTGAAACCGATTTGCGAAAAATGTAAAGTTATTCGCAGAAGAGGAAAAGTCATGGTTATTTGTGAGAATCCAAAGCATAAACAAAAACAAGGATAAAACATAAGGAGGTGCACTGACAAATGGCTCGTATTGCTGGTGTAGATATTCCACGCGAAAAACGCGTTGTAATTTCATTGACTTACATTTTCGGAATTGGCCGTACAACTTCTCAAAAAATTCTTGCTGAAGCAGGAGTTTCTGAAGACACTCGTGTACGCGATCTTACCGAAGAAGAACTAGGAAAAATCCGTGATGTTATCGATAAGCTAAAAGTTGAAGGAGACCTTCGTCGTGAGATTTCCCTTAACATCAAACGTCTAATCGAAATCGGAAGCTTCCGTGGTCTTCGCCACCGCCGCGGCTTACCTGTTCGCGGACAAAACACTAAAAACAATGCTCGTACACGTAAAGGCCCACGCCGTACTGTTGCGAACAAAAAGAAATAAGGTAAAGGAGGTTAAAGCTCTATGGCACAACGTAAAACAAACACTCGTAAACGCCGTGTGAAAAAGAACATTGAAGCTGGTATTGCGCATATCCGCTCCACTTTTAACAATACAATCGTTACGATCACTGATACTCACGGAAACGCAGTATCTTGGTCAAGCGCAGGTGCTTTAGGATTCAGAGGTTCTCGTAAATCTACTCCTTTTGCTGCGCAAATGGCTGCTGAAACTGCAGCAAAAACTTCCATCGAACATGGTTTGAAAACTTTGGAAGTAACAGTTAAAGGTCCTGGTGCTGGCCGTGAAGCTGCTATTCGTGCTCTTCAAGCTGCTGGTCTAGAAGTAACGGCTATCAGAGATGTTACTCCAGTTCCTCATAATGGCTGCCGCCCGCCAAAACGTCGTCGTGTGTAAATTTTCTGTATAGATTTCGTATCCCTGTCTATAATGGGTTATGATACAGTATATAATTAAAAGCAGAATTTCCCAATTCTGCTGGTATGCACAATCGGGACATTACAATGGGGAATTTCGGTTGATTTAGGTTGCTAGATCTGCCGGGGTTTCGACGTTTTGAAGGAGGGTTTTATTGAATGATTGAGATTGAAAAACCAAAAATCGAAACGGTTGAAATCAGCGAAGATGCCAAATACGGCAAATTCGTCGTCGAACCACTCGAGCGCGGATATGGTACTACTTTGGGTAACTCCTTACGCCGTATTCTATTATCCTCACTCCCGGGTGCAGCTGTAACATCGATCCAAATTGACGGTGTTCTGCATGAATTTTCGACGATTGAAGGCGTCGTAGAAGATGTTACATCCATAATTTTAAACGTTAAGAAGCTTGCTCTTAAAATCTATTCAGAAGAAGAAAAAACTCTTGAGATTGATATTCAAGGAGAAGGTGCTGTTACGGCAGCCGATATCACTCATGACAGTGATATTGAAATCCTGAACCCTGATCTTCACATCGCAACGCTGGCGAAAGATGCCACGCTTCGAATGAGATTGACAGCAAGAAGAGGACGCGGATACACTCCAGCTGATGCGAACAAACGTGAAGATCAGCCAATCGGAGTCATCCCGATCGATTCTATCTATACACCTGTTGCCCGCGTATCCTATCAAGTGGAAAATACACGTGTAGGACAAGTGGCTAACTTTGATAAGCTTACTCTTGACGTCTGGACTGACGGAAGCAACGGACCTAAAGAGGCTGTTGCCCTGGGTGCTAAAATTTTGACTGAACATCTTAACATTTTTGTTGGCTTAACTGATGAAGCCCAAAATGCTGAGATTATGGTTGAAAAAGAAGAAGATCAAAAAGAGAAAGTATTAGAGATGACAATTGAAGAATTGGATCTCTCCGTACGTTCTTACAACTGTCTGAAACGTGCTGGAATCAATACGGTTCAGGAACTTGCGAACAAAACAGAGGAAGATATGATGAAAGTTCGCAACCTTGGACGCAAATCTCTTGAAGAAGTTAAAGCGAAACTAGATGAACTTGGATTAGGTCTGCGCAAAGACGACTGACCGGTTCGCTAGTCATTTGTGTGTAGAACACACGCAAAGCCTATTCAAAGGAGGGGACATCACATGTCATACAGAAAATTGGGCCGTACTAGCTCACAACGTAAAGCAATGCTTCGTGACTTGGCTACTGATCTAATCATCAACGAGCGTATCGAAACTACTGAAGCCCGTGCGAAAGAGCTTCGTTCCGTTGTTGATAAAATGATTACTCTAGGGAAACGCGGAGATCTTCATGCTCGCCGTCAAGCTGCAGCATTCGTTCGTAACGAAGTGGCTGAAATGGTAGTAGTAGGTCAAGATAAAAACGGAAAAGACAAAGAAAAAGCGAAATACGCTTTGGAAAAACTTTTCACTGATATCGCAGGCCGTTATGGAGAGCGCCAAGGCGGATACACTCGTATCATGAAACTTGGACCTCGTCGCGGAGACGGAGCTCCAATGGTTATCATTGAGCTTGTGTAAGTAATGTAAAGAGGGTGGACAGCTTTAAGCTGATTTACCCTTTTTTACGATGGGGACCGTTAAGCAGCATGGTCCTCATAGGCGGATAGACAATGGAAACGTTGTAAGGAGCCGAATACGACTGAGAACATGGCGGGCAGATTCTGTCCGCCAATCCCAGTTAGTAGAGTTTTTTTTTATTTTCAGAGATGTTTTGAGTGTGAGAGGAGAAGAGCAGGCTATGCGAAAAGAAATAGCACGAGTAGAGAATGTTACCTTTTCCTATCCGGATCGAGAAAAACCAGCCCTGGATGATGTAAGCTTCAGCATCTATGAGGGGGAATGGCTTGCCATTGTCGGTCATAATGGTTCTGGAAAATCAACGCTTGCCCGAATTTTGAACGGTCTTCTTTTGCCGGCGAAAGGAAAGGTCAGCCTTGCAGGGACGGAGCTCTCAGAGGAGACAATCTGGGATGTCCGCAAAAAGGTGGGAATGGTATTCCAAAATCCTGATAATCAGTTTGTTGGAACGACAGTTAAGGATGATGTGGCTTTTGGTCTGGAAAACAACGGAATCCCCCGCGACGAAATGCTGAAACGGGTGGATTGGGCGACAAAGCAAGTTAAGATGGATGCTTTTCTCGATCAAGAGCCGCACCATCTGTCAGGCGGCCAAAAACAGCGTGTTGCCATCGCTGGCGTGCTGGCCGTCAAGCCTCAAATTATGATTCTCGACGAAGCAACATCCATGCTCGATCCAGCCGGCAGAAGTGATGTAATGGATACTGTTCGGCTGTTGAATGATCAGGGCGCTGTCACCGTCATATCCATCACACATGATCTTGAAGAAGCATCTAAGGCCGATCGGATCATTGTGATGAACAAAGGGAAAAAACTGAAGGAAGGAAAGCCGGAGCTGATCTTCTCAATGGGAGAGGAATTAACAAGAATTGGACTGGATCTTCCGTTTTCGTATAAGCTCAGTCAGGAGCTCCGAAAGGCAGGCATTCCTCTTCAGAAGAATCACTTAACAGAACAAGGATTGGTGGATGAGCTATGGATATTACAGCAAAAGGCCTAGAGCATACGTACAATCCGCGCACACCCTTTGAGAAACGAGCCATCTACAATATGGATCTTTCTATTCAGTCTGGTTCCTACACAGCGATTATCGGCCATACCGGCTCCGGGAAATCCACTCTTCTTCAGCATTTAAATGGCTTGCTCAAGCCCACATCGGGATGGATCACAATCGGTGATCGAACGATAAAAGCAAAAGAAAAGGCCAAACATTTAAAAACGGTGCGAAAAAAAGTGGGAATCGTTTTTCAGTTTCCGGAGCATCAGCTCTTTGAGGAGACGGTGGAGAAGGATATTATGTTTGGACCGATGAATTTTGGTGTTCCGGAAAAAGAGGCACGTCAGAGAGCAAGGGAAATGACGGAATTAGTTGGACTGCCGTCAGAGGTTCTGGAGCGTTCTCCATTTGACTTAAGCGGAGGGCAAATGAGAAGGGTAGCCATTGCGGGTGTCCTAGCCATGGAACCTGAAGTCATTGTGCTGGACGAGCCTACAGCCGGTCTTGATCCGAAGGGCCGCCGTGACATCATGGAGCTCTTTTATCAGCTGCATAAGGAAAAAGGACTGACAACGATTCTTGTTACGCACAGCATGGAAGATGCAGCCAGATATGCAGAAGAACTGATCGTGCTCCATCAAGGAACGATTCAGCTGAAAGGACGGCCAGAGGAGGTTTTTTCTGCACCTGAAAAAATTGCGGAAGCAGGCCTCAGACTTCCTGAAACCGTTCAGTTCAAGCATGCTCTTGAGGAAAAGCTCGGCATCCGCATACAGGGAGCGCCTCTTACAATTGATGAGACGGTTCGATCGCTCAAATCCTTATATAAAAAGGGGGGAGCTGAATGAACGGAATCATCATCGGAAAATATGTACCAGGGCATTCTTTTGTTCATAAGCTTGATCCGAGAGCCAAGCTTCTTCTCGTCTTCTTTTTTGTCTTTATCGTCTTTCTGGCAAATAATACGATCACTTATACGGTCCTGGGACTATTTACAATTTTCATTGTCTCGCTTACAAAGCTTCCCCCGAGATTTCTCGTTTCGGGTTTGAAGCCGATTCTGTGGATTATTCTGTTCACCTTTATTCTGCATATTCTCGTCACTAAGCAAGGACCGGTTCTATTTCAGTTTTCATTCATATCGGTTCATGAAGAAGGACTGAGGCAGGGGATCTTTATCTCGCTGCGTTTCCTGTATCTGATTCTGATCACTACCCTGCTTACCTTGACCACTACGCCGATTGAAGTAACGGACGGAATGGAGAATTTGCTTCATCCCTTTAAAAAGCTGGGTCTCCCTGTTCATGAGCTTGCCTTAATGATGTCGATTGCCTTAAGGTTTATTCCGACACTGACTGACGAAACCGATAAGATTATGAAGGCGCAAATGGCCAGGGGAGTCGACTTCTCTTCAGGGCCCCTGACAAAGCGTGTCCAGTCGATTGTCCCCTTGCTTGTCCCGCTGTTTATCAGCGCGTTTAAACGGGCTGAGGAGCTTGCTACAGCGATGGAGGCAAGAGGCTATCAAGGCGGAGAAGGAAGAACGAAATACAGACAGCTTAAATGGGATTCCAGGGATTCAGCGATGATGATCATGCTCCTCGTTTTAACCATTCTGCTTCTGTTCCTTCGTTCGTAGGAGCCGCTATGAGAATAAAAATGATTATTTCCTATGACGGGACTGACTTCAGCGGATACCAGATTCAGCCGGATGCACGAACGGTTCAGGAGGAACTGGAGACGGCTTTGTCCAGGCTGCATAAGGGAAGACAGGTTAAAGTCACAGCCTCCGGAAGAACAGATGCTAAAGTGCACGCACGAGGTCAGGTGCTCCATTTTGACACTCCTCTGGGCATTCCAATGGACCGATGGCCTAAAGCTCTGAATGCGCTGCTTCCGAAGGATATTAAGGTGCTGGAAGCTGCTGAGGCGGCAAAAGACTTTCACGCCCGTTTTGATGCGTGCGGAAAGGAATACCGGTATGTGATAGACCGTTCCCCGGTACAGGATGTATTTCTCAGAAACTATGCCTATCATTATCCGTATGCGTTAAACTTGGAAGCCATGAAGAGCGCTTCGGAGCAATTTATTGGAACTCATGATTTTACCGCGTTTTGCTCAGCAAAAACCGAGGTAGAGGACCGTGTCCGGACCATCCATTCCATCAGGTTTATTGAAGAGGGCGAAAGAATGACGATGTGCATTCAGGGCAGCGGCTTCTTGTACAATATGGTCCGGATTATCATGGGGACTCTTTTAAATGCCGGCATTGGATTGACGAAGCCGGAAGAAATTTCTGAAATGATTTTGTCCATGGACCGGACGAAAACTGGAAAAACCGCGCCTGGACACGGCTTGTATCTATGGAAAGTTTTCTATGACAACTAAACCAGGTGTAACATTGTCTTGACATTGCGGTATTACTGAGATAAACTATCACATGGTATGTATTTCATCCCCACGATTAAGCCCCGGAAAGCTCGTCGTGTTTTGAAATAAAAATGGAACTAACGTTTATGGAAAGATATTAGGAGGGAAAATCAATGCGTACAACGTATATGGCGAAAGCTAGCGAAGTTGACCGTAAATGGTACGTTGTGGATGCAGCAGGCAAGACACTAGGTCGTCTTTCTACTGAAGTAGCATCTATTCTTCGCGGCAAACACAAGCCGACTTTTACACCACATGTAGACACTGGAGATCACGTAATCATCATCAACGCTGAGAAAATTGAACTGACTGGTAAGAAATTAACTGATAAAATTTACTACCGTCACAGCCAATTCCCAGGCGGACTTAAATCCAGAACAGCTCTTGAAATGCGTACAAACTACGCTGAAAAAATGCTTGAGCTAGCGATCAAAGGAATGCTTCCTAAGAATTCCCTTGGCCGTCAAATCTTCAAAAAATTGCACGTATACGCGGGTGCTGAGCATCCACACCAAGCACAACAGCCTGAAGTTTACGAACTTCGCGGTTAATTATTAAGGAGGTTATCAATTTGGCACAGGTTCAATATTACGGTACTGGCCGCCGCAAGAGCTCCGTTGCTCGTGTACGCCTAATTCCAGGCGAAGGCAAGATCGTTGTTAATAAACGCGACATTAAAGATTACATCCCATTCGCAGCTCTAATCGAGGACGTAAAACAGCCGCTTAACTTGACTGAAACTGGTTCTTCTTACGATGTACTAGTAAACGTTAGCGGCGGTGGATTTGCAGGTCAAGCCGGCGCAATCCGCCACGGTATCTCTCGTGCACTGCTTCAAGCAGATCCTGAGTTCCGTACAACTCTTAAACGCGCTGGTCTATTGACTCGTGACGCTCGTATGAAAGAGCGTAAAAAATACGGACTTAAAGGCGCACGCCGTGCACCTCAGTTCTCAAAACGTTAATTTGCGTTTTCAAAAGACTTTCAAAGCCTTTGCTTTGGAGGTCTTTTTTTGTGCAGCCATGCGGCTCTATGGATTCCTTCCATTGGCTGATTGAGGAAGCCCGTCCTATTCTTTAGAGTAGAAGATGAGGTGAATGGCAATGGGAGAATCGCTGAAATCTATTCGAAAATCAATCCGTGAGAACAAATGGACAACTTCTACCGCAGGGCATGCAGAAGGGTACGTGCAAACGAATCTGGTCATTCTGAAAAAAGAGCTTGCTTATGACTTCCTGTTATTTTGCCAAAGAAATGAAAAGGCCTGTCCGCTTCTTGAGGTCACAGATACAGGGTCGTTTGTTCCTGTCCTGAGTGCTCCGCAGGCAGATCTAAGAACGGATGTCCCAAAGTATAGGGTTTATCGTTATGGAAAGCTTGTTTCTGAACAGGAGGATATTAAAGATCTTTGGGAAGAGGATTTCGTTGCTTTCCTTCTTGGATGCAGCTTTACTTTCGAAAAAGCACTGCTGGAATATGGAGTCCCTGTCCGGCACATAGAGGAAAAACGAAATGTACCAATGTATAACTCCAGTCTCCCTCTTCATGAGAGCGGGGTTTTCAAAGGGACGATGGTTGTCAGCATGAGGCCGATCCCCGCCAAAGACATTGCAAAAGCAGTGCAAGTGACAGCCCGGTCGCCGAAGTCCCACGGGGCTCCTGTTCACATAGGGAACCCTGAAGAAATCGGGATTGCGAATCTTGCCGCTCCTGACTTTGGAGATGCCGTGACGGTCAAAGAAGGTGAGGTCCCTGTGTTTTGGGCGTGCGGAGTGACTCCTCAGGCTGCTGCGGTCGCCTCGAAACCGGATTTAATGATTACTCATGCACCTGGTCATATGTTTATAACGGACTTGAAAGATACCGATGTAAGCTTATAAATGAACCGGTGATCATGAGCACTTTTTTTATCGTTTTTTTCCCCTGAGAATAGCAGATACTATCTGCAAAGGGGGTCCGTAAAATGGGCACAATGGTTTTTCTTAAGGATTTGCGAAGAGAAAAGCAGATGAAATATGAACGAAGCATGCTGAGAGAAGTGTCGATCAAGGAAATTAAAAAAGGAATTCATCTTCACTTTGCCTCATTTTTTCATTACGGACTTTTATCGAAATGGAGCATAGAAGAAGGCTGTGCGGATTTTGCCATTGAAGCGTTCCTCTTGGGTGCGAAGTACAGCAAGTTCGGTTACAAGGGAGAATCGATGGTAAATGTCCAAAACCGGTCGGGTAAAGAGGAAAAGCGGCTCACTGCCGATTTTTACGATTACTTGATCAGCTGGGGATGTCCGAGTGAGAGCTCGGTTTGCCATGAATCTCTGTTCATGGCTTCGGAATGCTTTATGCAGCACTGGTGGAAGGAAGGATTCCTGAGAGGGCAGAAGCGCTATAAATTACGCCTGAATTAATCATAAACCCTCAACCTGTCCCATATATTGAACTAGATATGGGCGGCAGGGGGGAACAGGTGTGAAGAAGTTTAAATGGATCGCTTTCGCAGCAGGCTTTATTCTTTTATTGCTGCTGTTTAAATTTCAGTTTTCAAATAACGATTCCTGGGAATCATGGAATTTGCCCCTGGCAGGGAAGGTTATTTATCTCGATCCCGGACATGGCGGTCCCGATGGCGGAGCAGTGGGAACGAAGCTGCTTGAGAAGGATGTGACTCTTGAAATCACAAAAAGAGTCAGAGATTATTTGCAGGAGCAGGGAGCGCTTGTGCTTCTGACAAGGGAAAAGGATATTGATCTCTCCTCCATGGGAACGAAAGGATACAGCCGGAAAAAAGCAGAAGACTTGCGCAACCGGGTGGAAATGATTAACTCCTCATCTGCAGATATGTACTTGAGCCTGCATTTGAATGCTCTGCCGCAGCGGCAGTGGAGAGGGGCCCAGACTTTTTATGACGGGAAATTCGAAGAAAATGCGAAAATGGCCAAATTCATTCAGGATGAGCTTAGGAAAAATCTTGAGAATACCGACCGGAAAGCGAAGCCGATCCATGGAATTTATTTAGTCAAATATACAAATAAGCCCGGTGCCTTAGTTGAGGTAGGGTTCTTATCAAATGGCGAAGAAGAGAAACTTTTCACCGATCCAACCTATTTAGATAAAGTTGCGGGTTCTGTATATAAAGGAATTCTGCGATACTATACCGATAAGAGCAAGCCTCCTGAATGATAGACAGGAGGCCTTCTCTATGCATTTATTCCAATCATTCTTATTGGATATGGTATACTGATGTAAACGAATTCAAAAAGGGTGAAGAGCATGCTGCAGGAAGAAACGTTAAGAAAGATTGCTGAAGAAATCCAAGAACCTTTTTTACATATACCATTGAAAGATGTAAATGGGATTAAGGAAGTAAAAGTAAAGCCTGAAAAAAATCATGTAAGTCTGAAAGTGGCGATTGCAAAATTGAATACCCCTGAACAAATGAAGCTTCAGCAGGAGCTTGTCGCGAAGCTGAAAGAAGCTGGAGCTGAAACGGTGGGACTGCGGTTTGAAGAGCTGCCGTCAGATGTGGTCGCCTCTCTTCAGCCTAAGCAGGAATCGTCTTCCGGACTTATGTCAGGCGGAACGGAACCGACTTATATCGCGATCGCGAGCGGCAAAGGGGGAGTCGGTAAATCGACTGTTTCGGTTAACCTGGCTGTAGCGCTTGCCCGTATGGGGAAAAAAGTGGGACTCATTGACGCTGACATTTATGGCTTCAGCGTACCGGACATGATGGGGATCACGAATCGCCCCGTTCTTCAGGGGGATGCGATTATTCCGGTAGAACGATTTGGAGTCAAGGTCATTTCCATGGGCTTTTTTGTCGAAGACAACGCCCCTGTGATATGGAGAGGGCCGATGCTTGGAAAAATGCTGAACAACTTCTTCCAGGAAGTTGAATGGGGAGATCTCGATTACCTGCTCCTTGATCTGCCTCCGGGTACGGGGGACGTGGCGCTCGATGTGCACTCCATGCTTCCTGCGTGCAAAGAAATTATTGTGTCCACTCCGCATCCAACCGCTGCTTTTGTGGCAGCGAGAGCGGGAGCAATGGCCCTTCGGACAGACCACGAAGTAATAGGTGTGGTTGAAAATATGGCTTACTTCGAAAGTCAGGCAACAGGAGAAAAAGAATATGTATTCGGTAAAGGCGGAGGAGACAAGCTTGCAGAGGAATTGAACGTACCGATCCTTGGCCGGATTCCGCTCCGTCAGCCAGATTGGAATGAACAGGAGTTTGCTCCTTCCGTATACGCTGAAGATCATCCGACAGGCAAAATTTACGGAGAAATGGCAGCGAAGGTTGCAAGTCTTGTTCCATCCAGCATTAGCTAACAGAAAAAAAGCGCCCAGGTTGGCGCTTTTTTTGTTATTGTCCTCCTGAACCGCCGCCGCTTTCGGAGCTTCCGCCGCTTTCTGAGCCTCCGGCACCGCCTTGCTGCTGTCCTCCGCCTTCTGACTGCTGCCCCATTTGCTGGGCTGCTTTCAGCAAGGCTTCTTGCATTTTCATTTTGTATAAAGGACTTGTCAAGGTTTCGGTAATCACTTCCTGTATATATTTGCGGGATTCCTGGCTTTTAATGACCGTACCGATCTCTTTCTCCATTTCAGGATTCTGAAGGATTTCAATCATCATTTTTTGGTAATCGGGATCTGCCATGAGCTGTTTAATAACCTTTTCATGTTCCTTTTGAAGACTCTGTGCAAAGGCTTCGGAAAATTTAGGATCCTCAAAAATTTTTGTCCAAAATTGAATCCCCTGTTTGGATGTGAGCGTTTTTGTAATGGTTTCGGATACCATCTTTTGATCCATGACAAGATTCTGTTTCATTTGATCTTCCTTCAATACTTCCTGCAAAGCCGTTTTGCCTTCGTCGGTTTTTAATATATCCACAACCATTTTTTTGGTCTTTTCGTAGTCCATTTCACTTGCGCCCTCGGCTTTAGGAGCACAGCCATTCATTCCGATAGCAAGCGCACTAATTATGAGGAGCGGTATAAGTTGTTTCATGGGCTAAGGCTCCTTTCACAAGTTCCTATTCTTAATATGAAATCCTGGGCCGTTTTTATAACTGAAAAATATTCCCTGTATAGCAATTTTCAAGGAGGCTTGGTAAAATCAAAGCAGATAAAGGATGGGGGAAGATAGATGAAAAGCAGGGATTGGGTAAAGTTTTTCTTTTCCAGCTTGCTCGTCGGTGCCGCTGCTGCCATCGCGTCGGGCTTTATTTTAAACTGGGATCAGCAGGCAGGGGCGTTTGCAGAATTTCAAGTCGATGAAATTTTTGCATCGTTGATTTGGTTTATAGGGGTAGGCCTGATGTTCAGTGTGATCAGTCAAATGGGTTTTTTTGCATATCTGACCCTTCACAGGTTCGGCATGGGGATTTTTGGTTCCGTATGGAATGCTGTTCAGCTCCTGTTAATTGCATTTGTTCTTTTTGATCTTGTGTATTTCCGCTATCAAATTTTTGGAGATTCCGGTTCCGTCCTTCCCTACATATGGCCAGCTGCCGGTTTTTTTGCTGCCAGCCTCATCACGGCCTATTTGAAGCAAAGGGATACAAATAAAGGGGCTTTTATTCCCGCTTTATTCTTTATGTTTGTCGGCACAGCAATTGAATGGTTTCCGGCGCTGAGAGAAAATGATCCAAACTGGCTTTATTTCATGCTGATTTCTTTATTATGCTGCAATGCGTATCAGCTTATTATGCTTCCGAGGTTCAGCAGGTCCTCCCGCAGAAAAATCGGGCAGCAGAAAACCGCACAGGGATAGCGTGCAAAAAAGATCTGGCCCTCATTTGCAGGGCCAGATCTTTTTTAGCGGTCCAATTTTACCAATTCAGCATCTGGATTTGGTTTATTCAAAATCAGATCCTTTAAAATATGGGAGCCAAGCATACTGTAGACCGTTCCATTTCCGCCGTATCCCAATAAATAATACTGGCGGTTGTTATGGGGATGCTTCCCGATAAATGGAAGGTTATCAAGCGACTCTCCAAAACTTGCCCCCCAGGAATAGGCAATCTTCAGCGGGAGCTCAGGAAAAAGCTTTCGAAGTTCATGAAGAAGGCGATTAGCCCGGTTTTCAATCCATTCTTCACTTTGGGGTGCTTCCGGTTTGTCTTCATCTAATCCTCCTGCAATAATCCGGTTATCGTCGGTTGTGCGGAGATAAAGATACGGCCGTTTCGTTTCCCAAATCATTGCCCGGTCCTCCCACGAAGATAAATCTTCAATCGGCTCGGTTGCAATGGCGTAGGAGCGATTAATATCGGCCCCGATTTTTTCATCAATCGGAGGAGAATCATATCCTGTAGCAAAAATAATATGAGAAGCGGAAAAAGCCCCTTTTGAGGTATTCAGGGTCAGGTGATCCGGATGCTCCTCAATTTCCTTAGCTTCAGTATGTTCAAACAAATGAACATTTTGCTCTTCAAGATAGGCTAAAATGCCATGGATAAACCGGTACGGATTGACCTCTGCATCTCCATATGTAATTAAAGCTGCGTGTTTTTTAAATGGCATATGCTGCGCCACTTCTTCCTCTGTCCAGTAATCTACCGGAAACCCGTGTCTTTTTAACACTTCATATTCTTTCTCTAGCTTCGGCACATCATCCTTTGTACTCGCATAACAAATGCTCTTTCTGCGGAATAAATCCGCATCCTGCGGAAGTGTTTTCGCAACTTGCTCAAGCTGATCCACTGCAGTCTGACAAAGCTTATAAAACTGAACGGCCTTTTCTTCCCCAATTTGGTCCATCAGTTCATGAAGCATAATGTCATTCGAAAATTGGAGCAGGCCGGTATTGGCTGACGAACTTCCTGCTGCCATCTCCCGTTTATCCAGGACAGCGATTTTCAGCCCTTCCTGTGAAAGGGTATAAGCGGTTAATGCGCCTGACATCCCTCCTCCTACAATTAGAACATCATAGTGCGGAGTCCTTTCCTGTTCACGTTTTCTTTTTTTATGATTAAGGGTTGTTGGCCAGAAAAGTGTACCATTATGCAAGTCCATCATCGATCCTCCTGAATGATTATTCCATTTGTACTACTTTTACCCTCGCTGCGGAAAATATTAAACGCAGGATGTGCAAATACAAGAAGACCCGGGGTAAAATGAAATAAAAACAGTGAGAAGAGGTGGCTATTATGTCTAATGTCCACATCCTGAATATTTCATTAGAGAGCAGCGGAGAAGCGAGAACCATATACCCTGTGCTGCTCCATGATCAAGAAAATACGGTTCTGGTGGATTGCGGATATCCGGGCTGTTCATTTTATTTGAAAGAGGCGGCAAGAAAAACCGGCGTTCCCCTGGACTCCATTACAAAAATAATCATCACTCATCATGATGTCGATCATATGGGTTCTTTAGCAGCATTGAAAAGGGAGTATCCCGAAATGAAAATTGCATCTCTGGAAGAGGAAGCACCCTATATCAGCGGGACAAAAAAATCGCTGCGGCTTGAACAGGCAGAGACCACTTATGCAGACTTGCCTGAAGAAGAGAAGGCAGGCGCTGACCAATTCATCTCACTGCTGAAATCCATCGAGCCGGCTCCAGTGGATATCTTATTTTCAGCCGGCGAAGTCCTGCCATGGTGCGGCGAGATTGAAGTGATTCATACTCCGGGCCATTTGCCTGGACATATTTCTTTGTATCTCCGGCGCGAAAAAACGCTGATTGCGGGTGATGCTCTTGTGGCAGAGGGAAACAGGCTTGAGATTGCGAACCCACAATTCACATTGGATATGGAGGAAGCGCTGCGGTCCGTTGAGCGCCTGATGGACTATGAGATTGAAAAGGTTATCTGCTACCATGGCGGATTATATACCGGGGATGTGAAAGAAGCGCTCCGTCAGCTTCTTGAATTATATAAATAAGCCTGCTTTCCTTTCAGCAGGCTTTTAAACCGTTTCTATTTTACTTCCTTTGAGCGGGCATCTGTATTGGCAACGAGTTCCTTAACGGTTACATTCCGGAGCCCTTTTTTGTTGATCTCTTTGATGATTTTAGGAAGGGCATCTTTCGTTTGTTTGGCTGAGTCTGAAGCATGAAGGAGAATTATATCTCCCCCTCCTGTCTGCCTGGTCGCGTTTTTGACTATTTTTTCTACACCCGGATTCGTCCAGTCATTCGTATTCACGCTGTAATGAACTAAAGAGAGTCCATACATGGAAGCGATATCCAGCACTTGCTTATTGAATTGCCCGGTTGGGGTCCGGAGGTATTGGATCTTTTTTAGCTTCATCTCATCAAACGTTTTTTGGGCGAGCATTAAATCCCGTTTGATTTCTTCGGGCTTCATGGTGGTATAGTTTTTATAGGCGTATCCCATGCTGCCGATCTGATGTCCGTCCTGAACGATTCTTTTCACGATCGCAGGGTGCCGTTCAGCCCAAGAGGCAGATATAAAAAAGGTAGCGTTGGAAATTTGGTTCCTTTTCAGCGTGTCGAGAATCGGCAAAGCCTTTTCATCTCCCCAGCTTATGTCAAACGTTAGAGAGACTTTGTTCCCCTTTGATTCGCCTTTATAGATTGCTTTAGGTCCGGAGATAGCGGAGAAGACGGGGTATTGAACCACATTCTCTACATATAGAATGCCGGCTGTGAATAGAGCGGCAATAGCTACAATAAGTGTCTGTTTGATTTTTTTTGCATGAATAACATAGATACGGTTCAAATCAGAATGCCTCCTTGTCCATGATCGGTCTTGTCTTATAGGTATGCTGGAAAGGGAGCTTCCATGAATCCAAGAAACAAATTGTTTCATTGATATTTAGGAGGTTGGGTGAAATGCGCTCCGAAATAGAAATGCTGAATCTAATCCGGAAGACGGCTGAAGACGATCCAAGAGTAAGAGCAGTGGCAATGAACGGATCCCGAACGAACAGGAATGTCCGGAAAGATCCCTTTATGGACTTTGATGCTGTATACCTTGTAGAGGAGATGGATTCATTTTTAGCCGATGCGGACTGGATTGATGTCTTTGGGGAGAGAATTATGATGCAGACGCCGGAAGACACGGCCTTGTTTCAGTCTGAAAATAACGGAAGGTTTACTTATTTAATGCTGTTTGAGGATGGGAACAGAATCGATTTAAAGCTTATTCCGATCGAACAGGCAGATGCGTACTCCCAGGAAGACAGCCTTACCATGATTCTCTTAGACAAGGACGGATGCCTTCCCGAGCTGTCTCCGCCTTCAGACCGGAAATATTGGGTGCAAAAACCGTCAGCAGCCTTTTATGCGGACTGCTGCAATGAATTTTGGTGGGTATCCGCTTATGTAGCGAAGGGATTGTGGAGAAGGGAAATTCTTTATGCGCTGGATCATTTAGCGGTCATCAGATCGATGCTGATTAAAATGATGGAATGGAAAGCGGCAGCACCATTCGATTTTTCAGTCAGTACCGGGAAGAGCAGTAAATATTTAGAACGGTATATTTGTAAAGATCAATGGAGAAAACTAATGCTTTCTTTTCCTGAAGCGGACTATGAGCGGGTATGGGACGCCTTGTTCGTTATGATTGAATTATTTGAGGAAGCGGCACGGGAAACGGCAGAGGAGCTTTGTTTTTCTTATCCAGCCGAAGAGGCAGGAAGAATGAAGAAGTATCTCGGGCAAGTCAAGCTTCTTCCTGAGAATGCAACGGAAATCGGGTAGGGTTTTCGGAAGGGGGCATTGTCTTGGCTGCTAAGTGAATAGCTTAAATGCCCGCAGGAGAAATGAGCTTCCCAATTTGACGAAGCTGAATGAAAAAATGTCTGAAGAAAAATTGAAAAAGAGTATTGACCTGTTTATATACTGCGTGGTATATTTATTTGCGTCGCTGTTAGCAGCCAAATATGTTTGAAAAAAACATTTAAAGAAGTTGTTGACTAAGATGGAACATCATGTTATATTATTAAAGCCGCTAACGAAGCGGATGAAAAAATGATCTTTGAAAACTAAACAAATCGAAGTGCCAACGTTAATTCTAGAGCAACAAACAAGAGCTAGTCAAACTACTTTTTGGAGAGTTTGATCCTGGCTCAGGACGAACGCTGGCGGCGTGCCTAATACATGCAAGTCGAGCGGATCTCTTCGGAGATCAGCGGCGGACGGGTGAGTAACACGTGGGCAACCTGCCTGTAAGACTGGGATAACTCCGGGAAACCGGAGCTAATACCGGATAACCTTTCGAACCGCATGGTTCGGAATTGAAAGACGGTTATGCTGTCACTTACAGATGGGCCCGCGGCGCATTAGCTAGTTGGTGAGGTAATGGCTCACCAAGGCGACGATGCGTAGCCGACCTGAGAGGGTGATCGGCCACACTGGGACTGAGACACGGCCCAGACTCCTACGGGAGGCAGCAGTAGGGAATCTTCCGCAATGGACGAAAGTCTGACGGAGCAACGCCGCGTGAGTGATGAAGGTTTTCGGATCGTAAAGCTCTGTTGTTAGGGAAGAACAAGTGCGGGAGTCACTGCCCGCGCCTTGACGGTACCTAACCAGAAAGCCACGGCTAACTACGTGCCAGCAGCCGCGGTAATACGTAGGTGGCAAGCGTTGTCCGGAATTATTGGGCGTAAAGCGCGCGCAGGCGGTCTTTTAAGTCTGATGTGAAAGCCCCCGGCTCAACCGGGGAGGGTCATTGGAAACTGGAGGACTTGAGTGCAGAAGAGGAGAGTGGAATTCCACGTGTAGCGGTGAAATGCGTAGAGATGTGGAGGAACACCAGTGGCGAAGGCGACTCTCTGGTCTGTAACTGACGCTGAGGCGCGAAAGCGTGGGGAGCGAACAGGATTAGATACCCTGGTAGTCCACGCCGTAAACGATGAGTGCTAAGTGTTAGAGGGTTTCCGCCCTTTAGTGCTGCAGCTAACGCATTAAGCACTCCGCCTGGGGAGTACGGTCGCAAGACTGAAACTCAAAGGAATTGACGGGGGCCCGCACAAGCGGTGGAGCATGTGGTTTAATTCGAAGCAACGCGAAGAACCTTACCAGGTCTTGACATCCTCTGCCACTTCTAGAGATAGAAGGTTCCCCTTCGGGGGACAGAGTGACAGGTGGTGCATGGTTGTCGTCAGCTCGTGTCGTGAGATGTTGGGTTAAGTCCCGCAACGAGCGCAACCCTTGATCTTAGTTGCCAGCATTCAGTTGGGCACTCTAAGGTGACTGCCGGTGACAAACCGGAGGAAGGTGGGGATGACGTCAAATCATCATGCCCCTTATGACCTGGGCTACACACGTGCTACAATGGATGGTACAAAGGGCAGCGAAACCGCGAGGTTCAGCGAATCCCATAAAACCATTCTCAGTTCGGATTGCAGGCTGCAACTCGCCTGCATGAAGCCGGAATCGCTAGTAATCGCGGATCAGCATGCCGCGGTGAATACGTTCCCGGGCCTTGTACACACCGCCCGTCACACCACGAGAGTTTGCAACACCCGAAGTCGGTGGGGTAACCCGTAAGGGAGCCAGCCGCCTAAGGTGGGGCAGATGATTGGGGTGAAGTCGTAACAAGGTAGCCGTATCGGAAGGTGCGGCTGGATCACCTCCTTTCTAAGGAAGAATTATCAGCACCCATGCGGTGCAGCGATTAACGGACGCACTTCGAATTTGTTTAGTTTTGAGAGATCATTCTCTCTTAACTTGTTCTTTGAAAACTAGATAACGATATGAATGTCAAACATTCACACGAGTAAGAAAGAACCTTACGATTTTCTTCTGCGTCTATCGCAGAATGAAATGAAAAGTCTGAAGACATCTGTTTTCAGCTTCTAACGAAGATAACTCCGTTATCAGGTTAAGTTAGAAAGGGCGCACGGTGGATGCCTTGGCACTAGGAGCCGATGAAGGACGGTACGAACACCGATATGCTTCGGGGAGCTGTAAGTAAGCGTTGATCCGGAGATTTCCGAATGGGGAAACCCGCTGCTCGTAATGGAGCAGCATCCTGACTTGAATACATAGAGTCTGGAAGGCATACCCGGGGAACTGAAACATCTAAGTACCCGGAGGAAGAGAAAGCAAATGCGATTCCCTGAGTAGCGGCGAGCGAAACGGGATCAGCCCAAACCAGAAGGCTTGCCTTCTGGGGTTGTAGGACACTCAACACGGAGTTACAAAGGAACGGGGTAGGCGAAGCGGTCTGGAAAGGCCCGCCAGAGAAGGTAACAGCCCTGTAATCGAAACTTCGTTCCCTCCTGAGTGGATCCTGAGTACGGCGGGACACGAGAAATCCCGTCGGAATCCGGGAGGACCATCTCCCAAGGCTAAATACTCCCTAGTGACCGATAGTGAACCAGTACCGTGAGGGAAAGGTGAAAAGCACCCCGGAAGGGGAGTGAAACAGATCCTGAAACCGTGTGCCTACAAGTAGTCAGAGCCCGTTAACGGGTGATGGCGTGCCTTTTGTAGAATGAACCGGCGAGTTACGATTACGTGCAAGGTTAAGTTGAAGAGACGGAGCCGCAGCGAAAGCGAGTCTGAATAGGGCGAATGAGTACGTGGTCGTAGACCCGAAACCAGGTGATCTACCCATGTCCAGGGTGAAGTTCAGGTAACACTGAATGGAGGCCCGAACCCACGCACGTTGAAAAGTGCGGGGATGAGGTGTGGGTAGCGGAGAAATTCCAATCGAACCTGGAGATAGCTGGTTCTCTCCGAAATAGCTTTAGGGCTAGCCTCATAGCAAGAGTCTTGGAGGTAGAGCACTGATTGGACTAGGGGCCCTCATCGGGTTACCGAATTCAGTCAAACTCCGAATGCCAAAGACTTATCTATGGGAGTCAGACTGCGAGTGATAAGATCCGTAGTCAAAAGGGAAACAGCCCAGACCACCAGCTAAGGTCCCCAAGTATCCGTTAAGTGGAAAAGGATGTGGGGTTGCTTAGACAACCAGGATGTTGGCTTAGAAGCAGCCACCATTTAAAGAGTGCGTAATAGCTCACTGGTCGAGTGACCCTGCGCCGAAAATGTACCGGGGCTAAACGGATCACCGAAGCTGTGGACTGTTCTTTCAGAACAGTGGTAGGAGAGCGTTCTAAGGGCTGTGAAGCCAGACCGGAAGGACTGGTGGAGCGCTTAGAAGTGAGAATGCCGGTATGAGTAGCGAAAGAGGGGTGAGAATCCCCTCCACCGAATGCCTAAGGTTTCCTGAGGAAGGCTCGTCCGCTCAGGGTTAGTCGGGACCTAAGCCGAGGCCGAAAGGCGTAGGCGATGGACAACAGGTTGAGATTCCTGTACCACCTCTTTTCCGTTTGAGCAATGGAGGGACGCAGGAGGATAGGGTAAGCGCGCTGTTGGATATGCGCGTCCAAGCAGGTAGGCTCAAGGGATAGGCAAATCCGTCCCTTGGTTAAGGCTGAGCTGTGATGGCGAGGGAAATGAAGTACCGAAGTTCCTGATTCCACACTGCCTAGAAAAGCTTCTAGCGAGGAAAATGGTGCCCGTACCGCAAACCGACACAGGTAGGCGAGGAGAGAATCCTAAGGTGATCGAGAGAACTCTCGTTAAGGAACTCGGCAAAATGACCCCGTAACTTCGGGAGAAGGGGTGCTCTTTAGGGTGAATAGCCTTGAAGAGCCGCAGTGAATAGGCCCAGGCGACTGTTTAGCAAAAACACAGGTCTCTGCGAAGCCGCAAGGCGAAGTATAGGGGCTGACGCCTGCCCGGTGCTGGAAGGTTAAGAGGAGAGGTTAGCGCAAGCGAAGCTTTGAATTGAAGCCCCAGTAAACGGCGGCCGTAACTATAACGGTCCTAAGGTAGCGAAATTCCTTGTCGGGTAAGTTCCGACCCGCACGAAAGGCGTAACGATCTGGGCACTGTCTCAACGAGAGACTCGGTGAAATTATAGTACCTGTGAAGATGCAGGTTACCCGCGACAGGACGGAAAGACCCCGTGGAGCTTTACTGCAGCCTGATATTGAATTTTGGCACAGCTTGTACAGGATAGGTAGGAGCCTTGGAAACCGGAGCGCCAGCTTCGGTGGAGGCATCGGTGGGATACTACCCTGGCTGTGTTGAACTTCTAACCCGCGGCCCTGATCGGGCCGGGAGACAGTGTCAGGCGGGCAGTTTGACTGGGGCGGTCGCCTCCTAAAATGTAACGGAGGCGCCCAAAGGTTCCCTCAGAATGGTTGGAAATCATTCGCAGAGTGTAAAGGCACAAGGGAGCTTGACTGCGAGACCTACAAGTCGAGCAGGGACGAAAGTCGGGCTTAGTGATCCGGTGGTTCCGCATGGAAGGGCCATCGCTCAACGGATAAAAGCTACCCCGGGGATAACAGGCTTATCTCCCCCAAGAGTCCACATCGACGGGGAGGTTTGGCACCTCGATGTCGGCTCATCGCATCCTGGGGCTGTAGTCGGTCCCAAGGGTTGGGCTGTTCGCCCATTAAAGCGGTACGCGAGCTGGGTTCAGAACGTCGTGAGACAGTTCGGTCCCTATCCGTCGCGGGCGCAGGAAATTTGAGAGGAGCTGTCCTTAGTACGAGAGGACCGGGATGGACGCACCGCTGGTGTACCAGTTGTCTTGCCAAAGGCATCGCTGGGTAGCTATGTGCGGACGGGATAAGTGCTGAAAGCATCTAAGCATGAAGCCCCCCTCAAGATGAGATTTCCCATCATTTGAGTAAGACCCCTGAAAGATGATCAGGTTGATAGGTTCGAGGTGGAAGCGTGGCGACACGTGCAGCTGACGAATACTAATCGGTCGAGGACTTAACCTTTATTCAAGTAAGGCTTCCATTACTCGTGAAGCACATCGTTATCTAGTTTTGAAAGAGCAATCTTTCAACCTTATATCTGGTAATTATGGCAAAGAGGTCACACCCGTTCCCATACCGAACACGGAAGTTAAGCTCTTTAGCGCCGATGGTAGTTGGGGGTTTCCCCCTGTGAGAGTAGGACATTGCCAGGTTATATTGTTCCGCAGTAGCTCAGTGGTAGAGCTATCGGCTGTTAACCGATCGGTCGCAGGTTCGAGTCCTGCCTGCGGAGCCATGCTTCCATAGCTCAGTAGGTAGAGTGCTTCCATGGTAAGGAAGAGGTCACCGGTTCGAGCCCGGTTGGAAGCTTACTTAAAGTCTGCGGCCCGTTGGTCAAGCGGTTAAGACACCGCCCTTTCACGGCGGTAACACGGGTTCGAATCCCGTACGGGTCACCATCATTTTTACATGGACAAGCTATGTGAGAGAAGGCAGCAGCGCAATGCGCCGCTTATCACAAGCCTAAAAATACATGGAGGATTAGCTCAGCTGGGAGAGCATCTGCCTTACAAGCAGAGGGTCGGCGGTTCGATCCCGTCATCCTCCACCATTACATATCAAATATTATAAACATTATATGCCGGTGTAGCTCAATTGGTAGAGCAACTGACTTGTAATCAGTAGGTTGGGGGTTCAAGTCCTCTTGCCGGCACTGTCTTCACTGATGTGGAGGGGTAGCGAAGTGGCTAAACGCGGCGGACTGTAAATCCGCTCCTTAGGGTTCGGCAGTTCGAATCTGCCCCCCTCCACCATTTTATTTATATCATGTTTAAAACCCGCTGGGTTGGACATGTTAATAGAGTACGAATGAATGATACTAATCATATTGGGCTATAGCCAAGCGGTAAGGCAACGGACTTTGACTCCGTCATGCGTTGGTTCGAATCCAGCTAGCCCAGCCATCCGAGCCATTAGCTCAGTCGGTAGAGCATCTGACTTTTAATCAGAGGGTCGAAGGTTCGAGTCCTTCATGGCTCACCATTTATTTTCATATGCGGGTGTGGCGGAACTGGCAGACGCACTAGACTTAGGATCTAGCGCCTTCGGGCGTGGGGGTTCGACTCCCTTCACCCGCATTATCTTTATCATCCGGAGACATCCATACCCTGATAACTAGCGGAAGTAGTTCAGTGGTAGAACACCACCTTGCCAAGGTGGGGGTCGCGGGTTCGAATCCCGTCTTCCGCTCCAATACAATGAGGGGCCTTAGCTCAGCTGGGAGAGCGCCTGCCTTGCACGCAGGAGGTCAGCGGTTCGATCCCGCTAGGCTCCACCATATATTTTCTGTAATGTCTTTCACATCGTGATAGGCTTTTTTTGTGTTTTCTTTTTGCGTTATATGCGAGAATTTTCTGTATTTTTATACAAAAATTTGTCGAGTTGAGTCAGACGGCTTCTTCTATGTATTATAAGGATATAGAGAGCAGAGGAGGAAGTCGAATGGCGCTTGAGAA
The DNA here is from genome assembly GCF_003816055.1 of Bacillus sp. FJAT-42376. Taxonomy (NCBI): domain Bacteria; kingdom Bacillati; phylum Bacillota; class Bacilli; order Caryophanales; family Bacillaceae; genus Bacillus; species Bacillus sp. FJAT-42376. The sequence continues at coordinate 515,293 of NZ_CP033906.1, forward strand.
AATCAACATAATTGGGGTCCCTATGGACTTGGGTCAAACAAGACGGGGCGTAGACATGGGGCCAAGTGCAATCCGCTATGCAGGTGTTGCTGAACGGCTGGAGAATCTTCGCTATACCATTGAGGACAGCGGAGATATTAAAATCGGCAAGCGGGAGAAAGAATTAGAAGAGCCTCTTTATAATTTAAAAAATTTGAAAGCGGTAACAGAAGCGAGCGAACTTCTTGCTTCAAAAGTAGATGAAGTTGTGAAGTCCGGAGCTTTTCCTTTAGTGCTGGGCGGGGATCACAGCATCGCCATAGGAACACTGGCGGGATTAGCCAAAAATTATCAAAACCTCGGTGTAATCTGGTATGATGCACACGGAGATTTAAATACAGCAGACACGTCTCCTTCAGGAAACATTCACGGCATGCCGCTTGCAGCGAGCCTTGGAATCGGCGATGAAGGATTAACGGGCATAGCCGGTTTTTCTCCTAAGATTAAGCCTGAACATGTGGTGATTATCGGAGCACGATCTCTGGATGAAGGGGAAAGAAAACTCATAAAAGAAAAAGGAATCCGGGTTTACACGATGCATGAAGTAGATCGTCTCGGGATGACCCGTGTGATGGAAGAAACGATTGACTATTTAAAAGAACGCACAGATGGAGTTCACTTGTCTCTGGACCTTGATGGTCTAGATCCGCATGATGCGCCGGGTGTCGGGACGCCGGTTATTGGAGGGATTAGCTACCGCGAAAGTCATTTGGCGATGGAAATGCTTGCTGAATCTGAATTGATCACATCGGCGGAATTTGTAGAGGTCAATCCGATTTTAGATGAAAGAAACAAGACAGCATCGGTTGCAGTAGCATTAATGGGTTCCCTGTTTGGAGAAAAGCTTTTATAACCATTACGCCCGCTTGAGGTAATCAAGCGGGTGTTTTGTTCCCTTCCCTCTATAGCCCATCCCAGACTCTTCTAATAGCCGGAGTAGAGCCTTCGAACTCCAGTAGGTACACATCCGGATTGGAGAGGGTTTTCCACTGCTCAAACCCGAACGTTTCATCAAAATGGTTCAGAATCAATGAAATCAGATTGCCATGCGAAACGATTGCAGCGGTTTGAAAAGGCCCGTCAAGAAAATCGCGGATAACTGCGAGTCCTCTCGAAGCGGCATAATGACTGGATTCTCCGCCTCCAAAACAAAGGGTTTTGTCCACAAACGTCTGAGAGAGTTTATCCATCCAATCATGAAGGTTTTCCTTGCTGAGAATTCTTTCCTCCAGTCTTCGATCGATCGTAATGTTCAGCCTGTTTTGTCCGGCAAACGGGGATATTGAATCAACCGCCCGCTTATAGGGGCTTGAATAGATCACCTTAATGTTTTTGTCTGTTAAAAATGCAGATAAGGAAACTGCCTGGACTTCTCCTTCCGCTGTTAATGTAGCTTCGGCTTCCTGTCCATTCGCTTTACAATGACGAATCAAATAGATTTTCTTTTTCATCCATTTCCCTCCTTGTATCCCCTATTATTAGGGGAAAACCCTATAGTTTTCAATCACTGGATCTGAATATGTGCAACTTACCATCTACATATTGGGAATTATTTGTTAAACTATTTTTATGTACAAAACTGAAACCTTTTGGTCTTTAGAACGTATACCTACAGACCCGCGAAAGAGAAGAGGGTAATATAGATGGAGACATTGGTAAAGAACAGGATAAAAGAGGTTATTAAAGGGGATCAAAACGCTTTTGCAGAAATCGTTGATTTATATAAAGACAAGATTTTTCAGCTCTGCTACAGGATGCTTGGAAATGCCCATGAGGCAGAAGATATTGCCCAGGAAGCGTTTATAAGGGCGTATGTGAATATCCACCGGTATGATTTGGATAAAAAGTTCTCTACATGGCTTTATCGGATTGCCACCAACCTGTCGATTGACCGAATACGGAAAAAGAAACCGGATTATTATTTGGATGCTGAAATTGCAGGGACAGAAGGCCTGACGATGTATTCACAGGTTGCTGCCGATATCGCTCTACCGGAAGACGAAGTCGAGACAATGGAACTGCAGGAAATGATCCAAAGGGAGATATTAAAACTGCCGGACAAGTACCGGAGCGTAATCGTCTTAAAATATATAGACGAATTGTCCATAATTGAAATCAGTGAGATATTGGAGATTCCAATCGGGACAGTGAAGACGAGGATCCACCGGGGAAGAGAAGCATTAAGAAAACAATTGAGGCATTTATAAGGTGAGGTGTGGGATAATGGCATGTTCTGAGGAAACTTTGTCATTGATGCATAGATATCTTGATCACGAGACGGATCAGCAGGAGGAAAAAGAATTAAAGCAGCATTTGAAAGAATGCAAAGATTGCCTGGCCCATTTTCAGGAGTTAAAAAAAGCAATCGCGCTTGTCCAGAGCACTTCGCATATTGAAACTCCAAATGATTTTACCGCACGGGTAATGGCCAGTCTGCCAAAGGAAAAAAGACGGATTGGAGCAGGCAGATGGCTTAAAGCCCATCCATTACTTATCGCCGCGTCCCTTTTTATCATCCTAATGGCCAGCAGTCTTGTTTCTGCCTGGTCCGGCGACCATCAATTCAGTGTAACCAAGAATTCAAAACTTATTGTGCAAAACAGTACCGTAACCGTTCCAAAGGGTGAGACCATTGAAGGGGACATTACGGTAAGGAACGGTACGCTTAAAGTAGACGGGAAGGTTGACGGCAATGTAACGGTCATTAACGGAGAAGAATATACCGCTGCTGCCGGTGAAGTAACAGGGGATATTAAAGAGATCAACGAGCTGTTTGATTGGCTTTGGTATAAAATGAAATCATTCGGTAATGAAGTAGTGGGTGTCTTTCAGTAAATTTGTCTATCCTCCAATAGAAACGGACCCAATCAGATATACTAATCCTAAGGTCATCTTTTAAGGTGGCCTTTTGGTTTCTTTATTTACTGAAAATATTTTATGCTATAATGGGGTAGTTAGCGGCAGTCCGGTATGCATTTCCAGTGCTTCCAGAGACTTTTGCAGCGTCAATAAGTGATTTGCCGCAGGCTGTTACGCTTTATGAATGGTACATTTTAATTGAACTTGATGGAGGAAACCAGTATGGCATTTGAAGGTATATCTGTACTTAGGTACTTAGGCACTGCCATTGATATTCTCCTAGTTTGGTTCGTTATATATAAACTGATTATGGTAATTAGAGGAACAAAAGCCGTTCAGCTGCTGAAAGGGATCATCGTCATTCTTTTGGTCAAAACAATAAGCGGATTTTTGGGACTCAATACAATTTTTTGGCTAATGGACCAAGCTATTTCATGGGGATTTATCGCAATCATTGTCATTTTTCAGCCCGAACTGAGAAGGGCTCTTGAACAGCTCGGAAGGGGGCGTCTGTTTTCAAAGAGTGCGTTTCCTGAAGAGGATGAGCGGGTGAAGCTGACTGATGACATCGTCAAGGCAACTTCTTATATGGCGAAACGCCGCATCGGTGCTTTGATGACCATGGAGAGGGAGACGGGTATGGGGGATTACATCGAAACCGGAATTCCGATGAATGCCAATGTTTCATCCGAGCTGTTAATCAACGTATTTATACCGAATACTCCGCTCCATGATGGGGCTGTTATTTTAAGAGGCAGCCAAATTGCTGCCGCAGCCTGCTATCTGCCTTTATCAGAGAGCCCGCTGATTTCAAAGGAGCTGGGAACGAGGCACCGCGCAGCTGTAGGAATCAGTGAAGTCACCGATAGCATAACGATTATCGTATCCGAAGAAACAGGCAGCATTTCAGTGGCTAGAAATGGAGAGCTGCACCGGAATCTCGATGAGGATTCACTGAAAAGCCTCTTATCATCAAATTCGAACAGGCAAGGCCGGACACGTTCCGCTTCCTCAGGCCGCTGGCAATGGAGGGGGAAGAAAAATGGATAAGTTAATGAATAACAACTGGTTTATGAGAATCATCGCTCTTTTGCTTGCACTTATGATTTATCTGTCTGTGAATACAGATACGACCAGGAACAGCAACAATGCGGTGAAAAATGATGAACCGCAGAAAAATGAGCTTTTCCATAAGCCTCCTGGAACAGACAGTAAAAATGATCCCTCTCCAAATGAAACGTCTGCAACGATCGAAAATGTAGACCTGAAAGCTGAGACAGGGAATGCAAATTATGTCGTTTCCGGACTTCCTGAAACCGTCTCTGTCAATATAACCGGGCCGAACAGCCAGGTAACGATTGCAAAACAGAGGCGCAACGTGGAAGTGTTTGCCGATTTGACCGGGCTTGAACCAGGAGAGCACAAAGTGGATCTGAAATACAGAAATCTCGACAGCTCTTTAAAAGTAACGCTTGATCCGGGTACAGTTAAAGTCAAGATCGATGAAAAAACGACAAAAGAGTTTCCTATAGAAGCTTCTTTTATAAATGAAGAACAAATTGCAGAAGGCTACAAGCCGGGTGACCCGGTTCTGAATCCGAAAACGGTCAGGGTGACGGGGTCCAAAGCGATTATTAATCAGATTTCTTATGTCAGGGCAAGGGTAAACCTGCAGGATGCTGATGCCGATGTAAAACAGCAGGCACAGGTCATTGTGTATGATAAGAATGGAAATATTCTGCCGGTTGAAACGTCCCCGAGAAATGTGGAGGTCACCGTCCCGATTAAAAGCCCGAGCAGAACTCTTTCTGTAAAACTGAACCAGACCGGTCAGCCGCCCGATGGAGTAACAATCCGGTCAATCAGTATTTCTCCAAGCGAAGTGACGGCATACGGACCGCAGGATATTCTGGATGGCTTAAAGGAAATCAGCGGACCCGATCTGGATTTGAGCAAAATTACAGAAGACAGTGTGGTTGAATTGGGCCTTCCTCTGCCGGAAGGGGTCAGAGAGCTTTCGCAGCAGAAGGTCCAAGTGAAAATAGATATAGATAAAGACGGGGAAAAAGTGCTGAAAGGCATCCCGATTGAAACGGCTGGACTGGATGAAGGAAAGTCAATTGAATATCTTGACCCCTCTGTTCAGGCGTTTGATATTACGGTAACAGGCTCTGAAGATCGCCTGAAGAAAGTATCTTCCAATGATTTTCAGCTGCTTGTCAATGCAGCCGGCCTAGAAGACGGGGAGCAAAAGATAAAGGTTGAGGTAAAGGGACCGAATGATGTGAAATGGTCACTGCCCCAAGAAGAAGCAACAATTCGTATTTCGGCACTTCAATCTTGAGGAACAGAAAAAGGAGCGAATCTATCATGGGTAAGTATTTTGGAACAGATGGAGTAAGAGGAGTGGCAAACAGCGAGCTGACGCCTGAATTGGCATTTAAAATCGGCCGTTTTGGCGGATATGTCCTGACAAAGGACAAAGATCGTCCGAAGGTATTAATCGGACGTGATACACGCGTATCCGGACATATGCTGGAAGGAGCCCTTGTTGCCGGTCTTCTTTCCATCGGAGCGGAAGTGATGCGTTTAGGCGTGATTTCTACTCCTGGTGTTTCTTATTTAACCAAAGCATTAGGAGCTCAAGCAGGCGTGATGATTTCCGCCTCTCACAATCCTGTTCAGGATAACGGAATCAAATTCTTTGGGCCGGACGGCTTCAAGCTTGTTGATGAACAGGAGCTTGAAATTGAAGGACTGATGGATCAGGAAGAGGATCATCTTCCAAGACCAGTAGGAGCAGATCTTGGTCAGGTGAATGACTATTTCGAAGGCGGACAGAAATACCTTCAATTCCTGAAGCAGACGGTAGATGAAGAATTTGCCGGAATCCATGTAGCCCTTGACTGCGCACATGGAGCAACATCTTCTTTGGCTACACATCTGTTTGCTGATCTGGAAGCAGATGTTTCCACGATGGGAACTTCTCCTAATGGTCTGAACATTAATGATGGTGTTGGTTCAACTCATCCGGAAGCGATGGCTGCATTTGTCCTTGAAAAAGGCGCGGATATCGGGCTTGCGTTTGATGGAGACGGCGACCGTTTAATTGCAGTAGATGAAAAAGGAAATATTGTAGATGGCGATCAGATTATGTTTATCTGTGCAAAATATTTAAAGGACCAAGGCCAGCTGAATCAGGATACGGTCGTTTCAACCGTAATGAGCAACCTTGGATTCTATAAAGGTCTTGACGCTTCTGGCATTCAAAGTGTTCAGACAGCTGTAGGCGACCGTTATGTGGTGGAGGAAATGAAAAAGAACCATTACAATCTTGGCGGAGAACAGTCCGGCCACATCATTTTTCTTGACTACAACACAACAGGAGATGGCCTCTTAACAGCCATTCAGCTTGTGAACATTCTAAAGGTAACAGGAAAAACCCTTTCTGAACTGGCTGAAGAAATGACGAAATTCCCTCAGCTATTAGTGAACGTAAAAGTATCTGATAAACATCATGTTACGGATAATGCCAAAGTGAGTGCGATCATTGAAGAAGTTGAAAAAGAAATGGCTGGAAACGGAAGAATTCTTGTCCGTCCTTCCGGAACAGAGCCGCTTGTGCGGGTCATGGCAGAAGCTCCGACAGAAGAGCTTTGCCGTCAGTATGTAGACCGTATCGTTTCGGTTGTAAAAGAAGAGATGGGCATCGAATAATATACATACGATTCCAGGAAAAACGGGGCCTAAGCGCCCCGTTTTTTTTATCCGAATGCCTGTATGAAGGCATGGTGCTGAATTTTTTTTTGGTGTGGAAGGAGAGGTTAGACCGTGCAGCCGCCCCCCATAAAAATATTTCATGCGATGATGGAATCATAAAATTTTCCTTTTGTACTGTGCTGATTCTCCCTTGCAAAGAGAAAAAGAAGTATAAAAAATCCATCTTTTTATGCAAAAAAGGTTAGAAGACCTCTCAAAAAGGGTAAAAGTCATCTTGCATCTGTCCTTAACGAGACATCCATTAGCAACATATACTAACGGTGTCGGAGGGTAAAGAGCAAACCGTAGGGAGATATTAGGATTGACGGTTTTCTCCGATGTATTGTAATATAAACCTTGTGTTTCGCTTTATGATCCCGGGTAATGATTAAAGTGAAATGCAGAGCAAGACAAAGCGCCTGAACTAAGCACGGACGGCCCATCGCTTAGTTGACGAGGAGGAGGTTTATCGATGAATCGGCGGATACCTCCCGGCTGTACGATAGCAGCCGCAAGTCTTTCTTTAAAACAGGGGGGCAACTTCCTGGACAAAGAGAGGGACACTAATCGAATCCTATAAAAACAACTAACATGTGTGAGGGGACAGAGAAGGTCCCCGAATTTTAAAGGCTTTCCTGTCCCCCTTACCGAGCGGGAGGAAAACGATTATGTGTGGTATTGTAGGTTACATTGGACAAAGTGATTCAAAGGAAATTTTGCTTAAAGGTTTGGAAAAGCTTGAGTACCGCGGATACGATTCTGCAGGGATTGCTCTTTCAGGCACGGACGGCGTGACGGTATTTAAAGAAAAAGGACGCATCGCAGATCTTCGCTCCATCGTAGATTCAAGTGTGATTGCCCCTGTTGGAATCGGTCACACACGCTGGGCGACTCATGGTGAACCAAGCCGCGTAAACGCACATCCTCATCAAAGTGCTTCTTCACGCCTGACTTTGGTTCATAATGGTGTAATCGAGAACTACGTGCAGCTGAAAAAAGACTACCTGCAGGATGTGGAGCTTCAAAGTGAAACAGACACGGAAGTAGTCGTTCAGGTTATCGAAAAAATGATGGAAAAAGGAGCGGGCGTAGAAGAAGCATTCGCGCAAACTCTTTCCATTCTTAAGGGATCTTACGCAATCGGATTGCTCGATAATCAAGATCCAAATACAATTTACGTAGCAAAAAACAAAAGCCCGCTTTTGGTTGGACTTGGAGAAGGATTTAATGTGATTGCCTCTGATGCAATGGCAATGCTTCAAGTAACAAACCAGTATGTTGAGCTTATGGATAAAGAAATGGTTATTGTCACTCGTGAGCAGGCTGTCATTAAGACTCTGACTGGAGAAGTGGTTGAACGTGCTCCTTACACAGCAGAAATTGACGCAAGCGATATCGAAAAAGGAACATACCCTCACTACATGTTGAAAGAAACTGACGAGCAGCCGCTTGTATTGCGGAAAATCGTTCAAAAATATCAAAATGAAGACGGCAAGCTGACGATTGATCAAAACATCGTAGATGCGATTGATGAAGCAGACCGTATTTATATCGTAGCATGCGGAACAAGCTACCACGCGGGTCTTGTAGGAAAGCAGTTCATTGAAAGATGGGCAAAAACACCGGTAGAAGTACACGTGGCAAGCGAATTCTCATACAACATGCCATTGCTTTCCGAAAAGCCGCTATTCGTTTTCATTTCTCAAAGCGGAGAAACAGCGGACAGCCGTGCCGTTCTTGTTCAGATCAAAGAACTTGGCTACAAAGCATTGACGCTGACAAACGTACAAGGCTCCACGCTTTCCCGTGAAGCGGATTTCACCCTTCTTCTTCATGCAGGCCCTGAAATCGCAGTCGCTTCTACAAAAGCGTACACAGCGCAGCTTGCAGTTCTAGCCATCACAGCTGCTGTTACAGCAGAAATGAAAGGCCACGAACTTGAGCTTGATCTTGTGAAAGAGCTTGGGATCGCTGCTAACGCAATGGAAGCCCTTTGCGACCAAAAAGAAGAGATGGAGTACATCGCACGCGAGTACCTGTCCACAACTCGCAACGCCTTCTTCATCGGCCGTGCGGTTGACTACTATGTAGGCCTTGAAGGCGCATTGAAACTGAAAGAAATCTCCTACATCCAGGCAGAAGGCTTTGCCGGAGGAGAGCTCAAGCACGGAACAATCGCATTGATCGAACAAGGAACTCCGGTTATCGCTCTTGCTACACAGGAGCACGTAAACTTGAGCATCCGCGGAAACGTGAAGGAAGTTGCTGCCCGTGGAGCAAATCCTTGCATCATTTCTGCAAAAGGATTAGATCAGGAAGACGACCGTTTCGTCCTTCCGGAAGTACACGAAGCCCTGTCACCGCTTGCTTCCGTTATTCCCCTTCAGCTGATCGCTTACTATGCTGCCCTGCATAGAGGCTGTGACGTGGATAAGCCGCGTAACCTTGCAAAGAGTGTGACGGTTGAGTAATAGCTGGAAAAGATAATCCATGAAAAACAACCCCCATACATTTTGATTAATTCTTATCAAAATGTATGGGGGTTTTCTATTTATAATCAAACTTTATTTTAAATGATCAGAATCAAAGCAAAGGCTCACCCTTTTAGATTATAGTTATCTAAAGGGGTGTTTTTATCTGCGTCCCTTAAAAGAGTCAGATGTATGGAAAATACGAAGAGCCAGGAAATGATTGGCCGGCACTAAACAAAAAATACTTTTTTATGGCCACGCTTAAAACGAGTGCAAAAACGGGAATATGGATGAAAAGAGTTAGTGATTGCCAGTCATCGCAAAGCTGATAGGATAACCAGTACATAAATAAACAAAGAAAGTGAGTATACCATGACTTTTGTTTCTTTAGATCAAGTAATGAAAGAAGAAGCTCACCGGATTATTTTAAAGAATGTAGATTTAGTTATTGGTGAGTCCTCGCATATCGGGATAAAGATGTCCAATGAAGAAAGTGTCATGCTGTTTGATTTGATAACAGGGAGAATTCCTCCTTCCAGCGGCCATATCCATAGAGAGACAGAATCGATTTTTTCGCAAATGAAAGATGAGGGCTTATATGATTCGCTAACCGTTCAAAGCTACCTGAAATTTTTTAAGCAGCTTGCAGATTATCCGGACCCTTTGGAGGAATCCGTTGCTGCCTTTTCTCTGCTGGATGTGTGGGGTGCGAAAATCAAAAAATTGACAGATGATCAGAAAAGAAGGGTCAGCTTATTTCGAATGTCTTTGTTTTCTCCTGATGTGCTGCTAATTGAAAATCCGTTAGAAAACTTATCGGGTGAAGGAATTGAGCTTTATTTAAAAGCGGTTGAACATGTCCGCTGCGGTATCACGGCAACGGTCATCACCTCTAATTCAATCGAAGATTTATTGCTGTTAACCAGCGAGATCTACCGCTATAATCAAGCAGCGGGTCTGGAAAAAACTGATCTTCTCGCCGAAGACACGGATGACATACTCATGCAAAAGAAAGAGAGTGAAGCATTTAAGCCGAACCGTGTTTTCAAAGTAACATGTAAATTAGCGGATAAGACCATTTTTTTCAATCCTGATGAGATTGATTATATTGAAAGCATCAACAGTGTCAGCCATTTGCGCATTAATGAGGAATACTTCCCTACAGACTTGACTATGAATGACCTCGAAGAGAAATTACATACATTCGGTTTTTTCAGATGCCACCGGTCGTATTTAGTTAACCTGCAGCGGGTTTCAGAATTGATTAGCTATTCAAAGAACAGCTACACGCTGATTTTAAAAGGTCATCCAAATGTAAAGGTTCCTCTTTCCAGAACCCGTTTAGAAGAAATGAAGCAATTACTTGATTTTTAGCGTACAGGTGAGGCAGAAATGAGTACATTTCAGCCTTTTTTTGCTGCATTTGAGCTTCTTACAGTACTGTTCAGCGGACTTTTACGACTTTCCCCTTGATCAGTACTAAACTGTAAAACAGATGGGAAGCTTCATCAAACGCCCAACTTTTTATTTAAGGGAGTGGAGTATATGGAAAGACATACAGTGATTGATGCTGAACAGTTATCCAAGCAGTTCAAAAACGAACCGGCATTAAAAAAACTTAGTTTCTCAGTCCGATCTGGTGAAATTTTTGGATTTCTGGGCCCCTCTGGATCAGGGAAAACAACCACGATTAAAATACTAACCGGACAATTGGCGCAAACTTCAGGAAAAGCAACGGTATTAGGAAAACCCATCGAACAAATAAACGAAAGCATTTACGAACAAGTCGGCATTGTTACAGATAACAGTGGATTATATGAAAGAATGACCGTTTACAGCAACTTGAAGCTGTTCGCCAGGATTTTAGGAGTAGAGATGGAACGGATTGATGTTCTTCTGAAAAGAGTGGGGCTGTTCGGGCATAAAAATAAAATTGCCGGTAAGCTTTCGAAGGGGATGACACAGCGGCTGGTTCTGGCCAGAGCCATCTTGCATGAGCCAAAGGTGCTCTTCTTGGATGAACCGACGAGCGGTTTAGACCCGAGTACAGCTACATCTGTACACGAATTGCTGCTGGAGCTGAAAGAATCGGGGACGGCCATTTTCCTTACGACCCACAACATGGACGAGGCGGCTAAACTATGTGATCAAATTGCTCTTCTTCATGATGGGGTAATTGTAGAGCATGGAGCCCCTAAAGCGCTGTGCCTCAAGTACAATCGGAATAAACAGTATCAGATTCGATTAGAGGACGAGCGGGAATTTATGCTGCCTCACTCTGAGGAAACAGGGGAAAAGATCCAGCAGTGGATAGCCGCTGGCGAGCTTGTTACAATTCATTCCAATGAACCGACATTAGAAAAAGTGTTCCTGGAACTGACGGGGAGGGAATTGCTTTGAGAATTTCAGTAAAAAAAGTCAGAGCCATCACGGCTATGAAATTTCAGACGCTGCTGAATAATACGGGAGTCATGTTAGGGCCGATTCTCGCTTTGGGATTTGTGTTTGTCATTAAAAATATTATGCCGGATGTAGATGTAAACAATGAAGGAGTATCCTTTTCAACGAATGCATTCGCCCTGAGCTTCGGGATTATTTTCAACATCGCCATAGCTGGAATCTCTATGAGCAGTGCTCCATTAGCAGAAGAAAAGGAAAAGAACACATTGAGAGTACTCATGACGTCCTCTGTTAATGGTCTGGAGTACTTGATAGGGACACTGCTGCCTCCTTTTCTGCTGTTAATCCTGGTCAATCTGCTGATGATTCCTGTGAGCGGGTCTTCATTTGGGAACATCCCATTTGGAACCTTCTTCATGATGACAACTGCAGCGAGCCTGATCAGCCTGATCATAGGGTATATTATTGGAATTTTCTCTAAAAACCAGGCGCAGGCTTCCTTATTGAGCATGCCGATAACCTTGCTTTTGACTTCCGTACCTGCAGTGAAGCTTTTCCAGGAGGATTTGTCCGCCATATTGGACTATACCTACACAGGGGTGCTGACAAACTATGTGAACGGTATCGTTTCTGAGAGCGGCTATATATGGAATGCCACCGACATTAGTGTCCTCATCGGCTGGCTGGCTGCTGCATTAGGGGTTTTTGTTTACGCCTATAAGAAAAACGGATTGGACCGTTAAGGTACTGCTTGTTCTTGCTGAAATGATTATTAAAGGAGGTGATTATTCATGTTTGGTAAAAAAACGGAAAAGCGTTTCGATGAAAAGATGGTGCAAAATTATCAGCACGGCCTGATTTATATTCTCGTTGACCGTCAAACAGGAGTAAACTATTTGCATACATGGAACCCACAGGGCAGCGGACTCACCCCCCTGCTGGATGAGAAAGGTGAACCAATAGTGGAATGGATAGAGGATGCTGATAAGTAATCGCAGATCAATGGAACGGGTCTTTATGATTCGTTCTTTTTTAGTTCCTGAAATAAAAGGACTGGCATAAACATATAGAAAATTGAATTTCCATATTTTTAATCAGGTATAAGCTTTGGAGGTTTCGTATTTCTTTGATAAAGTGAAGAGAAAGATTACGATCAAGCTGCAGGGGAGATTCCATGAACACGATTAAAATGATTAAAATGATCCTATTGGTTTCAATCGGATCAATAGCCTTGATGATTGGGATTGCAGGAACGTTCCTTCCTGTTCTGCCGGGAGGTCCTTTTTACTTAATTGCCGTGTTTTGCTTTGCGAAAAGCTCGAAGAGGATGGATCATTGGTTTAAGAGCACCTGGATTTATAAAAAATATGTGCTGGCCTTCCTGCAAAAGAAGGGGATGAGCCGGGCAGAGAAAATAAGAATTAATGTAATTGCGGATCTGTTTATTGTGGCTTCCGTGATTTATGTAGATATATGGATCATTAGAATCCTGCTGATTGTCCTTGCTTTCTATAAGCATTATTATTTTATCTATAAAATTAAGACGATTCACCCTGGTGCCGAGGCTGCAAAGAAGTCTGAATCCATGTGAAGCAGCGGCGGGGGTGTAAAACTGCTGAAAGCTCTAAATAAAGCGATAGAAAGAAGACGAGCTGCATAAGCACCTCGTCTTTTTTTACCTTAATGAATCTTTGCATTCTTCTCAAGATGATCGAAATACTTCATTTTCACTTCGATTTTCTTAAAAGCCCGATCGAGTTCTTCCTGTTTAGCGATCAGCTTCTCCTTATGTTCAAGCAGTACGTTCTTTCTTTCCGGAATCGTATGAATGCCTTCTTCCGTCAGTTCAACAATTCTCTTTAATTCTGACAGGGGAATGTCGGTTACCCGCAGACACGAGATAAAATCCAGCCACTCCAGGTCATGGTCTGTGAAAATGCGATATCCAGCCTGATCCCTTTTAAGGAAAGGAAGAAGGCCTTCTTTTTCATAGAAGCGGATGGTATGAGTGCTCATTCCGGTTTTTTCTGAAGCTTCTTTGATGGTAAGTCCCATTCGTGATCTCCTCTCGTTACCTTTGGTACTATCTTAAACCTTAGAGTGTCATCTAATGCAACTTTTGAGTGGGATAAAGGCAGCATGTTGGAGAAAAATCTAGGAACCTGCAATAGACACAAATAAAAAAACCTGATCATCAATCGAATCAGGTCCAATGCTTCCTTTATCCTGCTTTAGATGTGTCATCATTGCTTTTAAGGACTGTGTGTGATTCCTCTTCTTCGTCCTGGTCTGAACGGTTGTCATGCTGGTCTGTTTCTTGTTTTTTGCTTTTGCGCTGAATTCTTCGCTTTGGAGCTTTCGTTTGAGTCTTAGCTTTTTTTTCTTCGTTCTCAGGCTGATCCTGTTCTTTTCCTTCGTTCTTGGTGTTATCTTGCTCTTCGTTCTCTTCCTGCTCTTCGTTTTTAGCAGAAGCTTGTTTTTCCTTTTCCTCGCTTGCGGCCTGGTCTTTTCCTTCGTTCTCTTCCTGCTCTTCATTTTTAGCAGAAGCTTGTTTTTCCTTTTCTTCGCTTGCGGCCTGATCTTCTTCTTCGTCCTCGTAGTCGTATTCGTCAGAATCTTCATCTTCGTAGTCGTATTCGCTATCCTGTTCTTGCTCGTCTTCCTCTTTAGCGTCATCCGACTCCTCGTCTGATGCACGGACACTCTCTTCTTTGCCGCTGTATTCTTCTTCTTCCTCATCTTCATCTTCCGGTGTTTCATGGCTGTACTTTTTCATTTTTTCTTCCAGTTCTTTCATTTGCTGCTGAAGCCTTTTCTTTTCTTCTTTTAAAGAGTTATATTGGTCATTTTCATCGTTATTCTGGTCCTCATGCTGCTCGTCTTCGGAGCTCATTTCCATTTCATCTTCGTTTTCCGGGAAGTCTTCTTTCTTTTTCTTGCGGTTTTTCATGAAATTCAGCTTCCCGAGGGCTTGCTTGGATTTTTCGCCCGCTCCTTCGAGCTTTTTCGTTACCTGACTTACATCGGTATCAATTCCGACATTTTTTAAAGCTTCATTTCCCATCAGGGCAATTATTTTTTTGCTGCGCTCCGGGGTGGCAAAGTAGCCGACAGTGGCTCCTAGAATTCCTCCGGCGACCGTGCGTTTCACTGTATTGCCTTTGAACATGTTTTTCGCTAGTTTGGACTTGTCCATTCCGTGTTCGCCTCCTTTAATATTTTTGTGCAGTTTTTTAGGCGGAAAATGCTCCGATCAGCATGAGCGCCCTGTTTAACAGCCATTTTTAAAAGAAAAGGCCTTTCTTAAAGACCTTCTAAAAAGAAACTTCGTCCTGATTGGTCACGATTAAAAGTGTTTTTCCTTTATCGAGCTCTTCTTCCAGCTGTTCCGCTTTCTTTGTGTCGAAGCCGATTTTCTGCATCTTAACGACAAGCTTGTCATCCTTGCTTCGGAATATATTTTTAGTTGCCGTGCCAAGGCCGGTCACTTTCACGCCAACCTTGTTGGCATCGGTCTCTTTTCTTGAGCGTCTTACGTGGTCATTATCGTGAGAGAGGATATAGATGTCCTCATCACGCACCCCGTCCTTGCGGATTTTATCAATTGATTCTTTCAAATGTTCATCATTGTGGAATAGCTTGAATTTTGGACCCATTATGATCGCCTCCTGAAAGTGAGTTTCCCGAATGACAGGAAGGTAAACCGGAAAAAGTGGTATTTATAATACTGAAAATAAATTTGAGGAAAAAGTCCTTGGTTATAAACGCTGTTCTGCAGGGAAAAACATCAGTATAGGAGAAAAGACAGGAGGCTTAAATTGGTAAAAATTATAAAAGAGGAGGCGAATCATAAAGAAACGGTAAACAAATAAAAGTTTTGACACCTGCCTCTGCGACAAACTCATATTTCCTAATCGTTGAGTGGAAGCGTTTTATACCATACACTTAAATCAGTACTTTATGATATTTTTCTAGAAAGGATGAGCACTTATGGCTCAAAATAACATAAAAGTTGGCGTTCAGAAGTTCGGCAACTTCCTAAGCTCGATGGTTATGCCGAATATCGGGGCATTCATCGCCTGGGGTTTTATTACTGCACTATTTATTCCTACTGGCTGGCTGCCGAATAAAGATTTAGCTGCGTTAGTCGGTCCTATGGTCACTTATCTGCTTCCATTGCTGATTGGTTATACAGGAGGTAAGCTCGTTCATGATCAGCGGGGAGGCGTAGTCGGTGCGATTGCCACGATGGGGGTTATCGTAGGATCCGACATCCCGATGTTCCTCGGTGCCATGATTATGGGACCGGTCGGCGGGTACGCGATTAAGTTATTTGACCGGTGGATCGAAGGGAAAGTGAAAGCCGGCTTTGAAATGCTGGTGAATAACTTCTCCGTAGGGATCATTGGAGGGGCCCTTGCACTTCTTTCTTTAGCGGGGGTAGGTCCTGCAGTAGCCGCGTTTACCAGCATACTGGTAGCCGGTGTAGACTGGATGGTAGGATTGGGTATTCTGCCGCTTACCAGCATTCTAATCGAGCCTGCGAAAGTTCTTTTCTTGAATAATGCAATTAACCACGGTGTTTTGTCTCCAATTGCATTAGAGCAGGCGAAGCAGCATGGACAGTCTGTTCTGTTCCTTTTGGAAGCAAACCCTGGTCCTGGACTTGGTATCCTTCTTGCTTATACAATTTTCGGAAAAGGATCCGCTAAACAATCTGCACCGGGTGCAGCGATTATTCAATTCCTGGGCGGGATTCATGAAATCTACTTCCCTTATATCTTAATGAAACCAATGCTCTTTGTTGCTGCCATTCTTGGCGGAATGAGCGGTGTGTTTACACTGGTTCTGTTTGGCGGGGGACTTGCTGCGCCTGCATCTCCTGGCAGCATCATTGCCATTCTTCTTGCAACACCGAAGGACGGCGGAACATATATTGCGAACATTCTGGGCGTACTTGTAGCTGCAGCTGTTTCCTTCATCGTTTCTTCCCTTGTATTGAAAACAAGCAAGGACAAAGAAACAAGCATTGAAGAGGCAGCGAACAAAATGCAGGAAATGAAAGGCAAGAAAAGCAGTGTGGCAAGCACATTTGCTTCTTCAGCTCCAGCCGGTGAATTCCCGCAGGATGTAAACAAAGTCATTTTCGCATGTGATGCCGGAATGGGATCGAGTGCGATGGGTGCATCAATTTTAAGAAAAAAATTCAAAGAAGCCGGATTGAATATTACGTCCGTGAATTCAGCGATATCAAATCTTCCAAACGATGCACAGGTTGTCATCACGCAGGAAGAGCTAACACCAAGAGCCAAAAACAAAGTGCCGAATGCATACCATATTTCAGTGGACAGCTTCCTTGCCAGCCCTGAATACGATAAGCTTGTCGACCGCCTGAAAAACGGTCCTGGCAATGAAGCGCCTGCTGAAGCCGCTCCTGTGGAAGAAGCTCAAGCGACAGAAACTGCGTCTGATTCTGATGTCCTTATAAAAGAGAACATCTTCCTGAACCAGCGTTTTGCTGATAAGGATGAAGCCATCCGATTCGCCGGCCGCGTTCTGGCAGACGGCGGGTACGTAAAAGAATCGTATATTGAAGCGATGATTGAACGGGATGAAATGACCTCTACCTATATGGGGAATGATGTAGCGATTCCGCATGGTACAGAGGACGCAAAGAAAGATGTCATCAAATCCGGCGTAACCATCCTGCAAATTCCGGACGGAGTCGATTTCGGAGGACAAAAAGTCCGTCTTCTATTCGGAATCGCAGGGAAAGACGGTACGCATCTTGAAATTCTATCCGGTATCGCCGTTACATGCTCCGATATGGACAACATTGAAAAAATGGCATCGGCCGCGACGAAGGAAGAATTAATGGATGTAATCGGAGGACTAAATAAATAATAAAAAGAGATAGAAAGGTGGGATCCACCTTTCTATTCCTGTTTTACATAAAAAGGCGTCTGGAAATGAGGGATGGTATGTTTGTAACCGCCAGAGAAAAAGCGATGATCGAGCTGATTATTAAAACGTCGGGCAAACATACGGCTCATTCCATTGCTGCATTTCTTCATGTTAGTGTCAGAACCGTTCAGCGGGATTTAAAAAATATTGAGCAGATTTTAAAAAAGTTTGAGCTCACTCTAGTCAAATCACCGGATAAAGGATTGTCGATCAGCGGAAAAAATGAACAGATTTTCAAGCTCATTCAGACGATGGTGAATATTAAACTGATCGATATAACGGCGGAAGAAAGAAAGCTGCTTCTCTTAATTTATTTAATGGAGGAGAAGGAAGCAATCAAACTTGGTCCGCTTGCAAATGATTTGGGAATCAGTGTCACCACGCTTGCTGCGTATCTCGATGAGCTGTCTGGCTGGCTCAATAGTTTTGGAATCGAATTATCGAGGAAAAAAGGAGTAGGGGTGGAACTGATAGCCCGGGAAGACTCCAAGCGAAAAGCGCTGGCAAGTTTCTTTCTTATGTATTTCAGCGAAGAACTGATTGAAAGCATTTTTCGTCTGAACGATTGGCAAGCAGAGAATCAAAAGGTCCTGCATTACTTTGAACCAAACTATCTGAAAAAGGCAGAAGAGCAGGTAAGTGCTCAAAATAAAGACTTAAAACTTGCAGACAGTGCGTATATCGCACTGATTGTTCACATCTGCATTACTGTACAGAGGCACAAAAGCGGATTTAAGCTGACAGACGGGGAAGAGGATTCTTATGTTCGTGAGTATGAGGAATACCAGAAAATGCAGGAAGTCAGCAAAGCGTTTGAAAATGCGTTTGCCATACAATTAAACGAAGCGGAAGTCCGGTATCTATCGGTTATTTGGAGAGGTTCAAGTGTCCAGGCGGCAGAGGAATTTTACTATGACAGTGTGATGGTAGGGCGGTCCATTAAACGAATGATTCAGAGCGTTTCTGAAAAATTGAACCTGGATCTTACATCGGATTTTTCTTTATTCCAGGGTTTATTCGCTCATATGGAACCGTCCCTTTTCCGCATCAAGCAAGGGCTTGCATCCTTTAATCCTCTTACGGAAGATATAAAAAAGAAGTATCCGGTCCTGTATATGGCGGTCTCCCAGAGCCTTGAACAGGAATTCAGCGAGATTTATTTTCCGGAAGATGAAGTAGCTTATATTGTTCTGCACTTTGGCTCCGCACTGGAGCTGCGGAAAGAAGATCTATCGATCCGGGCCCTCGTCGTCTGTCCTACAGGAATCGGGACATCAAAAATGCTGGCAAGCCGGATCAAAAAAGAAATGGCAGAGATTTCATCCATTGAAATTGCATCGCTGAAGGAAATCCAGGAACTGAATCTGCAGGAATATGACTTAGTCATCTCCACTGTCAGACTGCCTTTTGAGCAAAATTACGTACTTGTCAATCCGCTCCTAAGGGAGGAGGATATTGAATCGATCCGCCACTTTCTTGGCGGCCATATTCAAACCTTTACGCGAAGACAGCCATATGGCGACTCCGGCAGTTCCCCAGTTTCTAAAGATGTAAGGGACACGGAGACAGCGCAGTCTTTGAGTACTCTTTTACAGGAAATGGAGGACACGCACACCTCAATCCGGATGATTTTAAAAAATTTGACCGTTGCAGACCGCAGGAAAGCATCAAGCCACCATCTTCTTTTGAAGGAAATGGCGGCTGAATGCGAAACGGATGGCTTGTTGCACGGATCGGATGATGTGGCAGAACAGCTGCTGGCGAGAGAACGGCAGGCAGGCCTCGGCGTTCCGGAGACGAATATGGCCCTTTTCCATGCCCGGCATGAGGGTGTGAAGGAGCTGATCTTCCGGATTGTTCATTCAGAGGAGCCATATTTGATTAAAGGAATGGACCGGAATGAGATGCAGGCAAGGAATATTTTGCTTCTTCTGGCGCCCCTAAGCTTGAGGCCGAAACAGCTTGAAATCATCAGCCTGATCAGTACGGCCATTGTAGAGAGCAAAGAAAACATGCTTGTTTTTTCTTCCTCAAATGAGCAAATGATCCGCAAAAAGCTGGAAGAGACGTTTTTCACATACTTACAAAATAAACTTGCAAAGGATTGATAATAATGAAAAGCACGATTCATTTTGGCGCAGGAAATATTGGAAGAGGATTTATCGGAGCGTTATTCTCCCAGTCGGGCTACCACGTGACATTCGTGGATATTGCCGATGAAATCATCAATAAACTGAATGAGGAAAAAAGCTATAAAGTAAAAACTGCAGCAGATCCGCAGGAAGTCATGGAAATTGCGAACGTTTCAGGATTAAATAATATGAAGCAGGAACAGGAAGTCATTGAAGCAATCGGACAGGCAGAGTATGTAACAACCGCCATCGGCCCGAATATCCTTCCAAGAATTGCTCCGCTGATTGCAAAGGGAATTGAGAAGCGTTTGGGTGAAAATGATGCTCCGCTATACATCATTGCCTGTGAAAATCAGATTGGTGCCACGGACATCCTGAAAGGACACATCCTCGAGCAGCTGGACGGGGAAACGAAAGCAAAGCTTGAAGGCCGTGTATTCTTCTTCAATTCAGCCGTCGACCGTATTGTTCCGATTCAAAACAATCAAGGATCTCTCGATGTGCTGGTTGAAACATATTATGAATGGGTCGTGGAAACCAATCAGGAAATTCCTCATGTTGAAGGAATGATGACCGTTCCGGACCTTGCTCCATTCATTGAAAGAAAGCTATTCACTGTCAACACAGGTCATGCCGTAACCGCTTATTTCGGCTGGCTTGCCGGGAAAGAAACCATTGATGAAGCGCTGAATGACGAAACCATTTCCGAACAGGTCAAAAACACGCTGAAAGAGACAGGCGCCTATTTAGTCAAAACGTACGGTTTGGACCAAGGCGAGCATGACAAATACATCGGAAAAATCATTGGACGCTTTCAAAATCCATACCTTCATGATGGTGTATCAAGGGTTGGTCGTTCCCCGCTCCGAAAGCTTGGACCAGAAGACCGTCTTGTGAAGCCAGCACGGGAGTCGAACCGCCTTGGGCTTCCGACGGAAAACCTGGCGAAGGCCATTGCAGCAGCATTGCTGTTTGATGTGAAGGATGATTCCGAATCCGTTGAACTGCAGAAGATGGTCAGCGAGCATGGAATTGTTCATGTTCTGACTGAAGTAAGCAAGCTGGACCGGGAGAGTTCGCTTGTAAAAGAAATTGCAGCACAGTATGAACAGCTGAAAAAATAATCAAGCAGAGAGCCGTTTCTCCGGTAAAGCCGGGGGAGCGGCTTTTTTAAAAAAATCTGCGATTGCTTTCCGGAGGGAACTTTATAAGCTGACTTTTAGTTAAAATGTTAGGGAAAGTGTTACAGAAAGGAGAATGCTTATGAATAAAAAGAGGCTTCATGCCATATGTTCTGAACTGCCGGGGACAATCCATGATTACCAGCCAGTCTGGGAGGCAGACCGATATCATATCTGCGGGAAAATGTTTGCGCTGATAGGCAGCGATACAAAAAGGAAGCAGATTATTACGTTAAAGTGTGACCCGTATCGGGCTGAAGAATTGAGAGAAACGTATGAAGGGATTATTCCAGGCTATCACATGAACAAAACACACTGGAACTCGATTTATCTCGATTCCAATGTGCCCGATCATGTAATGGAGGCGCTTATACAGCATTCGCACCAGCTCGTTTTGAAGAATCTCCCGAAAAAAGTACAGATAGAGATTGAAAGCAGATCAGGCGGGGGAGAGAGCTTAAGGGATTGAAAAAAACGATAAAGGGTTAACTGTAAAATTGGTTCCTATTACAGAAGCAAAAGCATCTTAAGATAACGGCTTGGATAAAACATCTCGCTCTTCCGCAATCTAAAAGAAGGATGAAAAACGGATAGGGTGAGATGTCATGCAGCACGATTGGTTTTCGGTCATTCCATTTTTGATTGCGATTCCTATAGCGATTAAGACGAAGCAGGTACTGCCTGGTCTGTTTGCCGGTTTGCTCGCTGGTGCTTATTTATTGCAGCCAAGTCCCGTGGGCGGCCTCAAGAAGATGATTGATATCCTTGTAAAGGGGATCATTGACCCGGGGAATATTAAAATTTTTATGTTTCTTTACGCTTTTACCGGCTTAATCGGAATGATTAAAATAGCCGGGGGAATTCGCGGGTTTGTAGAAGCAGCCTCTGCAAAAGTTCAGACAAAGAAGCAGGCCCTTTTTTTAACCTACATATCGACAATCGGAACCTTTGCAGCCCCCAGCTTCCGTTTTGTCACGATTGCACCCATTATGCGGGCGCTTTTAAAAAAAGTGAAGATGTCGACGCAGGAGCTCGGGTTTGTGATTGAAACGACGGCGACCCCGATTATAGTGCTCATTCCGATTGCTACTGCGTTCGTCGGGTATATGACTTCGCTTATTGATCTGGCTCTTGAAAATGAGCACATCAAAGCAGATTCGTATCAGCTATTTCTGCAGAGCATTCCTTATAATTTTTTCTCTTATGTGCTGATTATCGTCGGCATCTATTTAAGTTTTTTTCACCATTCCAAATCGACGGAGGAAAGTGATCCGGAAAAGATCGGGGGCGGCTCCGGTGAGGATGACTGGCACAATTGTGATCCGTCGGTAGGAAAAGATTTGCCGGAGCGGCCATGGAATCTGTTTGTCCCGCTTATTCTTGTGATTGGCCTGACTTTCCTGTTTACATGGTGGGACGGATTCCAAAAGGAGAAAGGTTTTTTTACAGCCTTTATTAAAGCGGACGTGATGACGGCGATGCTTACCGCCATCCTCGTTGCCCTGATTTTAACCTTTGTGTTTTTCAGATTCCAGAAGATAAAAACGGGGGAGCTGCTGAACAGCTTTATCCTCGGAGGAAATGAATTGATGTCTGTCATTGTGCTGCTTTCCTTTGTATGGGGGCTTTCCTCTGCGAGTGAGGAGCTTGGATTCTCCCGCTTTGTCACGAGTCATTCCCAGTGGATTCCGCCATCCCTCCTTGTTCCGGTTCTCTTTGTTTTTGGGGCAGCCGTTTCTTATTTTATTGGTTCCGCCTGGGGGACTTGGGGAATCCTCATGCCGCTCGGTGTTTCCATTGCCGCAGCCTCCCATCTTTCCCTGCCGCTTGTGATCGGCACCGTATTTGCAAGCGGCACCTTTGGAGCGTTCGCCTCTCCGTTAAGCGATGACACCAATACGATTGCCCGGATCTTGAACTTGTCTGTCATCACGTACGCCAGATACAAGCTGAGGCCCGCGCTGATTGCTGCCGGGATTACGGTTGTTTTATACGGAGCTGTCTCATTTTTTCTATAAAAAGACGTCCGGAGGGAAATCCCCCGGACGCTTTTTTAGATTCGGTAATGATCTGCTTTCCAATTTTGAATGCTTTCTTTAATTTTTTTCGGAGGCAGATTGTTCTCTGCCGCTCTTTGTGCAAGGCCGGGAAGCTCTTCATCAGAGGCGAAGCGAAGGGCAACAATTTGCCCTGTAGTAAGAACCGGATTTAACAGCTTCCCTGTAAGTGCAAAATGCCGGAGATTTTCTTCTGCGCGGATGGCCCGATCCTGTGCTTTTAGCGGATAAATTCGCACTAAAATATAAAATAAAATCAGACAGACCGCGGCAAGCACCATGAAAATGGCTGGAAGCAAATTTACCCCTTCCATGAGTGAACCTGTTGCATAGACAATCGAAATGACAAGCAGGGCTAAAATCAGAACGGATAAAACATAATGGTAAAGCGGGTGCATCCTCGTATGATTGCTGTAATTTTGATTTTCCATCGGTGTCCTCCAAAGGTTATCTATTCAAGATAATATATTACCGTATCTGTACAAAATGTCTATTCATAAGTGAAAAGGAGGCGCCTGCCTCCTTTGCTGCACCTTCTGTTTAAACTCGTCCTGCCCAGTCAGGTTTACGGAGGGCAAGGCTATTACAAAAGGAATTTAGCCTGTCCATCTTGAACCTATAAGGAAAGGAAAGGAGCGAATAGCAATGTCCAGTCAAAAAATCACCCCCTTCTTCATGTTTTCCGGCCAGGCAGAAGAGGCCATGAATTTTTACGTGACCGTTTTTGAAGACTCTGAAATCCTGCGTGTCCTTCACCATCCGGATGGAAAGGTTTTGCATGCCATTTTTAAACTTAAGGGACAAACCATCATGTGCATCGATAATACGAATGGAGATGATCACGCCTTTACACCGGCTCTTTCCTTATTCATTACATGCGATACAGAGGAGGAAATCGAATCGGTCTACCATAAGATTTCAGAAAACGGGCAGGTCATGATGCCGCTTGCGCCCGGGCCGTTCAGCCGGAAATTCGCATGGGTGCAGGATCAATACGGCATCTCCTGGCAGCTGAACTTTAATGAATAAAGAGAAGGCGCTGCAGGACCTTATATCCGGAAGAAAAGAGGGATTGCCCATCGCTGTCATGATGTGCGGGG
The DNA here is from genome assembly GCF_003816055.1 of Bacillus sp. FJAT-42376. Taxonomy (NCBI): domain Bacteria; kingdom Bacillati; phylum Bacillota; class Bacilli; order Caryophanales; family Bacillaceae; genus Bacillus; species Bacillus sp. FJAT-42376. Next base: position 539,255 of record NZ_CP033906.1, read on the forward strand.
TGGCGGGCAGCGGTAAAACCACTTTTGCCCAGCAGCTTGAAATAAACGGCTTCATCCGTCTTTCCATTGATGAAGAAATATGGGCAAGCAAAGGCCGTTATGGCATCGACTTTCGGCCTGAAGAATACGAGCAATTGAAAGAAGAGGCAGAAGAGAAGCTGAGGAAGCAAATGGTGAAATTGCTCGCCAATCAGCAGTCTGTTGTAATTGATTTTAGCTTTTGGCAGAGGGCGAGAAGAGAGCAATATAAAAAACTGATCAAGGAAGCCGGAGGAGAATGGAAACTTGTCTACTTAAAAGTGGAGCCAAAAGAGTTGAGAAGCCGCCTCGGAATCCGAAACAAACGCTTTGACGCAAATGCCCAGTTCCCAATCACAGATGAGATTTTACGTTCATTTTTAGATGGATTTGAAGTGCCGGCGGGCGAGGGAGAATGGGTCATTGAGCCTTAGACAAAAAGGTAAACAGCTCTAAAAATCGCCGCTCATCTCATGTGAGGCGGATTCATAAAAATACTTATGTGTCCGGTGAAATTTCATAATTTGTATAATGGATGTCCTGCGAGTAAACTATAGAATGCAAGGACAAATTCAAACATTCACATGAGGAGGAACCATCATGGCGAAACATATATTAATGGTCGTAACAACGGCTGATAAAATGAACAACGGTCACGAAACAGGACTTTGGCTTTCTGAGTTCGGAGAGGCTTACGTTGAGTTCAAAAAACTTGGATACGACGTAACCGTAGCCAGTCCGCTTGGAGGACAAGCTCCCGTTGACGACCGCAGTCTGGAAGGCGGAGAAACTCCACAGGAAATTCTGGATACAGCAAAGCATCTTGAAAACACATTGAAGCTAGAAGACGTTGAGGATCTCTCCATCTATGATGCAGTCTTCATGCCGGGCGGACATGGTACGATGTTCGACCTTCCGGACAACATCAAGCTTCATGAAATCGTCCGCGATATGTACGAAGCGGATAAAATTGTAGCAGCTGTCTGCCACGGTCCTGCCGGTCTTGTCGGCGTGAAGCTTTCTGACGGAACTCCGCTTGTATCCGGCAAAACCGTAACAGCATTCACAGATGCAGAAGAAAGAGAAACAACGCTTGATCAATACATGCCTTTCTTGCTTGAAACACGCCTTCGCGAGCTTGGTGCGAACGTTGTAACAAAAGAGAACTGGACAGACCATCTTCAAGCCGATGGAAACCTGATCACAGGCCAAAATCCGCAGTCCACCATCAGTGTGGCAAAAGAAGTTATTAAACAATTGAGCTAACTTGAAGTACAGACCTCTCGCGCGCAGCGGGGGGTTTTTTTATGGTCCTGGAATCTAATTCGTCACTCACGGAAATTGCCAACCTTGCGGCCATAATCCACTCTTTACCTTCATATATACCGTACCGCAGCATATCCGAAAGAATTGCGCAGATTTAAAAATAATTACTTGAACAAGAGAATTGCACAAAATCCAGAGAGAATTGCACAAGATCCAAAATAATTGCACAATACCCAGAATAATTCCCGCGAGCCCATCCACTAAAGGCCCCTATTTTAGGGCGGTCCCCTTGGAACCGTTATCTAAATTCCTTAATAAAAAAGACTTAGCAGGCTGTTGGAATAGGCCGGGATAAATCCCGTAACCAACCTGTCCAACTACATTCCCGTGTGATATCGAAAGTAAACGATCCCCTATTCAGTATAACCTCAGATTTTCCGTAAGTTCTGCTGCAGATGTCATGATCTTCAGCGGGGCTGATGCTAAAACACATAGTACCCCATGTATTTTCGAATAACGAATAAGAATATTCAATAAAAAGGAGAATGTTATAAACTTTTTCCATTTTTATATTGACAGCAAACGGAAATTCTCTTAATGTATTAAGTGTACTAATTGTAATAATACACTTAATTCAAATAAGACTACAGGGAGTGTTGGTTTTGACTTTTAGCAAGCTTGCGCTGAATAACGTCCTCCGTAACGGGAGAACATATGCCGCCTATTTCCTGAGCAGCGCGTTTTCGGTATTTGTCTTCTTTATTTATGCGGTTCTGGCCTTTCATCCTGAACTGACTGCGGCCAGGCTGAAAGATGCTTCAACCGGGATGCATTTCGCTGAATCAATCATCTATGTGTTTACCTTTTTCTTCATTTTGTATTCGATGAGTACGTTTTTGAAAACAAGGAAAAAGGAATTCGGGCTGCTGATCATGCACGGGATGACGAAGCTCCAGCTTCGAAAGCTCGTCTTTTTGGAAAACATGGTCATCGGAATTCTTTCCACGCTATTCGGAATAGGAACCGGATTGCTTGCTTCGAAGGGGCTTCTGATCCTTGGATCGTACGTCATCGGACTTACTCCGGAACTTCCATTTTATGTGCCTCAAAGTGCAATTGTACTGACTCTTTCAGCCTTTACCCTTTTATTCTTCATCATCTCGCTGTTTACCGCGGCTGTACTGAGAGGGAATAAACTGATCGATTTGCTTATGGATACGGAAAAGCCGAGACCTGAACCAAAGGCATCCAGGTTTCGTTCAATTCTTGCCGGAATTTTGCTACTTGGGGGATATGCAGCGGCCATTGCTGCGAAGGGAGTAATGGTCGTAACCGCGATGATTCCTGTAACCATAGTAGTTGTCATTGGAACCTATTTTCTTTTTACACAAGCAAGCGTATGGATCATTTCAAAACTGAAGAAGAATGAGCGGATCTATTTAAACCGGACCAATATCGTCACCTTTTCAGATCTATCCTATCGAATGAAGGACAATGCGCGGATGTTTTTTATCGTCTCGATTGTGTCGACCGTTGCTTTTGCAGCAATTGGAACTCTCGCAGGCTTCCGCGCGCTGATGACAAACAGCGTGAAGCAGCAGGAGCCTTATGCGTTTGTGTATCAGTCGGCCCCGTCAGATCAGCAAAAAGATGAGCGGATCCGTCAAATCGAGAAGGAACTGAAAGGGACAGATTATGAAAAACTGAGTGTTCCCTATAAGCAGCCGGAAGGCGGGAATCAGGCCTACACGTTTATGAGCCAGTCCGACTACAATCGCACTGCCGCTATGTGGAAAGAACCGGAGCTGTCTCTTAAAAAAGGGGAAGCGGCTATTATGCAGGAGGACCTTTTGTATCCCCGCGGTTTGGTAAAGGGGGATGAGCCACAATCGATCACTGTAAATGGGCTTCCCGGGAAAATAAAAAAACCGAAAGTATTGGAAGAACTGCTTTTCTCAATGAGTCTGTTTAAAGGAGATCTCGTTATCCTTCCCGATCAGCAGTTTGCTGCAATCAAAGCAGAGGAGAAATCCTACACGGCTTACCGGACGGAAAACGCCTCTTCCACACTTGCTGCAGGGAAGAAGCTTGAGCAGTCCTTCAGTCAGAAAGCGGATCCATCCTTTCTTTTTACATCATCAGCTGTAAAGATCGATCAGGTGAAACAGTCGATTAATATTTTCTTATTCGTCGGCCTGTTTATCGGCTTTGTCTTTTTCGCAGCCGCCGGAAGCTTCCTTTATTTCCGCCTCTATGCCGATTTTGAAGGAGATGTGAAAAAGTATCAGGCGATTTCAAAAATCGGTTTGACGGATAAGGAAATGAAGAAGATTGTCACCGTTCAAATGTCGCTGCTGTTTTTTGTTCCGGTAGGGGTAGCTGCTGCACACGGGTTTGTCGCGCTAATTGCGCTCGGCAATATGTTCGGTACAAGAATTTGGACAGAAATTGCGATGGTGCTTGGGAGCTTTATGCTGATTCAGGTCATCTATTTCCTCATCATTCGCATTGGTTATGTAAAAAAAGTGAAGCGAGCCATTTAAAGGAGGAGCTGCAATGCTTGAAGTGAAAAATGTTTCGAAGGTGTATGAAGGGAAGGTTTCCTATCGGGCGCTTTCCAAAATTGATCTGACTGTTCAGCCGGGAGAGTTTGTCGGGGTGATGGGTCCATCGGGAAGCGGGAAAACAACCCTTTTGAACATGGTTTCAACCATTGATTCCCCCACAACCGGCGAGATTTTAATTGATGGCAAGAACCCAAACCGGTTATCGTCCAAGGAGCTTGCGCTTTTCCGGAGACGGGAGCTGGGGTTTATCTTTCAGCACTTTAATCTCCTGCCCACGCTCACTGTGAAGGAAAACATCGTCCTTAGTCTCACCCTTGATGGGTTACGGGTGAAAGAGATGAATGAAAAAGCAGAGAGGATTGCACAAAAACTTGGCATTGCTTCGATTTTAAACAAACGAACCTACGAAATTTCCGGCGGACAGGCACAAAGAACGGCGATTGCAAGGGCCATCATTTATCAGCCGAAACTGATTCTCGCAGATGAGCCGACAGGAAATCTCGATTCAAAATCTGCCAGAGATGTCCTGCAGATTATGGAAACCCTCAACAAAGAAACCGGAGCGACAATGATGATGGTGACGCATGATGCCGCTGCTGCAAGCTTTTGTGACCGTGTGCTTTTCATTAAAGACGGAAAGCTTCATAACGAATTGAAAAAAGGAGACAGCAAGGAACAGTTTTATAAGAAAATCTTGAAGGTTCTTTCGCAGATGGAAGAAGAGGCAGGGGAAACGGCTGTGAGTTTTTAATAAACAAGGCCGTATAGAGAGAAGGGATAGGATTGATGACCAAAAAGAAATTCAGGTTTTGGATTTTGATGAGAAACGTGCTGCTGGTTTTTGCGGCAGCCGTTTGTATCTTACTGGTGATCCATCAAGCAATAACGGTATATGAAAAAACGAAGTTCTCTGAAAAAGGCACATTCGTAAAAGTGAATGGAAGGAATATGCATGTCTATACGAAGGGGAATGGGCACCATACGATTGTTTTATGGAGTGGACTGGGAACTGCTGCTCCTGCATTGGACTTTGAACCGCTGGTCGATGAGCTGGCGAAAAATAACAGGGTAGCAGTTGTAGAGCCCTTTGGCTATGGCTGGAGTGATTTAACAAAGGAACCCCGTACTGTGGAAAATATCGTGGAGGAAATGAGAGCAGCTTTAACAAAAGCATATATATCCGGTCCATACATAATCATGCCGCACTCGGTTTCTGGCATTTACAGTATGTATTACAGCAATAAATATCCAGAAGAAGTGGAAGCAGTTATCGGAATTGATGCCTTGATGCCACAGGCGCTTGAGCATTTTGGAGAATCCGCTCCTTCTTTGCCCGAATATGTGAAATATGCTGCTCCAACTGGTGTGGCAAGATTAGCAGTTCATGCTATGCCGAATCAATTCCTTCCATTAGCAGAGTCTGGCGCGTATTCTAACAAAAATTTAACAATGACTAAAGCTATTTCATCCTGGAAAAGCTACAACCGGAATGTTGTCGATGAAACAAAGGAAATAAGAAATAACATTTATAAAACCGATCATTTGAAATTTCCTCCTGAGATTCCTGTTTTATTGTTTGTCAGGGAAGGAGATAAAGTAAAAACGGAAGCTAAAACAGCTTTTTATCAGACGCAATTAAGCAAAAATCCCTCCAGTAAAATTGTCCCTTTAAAAGGACACCATTACCTGCATTGGACACGTTATAAAGAAATGAGCAGTTATGTAAATGAGTTTATAAAAGATTAATAGAAAAACTTGATACTAACAATGGTTATTTTCCATGATAGAAAAGAATTTCGACTTTGGAAGGCAGGAGAACTCACGAAAATACCCATTCATCATAAATCCCTGAAAATTCATTATAATGGCAGGCATTTTCATCATAAACCACTGGAATTTCATCATAAATCAGTAAAATTCATCATAAGTGACTGAAAATTCATCATAAATCTAATTCAGCCTTACATTATGAGTAAGTTTACACAAAAAAGACAGCTCTCCGGCTGTCTTTTTAGCTTTCCTTCAGTGTTTCCTTCAAAGCTTTATTCTGATAATCCGCTACATTGACAGGGCGGTTGTTGGATCCTTTTATGCCCTTGATGTTTTTTCCTGCGAAGATTGTCGTATGGCTCGTACGTCCTGCCACTCCAATCAACAGGTGTTAAAAATCAACATCAAGGCTTTAACAGAGCCTAAAGATGAAAAAAAGAACTGTGATGGTTTCTGTATGGAGACCTGTTTAATTAAAATAAAAACAGTGCGGGAGCTCACCACCGCGCTGTTTCTATCTAGACTCTTTAGTCATTCGATTTAAACGAATAATAAAATAGATAGCTACGATCAGGAAGGAAATTGAAAAAATAATTTTAACTGCTAATAAAACTTTAAACATCCAAGATAAAATGACTATTACAACCGAGTAGATTATGAGCAAAGTTAACCCTATTTTTCGAATGGTTACATGAATTCGAGGTTTTTTTTCTAGATATGTATAAGTTAAGAAAATAGTAAAGTAAACTCCAATATTTATAAAAAAGGGAAAATTCTCTTTCATTACTAAGTTTTTTTGCTGAAGATAAATATATAAAAACAAACAAACCAGAAGCGAAATATACCGAAATAGTAGAGAATTCATTGAGTTTTCTTCTCCTCTTCTATTGTATGATTATTTACTAAATATACAATAAATACCTATTGCGGTACATTCATTAAATTTTGAAGTGAAAAAAGTTTATGGTTTGTTAAATGGCGTTCGGCTGTCCTTCAGCTTTCCTCTAAAGTTTCCTTCAAAGCTTTATTCTGATAATCCGCTACATTGACAGGGCGGTTGTTGGAAACCTTTATGCCCTTGATGTTTTTTCCTGCGAAGATTCCGTAGCGCCCGTTTTCAAGAGTGTTATTGGATATGATGATATGGGCGGCCTCGCGCTTTTTGTCGGATGTAATCGATACCACAGAGGAGTCAGCATAATTGCCTTTGCTCCCGTTTTGAATGTAGTTGGCATCAATTTTCACATGGCTTGCGTTGGCTACATCAATGATTCTTCCGTAATCGCCGGCACCAGTGATGGAGTTTTGCTGGATGACGGTATAGTCTGCATAGACTGATATGGCGGCCCACATATCATATTTCTTTGGATCATAATACGTCGTGTAGTAGTTGTTTTTACGGAAGCTGTTGTAAATAATATTTTTTTTGATGACCGCCCCGGGGGACTGAATTTTAATGGCTCTTTTATGAATGTTGGTAAAGGTGTTGCGGAGTATGCGGACGTTCACCTTTTCTTTAAAGCCCTGTACCACGATTCCGTCACCGTCATCCTTTGGCCCGATGCTTGAAAAGGAGGTATTGGAGATTGTGATATTTTTTGCTGCAGACTGCTTCTTTGCCCCGGGGCTGATCAGGACTCCGCGTGATACATGGTGATCCCAGCCTTTGATTGGATTTCTGGCCATTACGTTAAAAATTCTGCTCTTATCAAGTGTCGTATGGCTCGTACCGCCTTCCACCCGAAAGGCACTCACCGTCTGCCTTGAGAAGTTCGGATTCTTCGGCTGATTGAAATTTTTTAGGACGCTTTGTGAAATATGAGAATAAGAGGATCCGGCTTCCACGGTGATGCCCCTCAGTGCCTTTGCTTTTCCGTCAATGGTCAGGTCGTGAATGTGGACATGGTCTCCCTTGATTTTCAAAATAGACTGCAGTCCGGTGCCGGCAAAAACTCCGGCATGATCCCCGTATACTTCGGTATAGCCGCTTACAGTCAGCCCCCCGGTAACTTTATAATTCCCTTTTGGAAAATAGACCTTTTTGTTAGCCCCGTCCTTCAGTGCTTTTTGCAGCGCTTTTGTATCATCCTTCACACCATCTCCAGCAGCGCCATACGTTTTCACATTGATTGGATCTGTATGTTTTTCCTCATCCTTATGCATCACCACGATGAGCAGCAAAAGGATAGAGACTGCTAAGATTACGAACCATGCTTTTTTTTTCACCAGCTAATCCCCCCTGTAAAAATAGCCTGCCATTTCCACTTTACCTCATTCGCGGGTAAAGCGAATCGAAACATAGTCATAGGAGGAGCAGGTTATCTATTCGTTCTACAAAATAGTTCAAAAAGATTAGAACATTTTTATCATATAGTTGAATAATGTGGTTTATCATACTAAATAATCGGGTAAAAAGTTCTATAAAAACCGAACAGGGAGTTGTTGGCATGTCATTACAGAAATTATCTCTATTTAAAGAATGTTTTGGAGCAGTAGAAGGAGAGACGGAGCATCTGGAAAACGCATCTCTATTAAGACTGAATGCATCCTCTTTAAAATATGAAACGAGTGTTCCGCAGCTTGAGTACATGTGCTTAATGATGGAAAATATGGTGTTGACGAAAAAGCTTAAAGGAAATGTGTACGCAGGATTCCAAAAATTTTCCCGAGCTCAAAATGTCCTCGACCGGTTTCAGGCGATGACTGAGTTTTCCCAGGTTCATATTTTCGGAGAAAACGATGCGGTAATGGACCCGGCAGATGGAATTGAATATATTGCGCTGCCTCCAAAGAGCGAGCTGATGAGAGAATGGTTCCTGATCATTGATACGCCAATGTTTAAATCGATGATGGTCGCCTATGATATGGAAGGCTTCGGGATTCATGAAGTGGAAGAAAGCCGTAAATTCAAGGGGATTAAAAGCTCCAGTCCGTCCGTCGTAAAACGTGCTGTCACTCTGCTTGCGCCGCATCTGAAGACACCGGCTGCCGTATAAATGACAGAAAAGACAGCTTATGCAGCTGTCTTTTCTATCAATGAGAGGAGAAAAAACATGTCCAAAACTCAAAGAATGGCCTCCATTGCGATTCTCGCTTCATGCAGCATGCTGCTGTATTATTTTAAAATTCCTCTTCCTTTTTTCCCGCCGTTTTTAACGCTTGACCTGAGCGATCTTCCCGCTTTGATTGGCGCGATTACAATGGGGCCGGCAGCAGGTATACTCGTTCAGCTTATAAAGAACATGGTGGAATACGTGCTGCACGGAAGCTATGTTGGGTTTCCGGTCGGACAGTTCGCTAATTTTGTATCCGGCTCCCTAATTGCCGGCCTGATCGGGCTGTTTTATTACAAGCGTAAAAAGGTGAATGGGAAAAGTATTCTGCTATCCATTCTGATTTTTTTGTCGGCCATGTACGTCCTTAACTACTATGTCATCCTGCCTGCCATTATGAATTTGCTTGGGCTGACTGTTGAACAGTACACGGCATCATTTGCCCAGTTCAATCCTATGGTAAAAGATTTGAGAACAGCGGTGCTGTTTGTTATTATTCCTTTTAATCTAATAAAAATCTCAATGGTTTATTTAATCGGTCTTCCGTTTACGTTCAAGATTATGCGGATTATGCGAAAAAGGAGCTTTGCGATATGAGCAGATCCAGATGGACCGTGATTGCAGGAGTGTCTCTGTTTGCTATTTTGCTAACGGTATATCAATATTTTTTGCCCTCTTTTGCTGCAGCATTAGCGGGTACGGTTATCCCTTCATGTTTAGCGGTAATCCTTCTCCTTAGGAAAAAGGAAGATACCGGGGAAGAGATAGAGGAACCCGCCGCGGCTCCTGCGATTACAGCTTCCCTTGAAGAATTGCGTCATCTGGAAGCGCATGGAGGCCATCTTCAAATGATGAACTCGCAGGTAAGTGCTTCCTCCGAACAGGTTGGGACACAGCTGATGGAAATGGTGCAGGATATCGATACCCAAAAAGAGATCATTCATATATTTGGAGACCGCTTAGGGAAGATTAACGGGATGATTCAAAATCTGGATTCCATTATAGAAGTCACTTCCCATACCGCATCGGATGTTACCGGGTTATCCAAAAGCGGCATGCAGAAGGCGGCGGCTTTCAGTCAGGTGTTCGCGAGGATTGTGGCGATTACCGATGAATTCGGAGCTTATAATCAGTCTTTGATCGGTAAAATGAAGGAAGTAACGAAAGCGTTAAGTTCGATTGATTATATTGCCAACCAAACAAACCTGCTTGCCTTAAATGCAGCCATAGAAGCTGCAAGGGCGGGCAAGCATGGAGCGGGATTTGGAATTGTGGCGGATGAGATCCGCAAACTTTCGGCACAAGTTAAAGAAAGTGCAATCGCCATTGAACGGATTGTTGAGGATGTACATAAAAGCATTCTTTCTCAGGAAACAGCCTTTGAACTGAATCAGGAAATTCTGAATGAAGGAAGAGAAAAAGGACAGGAAATGGACGGGATTTTCAAAGAAGTGATGACCGCTGTCGATCATCTTGCGGAGCAGTCCAATGAGGTAAAGAGAGATTCAGCAGAAGTCGAGACAGAGAATCAGCAGCTCATTGACCGCATGAATGAAATACTGGACCTGACGGAAACGTTAAGTGCGAAGACGGAAGGGTCCGCCGAAATCACAATGGAGCAGCAATCCCATCTCATGGAACTGGAGATGACGGCCGCGACGATTGAAGAACACATTCACGCTATTCAGCAGAAGCTAAAAGAACAAACAGGTGTTCATGAAAATGTTGCCTGGATCCGCCCCGCGGCCATTAGGGAAAGAGAAGAGCTAAAAGAAGCAAAATAAAAAGACCTCCTCTAACTGAGAAGGCCAAAAAACTTTATTTTTCACAAGCGATCAAATCTTTGTCCCGGTCGCTTTTTTTATTTGCATCATAGAGTGCTTTAGAAACAAAAGGCGTGTATTTTGTTTTTCCGCCTTTATTCTTTACAGAAGCTGCGCGGGAGACTCCGCCTTTATATACTTTGTTCATCTCTGTGCAGTTTGAGTAGGTTTTGACTTTAACCGCAGCATCAGCAGAATGGACTCCCTCTGTTGAGAGACCGATGGATAAACCTAAAGAAACAGATAGCATGAATGCTTTTTTCAACTTGTTCTTCCCCTTATCGTAAAATCAATAGAAACCTAATCATAGCGGGGAATAAAGGCTTTTACAATCATTTTTTTCCAAAAATCTATTTTTCTGTAATTTTTTCAGCAAAGCTATGTTAAAGCCTGGTATTGATTTTTAACAGCTGTTGATTGCAGCGGTAATCAACAGCCAAGTTTAACAGAGCTTTCAATGAAAGAAAAGCCAGGGATTTCCCTGGCTCAGCCGATTGCCTGAAGGCCCGCCTGATTCAGGAAGTTCCAAGGCTTGTTGTAATGCGGCTGGAAGAAGAAATCGACAAAGCCCAGTTCATCGATCGTCATCTCATTTTGAATGCAGACGGAGAGGGTGTTGACGGCTTGGGTAACATCCGTCTCTGACATGACTTGAGCGCCGACGATCCGGCTGGTTTCTTCTTCATACACGACTTTCAGCATGATTTCACTGTAATCAGGCATAAATTCAGGTTTATCATTCTCTTTGATTGTGATAGATTTCACATTCATTCCTAAATGGGAAGCAGATGCTTCGGTAACTCCGGTAGAGGCGATGTTTAAATCATAGATTTTAATTCCGGATGTACCTTGGGTGCCCATGTAGCGTACCGTAGGTTTCATGATGTTTTTCGCGACGAGCGTTCCCATCCGGACCGCATTGGTTGCAAGCGGAATATAAGCCGGCTGTTTGGTTGGGTTGTAGCGGATGGCACAGCTGTCTCCTGCAGCAAAGATGTTTTCATCACTTGTTCTCATATATTCATCCACAATAATCGCTCCGTTAGGAAGCATATTTACTTCGCCTTTTAATAACCCGGTATTCGGTTTAAAACCAATGCAGAGAATAACAAGGTCTGCTTCGTATTCCCCTTTTGAAGTGATCACTTTTTCCACATGGCCGTCTTTTCCTTCGAATCGCTGAACGGTTTGGCTGAGGGCCAGTGTAATCCCTTTTGAAGCCAGTTTTTCTTCGATTTTATCGGTGTATTCCGGATCCAGGTATTTATTCAGAATACGGTCTTCTCCATCAATCAGGGTGACATTTTTTCCATAGTGCTCGAATGCTTCTACTAATTCAATCCCGATATAACCGGCACCGACGACTGTAATGTTTTTGGCCTCTTTTGATTTTTCGATAATCGTTTTTGCATGGGTGTAGTTTTTGCAGAGCTGGATGTTATTCAATTCAATTCCTTCAAGCTTTGGAACGACCGGCCACGACCCTGTTGTCACAACAAGTTTATCGTAAGTGTCTTTAACGGATTCGCCGGATTCCATGTTGGTGACGGTGATTTCTTTTTCATGACGATTTATATTGGTTACTTCGTGTTTTAATTTCATGTGTATGCCCTGGGCAGCCAGCTCCTCAGGTGAAGAGTAGAAGAGGCTTTCGGCTCTTTCTACGACACCGCCGACATATAAAGCAATTCCACAGGAGAGAAAGGACACATTATCATTTTTCTCATAAACGGTAATTTCCGCTTCCGGATATTGCTTTTTCATATTTGAAACAGCTGCAGTTCCAGCGTGAGTACATCCAATGACAACAACTTTCATAATAAAAGACCTCCTGTTTATTGTGAAGTTTTTCACAAGTATATGTGAAGAGTTTCACATAACTTACCTTCAGTATACTCGGTTTCGGATAAAACGCAACTAATTGTGAAGTATTTCACAAAATAGTCATATTGTTGATGGTGACTAATTAAAATGGACAATCATTGTGCAAAGGATGAAACAGGTGAATGAAAAAGAAGAGGCCTGTTCATTCGGCCTCCGCTGCTTATTTCAATTTAATTTGTACAGGTTTGCTTCCCTGGGTATGAATCGTTTTTGGTCTGCTGTTTTGGGCAGTCGCCCGCTTTACGGAAGTCGTTACATTATGGATGATATCCCCTACGTCATGAGCGGATTCAATCAGTGGGTCCACAGCTTTCATTTTTCCTTTTACATCCTCGGAAATTTGATTCGCTGTGTGAATGAGTTCCCCGGCTTCTTCTGTAATTCCATTCACAGCCGTTCTTGCATCGGAAAGCGTCTTTTTGGTTTCAGCAAGTGTGGTCATGACTTTTCTCAGAGTCAAAATTAAATAAACGACGAGAATGGTAAAAGCGACGGCTGCAATGGCTGCACTCCATTCAAGCATCGGACCAGCTCCTTTCTTTTACTCTCAGTCTATGAGGGGAGAGGCCGGGCCATTCCTTTTCCGGCATACTGAGGTATGATAGAGAAGTAAAAAAATAGAAGGGAAGGAGCGGACAACGTGCTTGCATCCTTACGTGCCATACATCAGCTGAAATCAGGAAATACGCTGCTGCTTCGGGAGCATAAATGGCTGAAATTTCTTTCACTGACCAAAGAGAAAAATGTAAACCTTGAACAAGTGGAATCGCTTGAACGCATGGCAGAAAATCCGGTGCTGGAATACGTTGAAAAAACACTCCATGTACTGGATGGACTGAATCTTTCGCCAGATCAAAAAGAAACAGCGGAACAAGTTCTGATTTGGAGCGAAACGGCTAAGTGCGGCCTTCCTCACCAAAGAAGGGAGTGGATCAGCCAGGGCTTCCAGCTCGCGATTCATAATATAGGCTCCGCTCAAATTTATGCTTCCGAAATGGAAAAACTGCCGGAATCAATGCGGGATCGGCAGCGGGAGGAGCTTATTTATGTGCTGATCCTCACCCATGGCTTAGCAGGCCAATTTATGAGAGGAGAGGTTCGCTATCATTCCATGCAGCCTCTTATAAGCATTTCCGATCGTGAAATGTACCCTCTTCTGTTTGCGCTCAATCAATGCGTTGTTACAGGGGTTTCCCCTGAAATCTGGCAGTCGGTGCATAAGGAAATGGAGGAATTGATCCGCTGGATATGTGAGGGAGAAGGCTCCAGGGAGCTTTCGCTGTACGAGAGATTGAGAAGACTCAGAACCCGCGCCGCATCCTTGGGAGAGGATTTTGAAACGGAATATGATCAATGGATCAGCGCTTTTCCGGAAGCGGAAGCCCGGTTCCATGTTTTTTTCAAGGCAACGGACCTATGGTATGTGGAAGCGGCCCTTACCGATTTTAGCTTTGAAGAGTTTATTAAAATCTTTCTGCTTACGGAGAAGGCAGTATCCGGTTCTTCCCTCAGGCATCTTTCCTTTGAACCGATGATGAAAGAGCTTTTCTACGACTATAAAGGCAGAAAAACCGTTAATATCTATAAAAAGAGAATCATCGAATCCTATCTGGCTGAGCACACGATTGATGAGCTCCTGGACGGAAAGAGCCCGGTAAATGAGCATGTGCGGCTAAGGGCTGTTCCGCTGAATGAACAGATGGAGATGATGGGCGCCGGATTTGCTTTTTCAGCAGCAGGGGAAAAACTGATCGAGTTTTGCCAGGAGGCAGAAAAATCGCCCCTTTATGACCGGGCCATTGTTCTGCTGTATGATTTGTTCCATTTCAGAAAAGACGCGTATGACCGGCTGAATAATGAGCAAACGTATTTGAGTGATATGAACAGCTCACAGGACTTCAAGAAAAAGATTTCCGATTATGCCGCTGGCGCAACGATGGTCGATATAGGCCCGGGCGGCGGAGTCATGCTTGATCTGCTGAGCCGTTACCATCCCGAATCCGCTGTGATTGGAATCGACATTGCGGTGAATGTAGTAGAAGAATTAAAGAGGAAAAAGCAGCGGGAACAGGCTTCTTGGGAAGTCATGCAGGGGGATGCTTTACAGCTTGAGCAATACATAGGGGAAGAAGGAGCAGACACGATTGTGTTCTCATCCATCCTTCATGAAATGTTCTCCTATATTCCTTTTGAAGGTAAAAAGTTTAATCATCAGGTTATTGCACAAACGCTGAGAAGCTCACTTAAAGCTCTGAGGAGAAAAGGAAGAATCATTATCCGGGACGGCATCATGACCGAACCGGCGGACCAGAAACGGATCATTCGTTTCAAAGATCCGAATGGTCTTTCCTTTTTCAAAAGATATGTGAACGATTTTAAAGGAAGGGCCATCGACTACTCAATCACTGGAGAAGATGCTGTCCTTTTGAAAGTAAACGATGCGATGGAATTCCTCTATACCTATACATGGGGAGAAGAAGCCTACCCGCATGAAGTGCAGGAGCAATTCGGCTATTTTACACCTTCGCAATTTAAGGATTTCATTCAGGCGGCGCTTGGCGAAGAAGCAAACATTCTGCTTTTTGAACATTATTTACAGGAAGGATATGACGGACATTTATCTCCGAAAATCGAACTATTCGATGAAAACCGAAACCCGGTGGCGCTTCCGGACAGTACGTGTTTTATTGTGATTGAGAAGAACTAGAAGCCGAATGAGCAAAACAGGAAATAAGCATATAGATAGCAAAAAAAAGTGACTGGAGCATCTGTCTCCCGTCACTTTTTATCATAATAGGCACTCTGTTCACTGAAGATGAAAGAAAATAATGCAAGATCCCTTCAGTTAAATAATTCCTCCCAATCTTCAAAGGAGAACTTATCCGTTAGATGTTCCAAATCTTTAGGAACTTCAACATGGCACATTAATTCCAAACTGTTGCCATCTAAGTCTTTAAAGTAAACAGATGCGTTTCCTTGATGCGGCCGGATAAAAGGCTCAACCGATTTTCTGCGCCCAAATGGCACAGCCTCAACTTGAATAGATTTTAACCATTTAAGTGATTCCTTTAAATCTTCATATAAAACCTGAAAAGCAATGTGCCTTAAAGAGGGATGGTAAGGCGTTTGATATTCTTTTCCTTCCCATAATCCCAGCCAGGACTTCCCTTCTTCAATCCATAAGAAGGCCGTTTCTTCATCCCTCCAGGCAAATTTCAAACCTAATTTTTGGTAAAATTCTAATGAATCATCTATATTTTTCACTGGCAAATGAGCTTCATATATTCCTTTTATCAATTCCTCCACTCCTTTCTGAACATATTCATTAAAACTGGTGTATGGCAGCCGCCGTTAGTGCTGAAGGGCTTTTTCTTTTACAGGCGCAGAAACCGGTTTGAGACGGCTCATTTTATACACTTTATAAAGGAAAGGAATTCCAAGTGCAGTCAGCAGAGCAAGAGAACCAAAGAGAAGGAGCGGCTTGGAAGCACCGAAAGAATCAAGCATCATTCCTCCTGCGAAGGGTCCGATGACATTCCCGATGCCGGTGAATCCCATTGCACCGAAATAGGACCCCTTAAGACCGGGTTTTGCCAGCTGGTCCGCAAACAGATCGGTCATACAGAACATCAGCACTTCTCCCATAGTAAACAGGACCACAATGCCGAGAATGCCCAGCAGGCCGTCTGTCAGACTGAAGCCCAGCAGACTGATGGACACGAGAATGTTTCCAAGCATGATGGATAAAACCGGGCTGTACTTTTTTCCAAACTGTATGAGCGGATACTGAAAAACAATGACCACCACCGCATTCAGCGTAAGCATCAGGGAGAAGAACTGGGCTCCGTTTTCAATTTTCGGCGACATCGCAAAGAATTGAGGCAGGGTGGAACTGAACTGGGAATACCCGGCTACAGACAGAATAATTCCCGCCAGTCCAAGTGAAAACACCGTATCCTTCTTCAATACGCCAAATGCTTCTTTCACCGATACTATCCCCTTTGCAGAAGAAGCCTTGCCGATCCTGTGTACGGAAAGCATGTAAACCAGTGACAGCCCGTACAGGAAACTGGCTCCTGCTGCGTAATAAAAAGGTGTAAGAGCAGTTGAAGATCCAAGCTGCAATCCGATAATCGGACCGAATACCACTCCGATATTTATAGCCGTATAGCGAAGATTAAACAGCACAAGCCGGTTTTTTTCCTCCGTTACATCAGAAAGAATCGCTCTGGAGGTGGGTTCGAATACAGCCCGGCAAAGGCCATTCAGGGCATTCATTACAAAAAACATCCAAACCGCTGAAGATTGGGCAAATCCTATGAAGACAAGACTCCAAGTGAAAATGGAGATCAGGAGCACCGGCTTTTGCCCGAAGCGGTCGGACAAGTACCCTCCATAAAAACTGGCAGCAATCCCAACAATCGAACTGGATGCAATAATGGCGCCTGTTACGGAAGCCGAAACATTCAGCTTCCCTGTTAAATAGATTGCCAGGAACGGAATGCTCATCGACGTCGCCATGCGGCTGAACAGGGTGCCGATGATGATATTCCAGGCAATAGGATGAACCATCCGTAAAGAATTCATGTTAAAAACTTCCTTTCTTTATCCTGAACCTATTTTATCCCAGTTGCAGGCTTCCGTCATCCATCTTGGGATGGAGAAGAAGGCCGGCGGAAGGATGGAATTATAGAGAGGGGAAAAGCGGGAAATGTTGGACATTGGGGCGAGCTTGCGACGCCGGACATGACGGAAAAGGATGGGATGAGGGGGAAAGCGTGCGATGCCGGACAACGATGCCGGACATGAGGGGGAAGCGTGCGATGCCGGACAACGATGCCGGACATGAGGGGGGAAAGCGTGCGATGCCGGACAACAATGCCGGACATGAGGGGGAAAGGGTGCGATGCCGGACAATAATGCCGGACATGGCGGGGAAAAGAGAGCGATGCCGGACAACAATGCCGGACAAGACGGGAAAAAGAGAGCGATGCCGGACAACAATGCCGGACATGAGGGGGGAAGCGTGCGATGCCGGACAACAATGCCGGACAAGACGGGAAAAGAGAGCGATGCCGGACAACAATGCCGGACATGACAGGAAAAAGCGTGCAATGCCGGACAAAAATCCCGGACAAGATGGAAAAGGGGTGCCGGACATGACGGAAAAAAGAGTTCTATGCCCCGCAAAACCGAAAAAGAGACGCTTCCCTTTAAACAAACGTTTAATTAACCCATTCCATAAACAGCTTGTTTGAAAAAGGTCTTTTTCTTTGAAACAATATGGACATGATAAAAACAGCAGAAAGGAGAGGTGCAAGATGAAAGTACTAATTGCAGGAGCAAATGGACAAATCGGAAAGCAGGTTACGGAAATTCTTAAAAACGGAGGAGAGCATACTCCGTTCGCTATGGTAAGGAAGCAGGAGCAGGCGGATGCTTTTGCGGCAAAAGGAATTGAAACGGTGCTGGCAGATTTAGAAGGAACGGTTTCCGATCTTGAAAAGGCAGTTAAAGGAAAGGACGCCGTGATTTTTACGGCAGGATCGGGAGGAAGCACCGGA
Organism: Bacillus sp. FJAT-42376; assembly: GCF_003816055.1. Taxonomy (NCBI): domain Bacteria; kingdom Bacillati; phylum Bacillota; class Bacilli; order Caryophanales; family Bacillaceae; genus Bacillus; species Bacillus sp. FJAT-42376. The sequence goes on from NZ_CP033906.1 coordinate 557,200, forward strand.
TCAGACAAAACGCTTCTTATTGATTTGGATGGTGCCGGCAAGCTGATTGAAGCAGCCCGGAATACAGGTGTTCAGCGTTTTGTGATGGTGAGTGCCCTTCAGGCTCACAACCGGGAGAACTGGAATGAGAAGCTGCTGCCTTATTACGCCGCTAAACACTATGCGGACAAGGAGCTTGAAAGAAGCGGTCTGGATTATACCATTGTACGTCCGGGCGGATTGCTGAATGAGCCTGGAACAGGAAAGGTCAAGGCTGCTGAAAATCTTGAGCGGGGATCGATCTCCCGTGAAGATGTAGCGAAAGTAATTGCCGCCGTCCTTTCCGAGGAGCACACAGTCAAACGTTCCTTTGATTTAGTCAGCGGAGATACGGAGATAGAGGAAGCAATCCGCACCATTTGACACTTTTACCGGGGAGCCTATGCTTCCCGGTTTTTTAAAATGCATTCAAAGTAAAATCCAGCAGTGTTACCCGAGTCATTTTTTTTTGATTTTAAAAAAAACGAGAGCAGGGGCTCCCGTTTTTCCGCTGTTCACTAATTTTTCGCCTCAATTTTCTGGTCAATGGTTCCTGCTGAGTAATGATCGCCGATTTGTTCGTAAGTGACTTCAAGACCTGTTGCTTTATGTTCCTGTTCTTTTTCGGCCGGATCGAATGACTTGCCTGCTACCTCTTCTGCCATTTCGGTTAATTTGGTGCTCAAGCTGAATCGCTCCTTTCGATGTCGGTGCCGTTTTTAAGCACCTATTCATCTTTTCCCGTTTTTTCATCATCCTACACGTTTCTTTGAGGGGATAAGTTGTGTATAATCCGAGTGAAGCAATAAGTAGAAAGGACGGTGCTTGCATGCTGACGATTACTGGACATGAAGCCGAACTGCTTGAAGATCCGTTTGGAATCCTGCCTGGAGACCGGTATGAATTCCTTTTGGATTTGGATGTTCCGGAGGATGATGAGCTTTATTCTGAGAACGGAATCTATCTGAGAGTCATTTTTCTGATTGAAAATGAGCAGGCTCGAATTACCCAATATCAATTTTATGAAAAAGAAACTGAACAAAGCTTTGATTTCGGATTGGATGAGGAAGAGGAAGCCATGGTTGCTTCATACTGCCTGGAGAATCTTCCGGAACCGGAACAAGAACAAGAATAAGAAAAAGGCTGCCGGATGAGCAGCCTTTTTCTTATGAAGAGTGATTTCCCGCTTCCACAATATGAAACATCAGATGGGCGAGATGATGAATCGGGCCATAGGCTTCTTCTTCACCTTCCATCGCTTCCTGTTCCTCGCTGAATTCGAGGTCATTTAAGTAAAGAGCCGTGAACTGATAAAAATCTTTCAGTTCAAAGCCATAGCAGGCGGATGGATCTTCTTCATTTTCCTCATAGTGAAGGACAAGATACGATTCATTCCGGTCTTTATCCTCCGCATCGAAAAACACAAAATACCCTGCGTTTGTATCAAGCTCGAATAAATGGCGCGTTCCGCCTTCCGTTTTGGCTGCGAAATCTTCTTCCGACAGTTTATAAACCGTCATATCCCCGGTTTCATCTTCTTTATGAAAAGTCACTTTAAATGCTTCCATGGTTCATTCTCCTTTGTGAAATCCGTTTTATTTTTTCGGGCTAAGTTAAAGCATGTTGTTGATTATTAGCACCTGTTGATTGGAGTGGAAATCAACAGCCAGGTTTAACAGAGCCTTTTTCAAAAAAAATGTGTTCGGCACGAAGCTCCTGTTCAAGGGTAAGGATCCCGTATGAAAAGAAGGGCTGTCTTCTTTTATCCGTAGGGGAGCCTGGATTAAAAAGCAGAAGATCTCCTTCCTGTTTATGTACGGGAATATGGGAATGCCCAAAAATAAGACAATCGAGCTTTTGGTCTTGAAAGGCATTCAGAGCCCGTTTTTCCGTTGTTCGGCCTTTGCCTTCATGGCCGTGAATGAGTCCGATTGTAAAGCCGTTCATCTTGAGCAGCTGTTTATCCGGAAGCATGCTCTTCACGTCTTCGTTATCTGCGTTGCCATATACAGCATACACCATTCCGTAGCCGCACAATTCATGGTACGCATCGGCTGTCAGAAAATCACCGGCATGCAGAATGGCGTCGGCTTGTTTCAACTCTTCAAGCAGCCGGTCTGGATAGGCTTTGCTTCTCTTTGGAATATGGGTATCGGATAAAACGAGCAGTTTCATTCATTTCACCGCCTCTGCATATTAGCATGTCCAGCGAGCTTCATATATGCACCTGTAATTTAAAAGGGGAAAAAAGCTGGCAGGGAATCTGCCAGCTTCTTGATCAGCCAAGTGAATTCATATTCGCCCATTCTTCCTTGCTTGGTCCGTACACACCCGGCACGGTAAGGCCTGCCTGGCGCATGAGGACGGTCATTTGTCCGCGGTGGTGGGCCTGGTGCTGAATGAGGATACGAAGGATTTCGTGAACCGGTGTTTCATTTCCGAAAATATCGCGGCTTTCACTCAGACTCTCATCAGTCCACTGTTCCTGAACGGCCTTTATCATTGAATGGCTTGTATCTTTATAGGCAGAAGCAATTTCTTCTGCTGATTCGGGTACGTTTTCTACGTTCGCAGGGTGCTGAAAATTTAATCCGGTTTGGGAAAGCATGCTGTAGATGGCAACGGTAATATGCCACCCAAGTCCGCCGAGATGATTATATCCAGGGGCTATTTCCTGGGTTAGCGATGAGTCGGTTAAAGCATGGAGAATTTTCTCTGTTGCTTCCGCTTCGCGATTCCATTCCTGTATGAACTGTTGTTTGGTTGTAAACATGGATGAATCCTCCTTTAATAACGATGAATATATCCTGTTTATACCCGTTTATCTGAAAAACAAGGCCGTTTTAGCGAAATAATATATAATGAGGGGAAAAAAGGGGGAGTCAGCTGTGTTTTTAAGAAGCATCCGGCTCAGGCCATTCAGCGGATTGAGACCGGATCATTATCCGTTTAATATCCCGGTTATAAGGGACTTGCAGGAACTGGAGTTCAGCAGTCCTGTAACGTTCTTTTGCGGAGAAAACGGTTCCGGAAAATCAACGCTGCTTGAAGCAATTGCTGATCAGTGCGGATTTCATACAGCAGGGGGAAGCAGGAATAATCAGTATGAGGTGGATGCCTCCCGGTCAGACCTCGGTGAACACTTGCAGCTTTCCTGGTTTCCAAAAGCGGCAGACGGATTTTTTTTCAGAGCAGAATCATTCTATCACTTTGCAAGCCATATTGATGAAATGGCTAAACAAGATCCGCCTGTACTGAAAAGCTACGGAGGGAAATCTCTTCATAGCCAGTCTCACGGAGAATCTTTTTTAAGCCTTTTTACAAACCGCCTCGGGGAAAAAGCGATTTATCTGCTGGACGAGCCGGAGGCAGCCTTGTCTCCACAAAGACAATTGAGTCTGCTCAGGATCATTTATGATTTGACGAGGGATGGAGACTCTCAGTTTATCATTGCGACTCATTCACCGATTCTACTTGGCTATCCAGGTGCGTCTATTCTGTTATTTGATGAAGGGGAACTTGTGGAAACCGAATACGAACAGACCGGACATTACCAGCTGACTAAATATTTTTTGGATAACAGGAAGAAGTTTTTAGCCGAAATCTTTAAAGACGATGAATAAGAAAATCCCAAGAGCAAAGACTCTTGGGACCCGGATTAAAAGGTAACGTCTTCTCCATAATAAGCCGCATGGAAAAGCTTTTTCATTTCTTCGTGAGAAGTTTCGCGCGGGTTCGTGGAGGTGCATGGATCCTCCAGCGCATTTTTAGCCATTTCATCTGCGTGTTTCGTGAACAGTTCCTCTGAAACTCCGTATTCCTTCAAAGAATTCGGCACGTTCATTTGTTTGTTCATGGATCGTACCCATTCAATAAGCGAGTCGGTCAGCTCTTCACTGTTTTCGCCATCAAGACCGAGACGCTTCGCGATGGAAGCAAAACGGTCAGCGGAGACGGTGCGGTTAAACTGAATCACATACGGCAGGTATATTCCGTTTGCGCACCCGTGCGGAATTTCAAAAGTCGGGCCGCTTTTATGCGCCATGCTGTGCACATTGCCGAGTACGGCATTAGAGAAGGCCATTCCGGCCATTGCCTGCGCATAATGGACCTTTTCTCTTGATTCCTTGCTGCCGTTATAGGAAGAAACGAGATGGTCCTTTAAAATTTCAGCCGCTTCGATCGCCAGAGAATCGGTGAAAACCGTTCTTGGCTTCGCTACATAAGATTCGATGCTATGGGTAACAGCGTCCATTCCGCTGTAAGCAATTAATTTATGCGGCAGGTCTTCCACCATGACCGGATCAATAATCGCGAGGTCCGGTGTCAGCTCAAAGCTTGCGATTGGATATTTAACCCCGGTGTCTCCATCAGTAATGACCGATAAATTGGAGATTTCGGATGCCGTCCCGCTCGTCGTCGGAATCCCGATAAACTTCGCCTTCTTGCGGAGAGGAGGCAGATTGAACGGTTCAATCGTTTCTTCAAATGCAATATCAGGATACTCATAGAAAATCCACATCGCCTTCGCAGCATCCATCGGGGAGCCGCCGCCCACTCCAATAATCCAATCCGGTTCGAAATCGCGTAGATGCCGGGCCTGATCCCGGGCCGTTTGAACAGTTGGTTCCCCGTCAAAGCCTTCCACTACCTTTGACTCAATGCCTGCTTCTGAAAGGTGGGATAGAATGGTATCAAGGTGTCCGCTTTTTTTGACAGACCCGCCTCCGATTACAACTGCTGCTTTTTTTCCTTCAAGCTCTTTCAATTTTTCCAGCGCATTCTCTCCAAAAAAGATATCTCTGGGTATCGTAAAGCGATTCATGTGTAAAACTCCTTTTTAGTGAGTGTCTTGTGATACTATTCATGCTTTTCCTCGTTTGAGAGATGCTAAACATACGGATAGGCAGGCAGATGTTTATTCAAGCAGGAGAATTTGATCTATAGTGGAAGAATGAAAAAGGAGGAATGATGATGTCACAGGTAACCATCAATGCCATTATGAAAGCAAAATCAGGCAAAGAAGAGCAGCTGTTTGCAGAAATGAAAAAAGCCATTGCTCCTTCCAGAGCAGAAGAAGGCTGCATAAGCTATGATCTTCACCGCTCCAAGGAGGACCCGGGCGTGTTCGTTTTTTATGAAAACTGGAAGGATCAGGCGGCAGTGGACTCCCATATGCAGGCCCCTCATTACAAGGCTTACAGAGAAGCGATTGCGCCCCTTGTGGATACAAGAGAGGTTCATTTTCTGGAAAAAGTATAAAAACACCCGCACACCGTTTCAGAACGGTGTGTTTTTTTATGGAAAATAACAAATATCTATTGAAATTCAGTCTGGCAATATTATAATAAAGGATGCTTAAAGTAAACTTTTAGTAATGTAAAACAAAACTTCTTCTCTTGGAAGTTTACCTATTATAAACAGGAATGAAGGGTAACGTATGCAAATCGGGAAAAAAATAAAAAACCTTCGGCTAAAAAGCGGACTGACTCAGGAAGAACTCGGAGAGCGGACGGATTTGAGCAAGGGCTACATATCCCAGCTTGAACGGGACTTGAGTTCGCCTTCCCTGGATACTTTTTTCAGTATATTGGAAGTGCTTGGATGCACACCGGAGAAGTTCTTTGAATCGGGAGACGCCATTCAGAAAGTAGTGTACACAGAAGAGGATCAAACAGGGTATAAGGATGAGGAAAAGGGCTATGCCATTCAGTGGCTAGTTCCTGAATCCAATGAAAAAGAAATGGAACCGATCCGCCTTTCTTTTAAAGAAAGGGGAGAGTTTAAAGAATTCGAACCTTCCTTGTCCGAAACATTTGGATACGTCATAAAAGGAAGGGTTTCAATCCGGATTGGAACCCGCTACTACAGTGCAAATGCAGGCGAATCCATTTATTTTTCTGCCTCAGATTCCCATCAGATTACGAATGATTTCAGCGGGAGTTCTGAGATTCTCCTTGTTGCTACGGAGTCCTACTTATAATCTAATCAAACGTTTGTTTAAATCACTTATCTCAAGGAGGCTGTTATGAAAAACGAAACCATTATCCGCTTTGAAGGGGTTACGAAGCAGTATGACCAAGCCGTCCCCGTTTTGGACGCTGTAAGCTTTGAAATTGAAAAAGGGAAATTTTACACGCTGCTTGGCCCGTCCGGCTGCGGCAAAACGACCATTCTCCGCCTGATTGCCGGATTTACCGAGCCGACAGAAGGCAGCATCTATTTTAACGGAAAAAAGATTAATCAGGTACCGGCCAATAAACGCCAGGTCAACACCGTGTTTCAGGACTACGCGCTATTTCCGCATTTAAATGTGTTTGAAAACGTCGCCTTCGGATTGCGGATCAAGAAAATGAAGAAAGAGCAGATTACAGAAAAAGTGAAGGAAGCCCTTCGCTTTGTGAATCTTGAAGGATATGAAACCCGTGAAATCACGGAAATGTCCGGGGGGCAAAAGCAGCGTGTGGCTATTGCGCGCGCGATTGTAAACGAACCTGAGGTTATTCTTCTGGATGAACCGCTCTCTGCATTGGACTTGAAGCTGCGGACGGAGATGCAGTATGAATTGAGAGAGCTGCAGCGCAGACTTGGCATCACATTTATATTCGTTACACATGACCAGGAAGAAGCCCTGGCGATGTCGGATGAAATCTTTGTCCTGAACAAAGGGCAAATCCAGCAGAGCGGAACTCCGACAGACATTTACGATGAGCCGATTAACCGGTTTGTAGCAGACTTCATCGGAGAATCCAACATCGTACCGGGAACGATGCTTGAGGATTACCTCGTGGAGTTTGCGGGACAGCAATTTGAATGTGTGGACCGGGGCTTCCTTCCAAAGGAATCCGTCGAAATTATCGTAAGGCCCGAGGATTTGGTTATTGCCAAAAGAGATGCAGGAAAGCTTCAGGTTAAAGTGGATTCGCAGCTTTTCAGAGGGGTACACTATGAAATCTGCTGCTACGATGAAGCAGGAAATGAATGGCTGGTTCATTCCACGAAAAAGGCAACGGTCGGAGATGAAATCGGGCTCGATTTCGAACCGGAAGCGATTCATGTCATGAGATTCAATGAGACAGAAGAAGAATTCGATAAGCGTCTGGAATCGTATGCCGGAGACAGCCATGCAAACTAAATCGCGCAATCTGTATTTAATCCCTTACGTCCTGTGGATCGTGCTCTTTGTAGCGGCACCCATTGTTCTCATTTTTTATTATTCTTTATTTGATATTGAAGGCAACTTAACGCTGTCCAACTATGCGAAGTTCTTTACCCCGGTTTATATGCAAATGACGCTAAGCTCCTTTTGGTATGCCTTTTTAATCACGCTGTTTTCTTTGCTGATTGCGTACCCGACTGCCTATTTGCTGACAAAAACGAAGCACAAACAGCTCTGGCTGCTGCTGATCATCCTGCCGACGTGGATCAACCTTTTGCTGAAGGCTTATGCTTTCCTTGGGATTTTCGGAACGTACGGAACGGCAAATAATCTGCTTGAATGGCTCGGGGCAGGCAGGCAGCAGATTCTGTTTACGGACTTCAGCTTTGTATTCGTTTCGGTTTATATCTTTATCCCGTTTATGATTTTGCCCATTTATAATTCCCTTGAGGAAATGAATCCTTCTCTTGTGGATGCAGCGAGAGATCTTGGGTCTTCTCAGTGGGAGACCTTTAAAAAGGTGATTTTCCCGCTGACGATTTCGGGTGTGAAATCAGGCTGCCAGGCAGTATTTATTCCTGCGCTTTCCCTGTTCATGATCACCCGGCTCATCGCCGGAAACCGGGTCATTACCCTTGGAACCGCGATTGAGCAGCACTTCCTTGTCACACAGGACTGGGGAATGGGCGCCACGATTGCGGTCTTCCTGATTATTGCGATGGCCATCATTATATTGTTAACCAATAACCGGAGGAGGAGCGCAAGATGAGAAAATCCAGCAAGCTATCCAATCTATATTTAATTCTCGTCTTTGCGATTCTCTATGCGCCTATTTTTTACCTTATGTATTATTCGTTCAACAGCGGGGGAACGATGAGAGATTTCGAAGGCTTTACACTGGATTGGTACAAGGAAGTTTTTCAGGATACAAGACTTTTGATTATTGTTCTGAACACGTTAATTATCGCGTTGCTGTCTTCGGCCATTTCGACTATTGTCGGCGTTCTTGGCGCACTGGCGATTACGTATGTAAAAAGAAGACAAACGAAAAATACGCTTCTTACTTTGAATAATGTTCTGATTGTAAGCCCGGATGTCATCATTGGCGCATCCTTTCTCATTTTATTTACCATGATTGGAATCAAGCTGGGCTTCACTTCGGTTCTGCTCTCCCATATTGCGTTCAGCGTCCCGATTGTGGTCATTATGGTTCTGCCAAAGCTTGAGGAGATGAGCTCCTCGCTCGTGGATGCGGCAAGAGATCTTGGGGCAAGCAGGAGAGAAGTTCTGACTAAAGTGGTGCTTCCATATATCACACCGGGTATTTTTGCCGGATTCTTTATGGCTTTAACTTATTCGCTCGATGATTTTGCGGTTACGTTCTTTGTTACCGGGAACGGATTTTCCACGCTTTCAGTTGAAATCTATTCACTGGCGCGTCAGGGAATTTCATTAACCATCAATGCTCTATCCACGCTGATCTTCCTCGTGACGATTGTGCTTGTGGTCGGCTATTACTTTATCACTCAGCGGAATAACCGTGCGAAGGGAGTGGCAATCCGAAAATGAAACAGCTGCTAAACGCTTTTATCGCGATTGCCGTTATCTCTCTTGTCCTTTATGTATCCATCAATCAGCTGAACAGCTCCCAGGGCTATTCAGGCGGAAATACAATTACGATCTACAATTGGGGAGACTATGTAGATCCTGAACTGATCGACCGTTTTGAAAAGGAATCAGGCATCAAAGTCATCTACCAGACGTTCGATTCCAATGAAGCGATGATGACAAAAATCTCACAGGGAGGAACGACGTTCGACGTTGCCATCCCATCCGAGTACGCAATCAGCAAAATGAAGGAAGATCATCTTCTGATTCCGCTTGATCATTCCAAACTGCCGAATTTGAAGAATATCGATTCCAGATTCATGGACTTATCCTTTGATCCCGGAAACAAATATTCGATTCCATATTTCTGGGGAACGGTCGGCATCGTTTACAACCCTGACATGCTTGGCGGAAAAAAGATCACCAGCTGGGAAGACCTGTGGGACCAGGAGATGAAAAATAAAATCCTGCTCGCCGACGGAGCAAGGGAAGTAATGGGAATGGGATTGAACAGTCTCGGCTACTCGCTCAATGACACAGACGAAGCCCATCTCCAGCAGGCGAAGAAAAAACTGAACACTCTTACACCGAACGTCAAAGCAATCGTAGGAGATGAAATCAAAATGCTGCTTGCCAATGAAGAAGCAGCAGCAGGTGTCGTCTGGTCAGGGGACGCTTCTGAAATCATGGGCGAAAATGAAAAGCTCGACTACGTCGTTCCGGAAGAAGGCTCCAATCTTTGGTTTGATAACATGGTAATACCGAAAACCGCGGCAAACAAAAAAGCGGCCCACCAGTTCATCAACTTTATGCTTGAACCGGATGTCGCCGCCCAAAACGCGGAATACGTCGGCTACTCCACTCCAAACAAAAAAGCACTCTCCATTCTTCCAAAAGAAATCTCAGGCGACGAACGCTTCTATCCGGATGCGGCAACCACCGAAAAGCTGGAAGTGTACGATAACCTTGGGAAGAAGATGCTCGCCCATTATAATGAATTGTTTTTGGAATTTAAAATGCACAGAAAGTAACAGGAAACAGCGGATCTCATCCAGAGACCGCTGTTTTTTTGGGGGGAAAACCTAAAACGTTTCCAGGTATAGGGTGGGAGATTGCTGGATTTGATTTGGGGGTTGGAGTGGGTTGGACTAGTTTGGACTGGGTTGCACTGGGTTGCACTGGGTTGCACTGACCCCCAATGCATCACCGCACCGGGGGAACAAGGAAGATGCATCACGATACGAAGTATACAGGGGGTTTAACAAGAGGGGGGGACGGAGGTTTAGTGCTTTAGCAGAGCGGGGGTCAGAGTCAAGCACTGACCCCCAATGCATCACCGCACCGGGGGAACAAGGAAGGTACATCACGGTACGAGGTATACAGGGGCTACAACAAGAGTGGGGACGGAGGTTTAGTGCTTTAGCGGAGCGGGGGTCAGAGCCAAGCACTGACCCCCATTGCATCACCGCACCGGGGGAATAAGGAAGGTACATCACGAAACGAAGTATACAGGGGGTTTAACAAGAGTGGGGACGGAGGTTTAGTGCTTTAGCGGAGCGGGGGTCAGTGCAACAGCATAATCGGGCACACCCGATTCCCCGCAACCGTTATAAAAATTCCTGCCGGCCAAAATTCTGCAAAAAATGAAACTTTGCGCCGTGCTTATCCGTATAAACCTGATGTAGGTGTTTTCACCCTGTTGAAAGACAGGGAACATTGTCGCTCAAAGTTGAATGCTTTGGAAAAATTGTGGTATCATTTTCTTGGAACGCTGTATGCGGCTTCATATTTGGCGGCAATAGCAAAAACAAAGGTTTTAAAGGCTTTATTACTGGGAAGGAGTGTTGAAGAATGGCCATTTCCTTGCAAAAAGGGCAAAAGATTGATTTAACTAAAGGCAGAGCCGGATTGTCTTCCATTACGGTTGGACTAGGCTGGGATCCAGTTAAGAAGAGCGGCGGTTTCTTTGGTTTCGGCGGAGGAAGCAGCAACATTGACTGTGATGCGTCTGTGCTGATGCTGAATGAGAGCGGCAAGCTTGCGGATAAAAAGGATTTGATCTATTTCGGCAACAAAACAAGCTCCTGCGGCAGTGTGCAGCACTCAGGCGATAACCTGACCGGAGAAGGAGAAGGGGACGACGAACAGGTTAAAATTGACCTTAGCCGGGTACCTTCACATATACATAGGCTCGTTTTCGTTGTAAACATTTATCAGGCGGTTCAGCGCAAGCAGGATTTTGGGATGATTCAAAACGCATTTATCCGCGTTGTGGATAACTCCAGCAGAAGTGAGCTTGTCCACTTTAACCTGACGGATAATTTTTCCGGTCTGATGGCGCTTGTTCCCGGTGAAATCTACCGCCATAACGGAGAATGGAAATTCTCAGCTATAGGCGACGGAACAAAGGATACATCGATCAGTGAAATTGCAAACCGCTACGTGTAATAGAATAAAAGTCTTATAGAGTAAGAAACTCCTGCACGCTATGCAGGATTAAAAAACTATAAAAAGCGAGGTTATGCACAATGGCAATCAGCTTAGCAAAAGGACAGAAAGTAGATTTAACAAAATCAAACCCTGGCTTAACAAATATCGTGGTAGGACTTGGCTGGGACGTAAATAAATATGACGGCGGGCAGGATTTCGACCTGGACTCCTCTGTTTTCCTATTAAATGCCGAAGGAAAATGCTCTTCTGAAGCAGACTTTGTTTTCTACAACAACACAAAAGGTGCGAACGGCGCGGTTGAGCACACAGGAGATAACCGCACAGGTGCAGGTGAAGGCGATGATGAGCAGGTGAAAGTAAACCTGACAAGCGTACCTGAAAGCATTCAAAAAATTGCGTTCACGATTACGATTCATGATGCTGAAACACGCAGCCAAAACTTTGGACAAGTGAGCAATTCTTATGTGCGTATTCTAAACGAATCCAATGGCGAGGAATTAATCCGCTATGATCTTGGAGAAGATTTCTCCATTGAAACAGCAGTAGTAGTAGGGGAGCTTTACCGTCACGGCGCGGAGTGGAAGTTCAGTGCAATCGGCAGCGGGTATCAAGGCGGACTTGCTTCACTGGTAAGCGACTACGGCTTAAACGTCTAATTGGCGTCTGAATAAAATCGGGGTGGCTTATTTCTGAATGGCCGCCCTCTTTTACACATTGGCTTTGCTCGTTTCTGACAGTTATGGGCTGAGGTAAAAAATGCCGGCAGCCCGGAAATCAACCGTCGCAATCACTAAGCCAAAACATTTAACGCAAGAACAGAGAGGGGAGCCGGCTGAAGGTCGCCCCTTTTTTTAGAATGAACATACAATCGGAATGGGGGATCACGATGACACTTTCCTTATCAAAAGGTCAAAGAATTGATTTGACCAAAACCAATCCGGGACTTACAAAAGTAGCCGTCGGACTTGGATGGGATACGAACAGATACAATGGGGGGCATGACTTTGATTTGGATGCCTCCGCTTTTCTGGCCGATGCTTCCGGCAAGGTTCAAAATGACAGTGAGTTTATTTTTTACAATCAGCTGAAAAGTCCGAACGGGGCAGTTGAGCATACGGGTGATAACCGTACGGGTGAAGGAGAAGGCGATGATGAGCAGATTCTCGTGGATTTTTCACTCATGCCGGCTCACATTGATAAGATTGGCATTGCCGTGACCATTCATGATGCAGATGCAAGAAGACAGAACTTTGGACAAGTATCCAATGCGTTTGTCCGCATTGTGGATGCACAATCCGATAAAGAAATTCTCCGCTATGATCTCGGTGAAGATTTTTCGATTGAAACAGCGGTTGTGGTTTGCGAATTGTACAAGCACGGATCTGACTGGAAATTCAACGCCATTGGAAGCGGGTTTTCAGGCGGTCTGGCTGCCCTTTGCCGCAACTACGGGCTGCAGGTTTAAGAAAGAGAAGATGGAAGGCGTTCAGCCTTCCTCCCTGGAGTTTTTCATATAGCAGATCATTAGAAGAGGAGGGGATTTTTTGAGACATTTTCACTATCTTCCGGTTCATATGCTGGACGACATTTTTTACAGTAAGCCAATTTCATTTAGCCGGACCTCCTCTAAAGAACAGCTGGCTTATGCGCTTGGAGCCACTCTTTATATGCCGGGAACGAGAGAGCAGATTTCTAGTGATGTGCTATCTGGGAAATATCTTGAGGGCAAGCATGAAGGTTTGACGAGCATGGCGATTTGCCTGGAGGATTCCATTGGTGATAATGAGGTAGAGGCTGCGGAAGTTAATACGGTGGAACAGCTTAGGAATATTTATACAAGCATGGAAACCGGTTCTTTTCATGAAGACTCTCTTCCCTTGATTTTTATACGGGTGAGAGAAGCGGAACAGATGAAGAGACTGATTGGCCGGCTCGGGAAGGCGGCAGGTGTTCTTTGCGGCTTTATTTTCCCGAAATTTACTGCATCGAACGGCCGCGTTTATTTTGAAGCTCTCCAGGAAGCGAATAAGGATCTTGGATTAACGCTGTATGGCATGCCGATTCTAGAATCCTATGAAATTATTTATAAAGAATCCAGGACGGATGCTCTTTGCGGGATTAAAGAACTGCTCGATCATTATTATCCGCTTGTGCTGAATGTCCGCATCGGCGCCACGGATTTCTCGGGATTATTTGGGATCAGGAGAAGCAGCGATACGACCATTTATGATATTTCAGTGATCCGCGACTGCATTACGGATATTATTAATCTATTTGGAAGAAGTTCTAAGGAATATGTGATTTCAGGACCGGTTTGGGAGTACTTCTATGGTTCGAAACGCATTATGAAACCCCAAATCAGGCAATCCCCGTTTCAGCAGGCATTTGGACGAAACGGTCTTCAGGTCCGGACGGAGATGATCAGCCGCTTTGAAGACGCGCTTATCCATGAAATTATGCTGGACAAAACGAATGGGCTAGTCGGGAAAACGGTGATTCATCCTACTCATGTAAAAGTTGTTCATGCCCTGAACGTTGTCACCCATGAGGAATATATGGATGCCAGGTCTATTCTGGAGAGTCTTGACGGGACCAATGGTGTGTTTAAAAGCTCATACGCCAACAAGATGAATGAAGTTAAGCCACATACTAACTGGGCGCGTAAAGTGCTGCTCAAATCTTCCATTTACGGGGTGCTTCATGAACAACAATCCTTCATTGACCTTCTTAACACAAGAGAAAGCGAGAAAAGCCTCGCTGGAAATTTTAGATAAAATCAGCGTCAGCATTGAGATCAGAGATAATCCTCTTCAGCTTTCCCTAAACAGTCTGTTTGAAATGGGGGCAAGGATTAATAAAAAAAGAAGCTTTCTTTTTATCAGCAAGGTGCTTGGCAAGCATCTTCCTGTTTCTCCAAGAGTTTCATTGATGGCGGGAGCCGCTCTGGCTGCCCAGTACATGGAAAAGGTTCATGGGGCGGTCCACCCTTTCAAAGAGGAAATCAGGGAGGCTATTGAAACCGGAGAGGCAGGAGAGCTTTTGCATCAGGCAGTCCAGCAGGAAAAATTCCCCCTGCCGGAAGAGACGGTCTTTATCGGTTTTGCCGAAACCGCGACAGCACTGGGCCATGCTGTATTCAATTGCTTTGAAAATGCGAGGTTTCTTCATACAACGCGTGAGGAAGTAGATGGCTTGAAATCGGCTATTAACTTTGAAGAAGAGCACTCCCATGCGACGTCTCACCGGTGCTATGCGGGAACTGAATTTTTTGATCATCCGAATCCGATTGTTCTTGTGGATGATGAGTCAACGACAGGGAAAACGGCCCTGAATATTATTGAATCCATCCAGGCGGTCTTTCCAAGAAAAGAATACACCATTGTCACTCTGCTGGACTGGAGGACAGATGCGCATCGGGAACAATACAGGAAAATGGAAGAAGACTTGGGCATTGTCATTCGGGATGTCTCTCTGCTGTCCGGGTCGATGGAAGCGAGAGGCGACTCGATAGAGAAAGAGATCGAAGCTGAAAAAACCCCCTGCTTGTCTGAAAAAGCAGAAGTGATCATGACCGGATTATCAGCTGCTTCTGATTATCAGACGGAATGGACGGCAAAAGGAGAAGGTGCATCAGCTCCTTCCTATTTATCCAGCACGGGAAGGTTTGGCATCAATTCGGCCCTCCAGAAAGAAGCGTCCGGTTTAATCAGCCGTGCAGCGGAGGAGCTCCGCCTCAAAAGGAGAGGAGAACGGACCCTTTGTCTCGGCACAGGTGAATTTATGTACATACCGATGCGGATTGCCGCGGAAATGGGAGAAGGGATCCGCTGCCATTCTACAACAAGGAGTCCGATTCACAGCGTAAAGCAAGAAGGATATCCGATATCCTCCAAGTTTTCCTACCCAAGCCCGGAACAGCCTGATATAGAGCATTTCTTTTACAACGTTGAGCCGGGAATGTATGATGAAGTCTTTGTGTTTCTGGAAAGAGAAGTTCAGGAGGATCAGCTGCAGCCGATGCTTGAGCAGCTGAAAACCGTGGTTCCGATTATCCAGGTCGTATACTTTTGCAGAAGGAAAGGTGATCAGCATGTCCATTAAAACGATGATGCCCCCAGCACCAATGGGAAGCTACTCCCAAAAAGATGTCGTCTTTCTTTTAAAAGATATCAGTGATGCAATGCCTGAAAGCTCTACCCAGGACCGGGAAGAAGCGGTGCAGTCCGGAACCCATTATTCAGAAATGCTGCCGATCGAATACAAGCCTTCCGAGGATTATATTAAACTTTTTCACGTTTCGCTTGCCCAGTATAAAGAAAGACTCGCAATTGCTGCGGGTGTTGTGGCTGAGCAGATTATAAAAGAACGGGGGAAAGGGGCTGTGCTCGTCTCTCTTGCCCGGGCCGGCACGCCGATCGGGATCCTCATCAAACGCTATATCCTTTTCAAATACGGCATCGATGTGCCTCATTACAGCGTATCCATTATCCGCGGACGGGGAATTGATGAAAATGCGATGAAGTATATTTTTGAAAACCATCCGTCCGAAGCGATTCAGTTTGTAGATGGATGGACGGGAAAAGGGGCCATCAAAAAAGAATTGAATGAGGCAGTAGCTCATTTAAACGAAGTGTACGGGACGAATGTCAGCGACAGTATGGCCGTTCTGGCAGATCCAGGCTACTGCGTATCCATTTACGGAACCCGCGGCGACTTCCTTATACCGAGTGCATGCCTGAATTCCACCGTTTCCGGCCTTGTCAGCCGTACGGTTCTAAACAGGGAGTTTATCAGCGAAACGGATTACCATGGAGCGAAATATTACCGTGAGCTGGAAGGTGAGGATCTGTCCGGTCACTATATCGAAACCATTACAGAGCAGTTTCCTATAGTGAAAGATGAAGTGGAAAGACACTTTAAAGAGATGGTCATAACCGAACCGACGTGGAGCGGTTTAGAGGATATCAAAAAAATTCAGCGCGATTACGGCATTGAGAATATCAATCTGGTGAAACCCGGTGTTGGCGAAACGACACGGGTACTTCTCCGCCGGGTGCCGTGGAAAATCCTTGTGAAAAGCTTCGATAATCCCGATTTAGGGCATATCCGTCTCCTTGCAGAAGAACGCAGCGTTCCAATCGAGCTTTATCCGGATATGTCTTACTCATGCTGCGGAATCATCAAGCCGCTCAAGGAGGACAGCCGATGATTTTCGCAAGCGATTTAGACCAGACCCTCATTTATTCAAGACGATCGTTTAGATCCGACCCGGCGGAAGAAGACATCCGCTTAATTGAAACGCTCGACGGACAGGAAATCTCGTTTATGACGCATAAAGCAGTGGGGCTGCTGAAGCAGATTACCGAACGTGCCATGTTTGTCCCGGTGACAACGAGAACGATTGAGCAATTCAAACGAATCACTCTTTTTCAGTCTGAGCTTGCGGCAGAATATGCCGTGACGAGCAACGGAGGAAACATTCTGAAAAACGGGACACCCGATGCGGACTGGAACAGGCTCATGACGCAGCAGCTGCAGAATGGCATGCCGAGAGAAGAGATGCTCGAGAAGTTCCAGGAAATCGTTCATGATGAATGGGTGTTAAAGCAAAGAACAGCCGACGATCTGTTCAGCTACTGCATCATTGACCGCGCGAAGGTGCCGGAAGAGCTCGAGTCGTTCACCAAGTGGCTGGGCGAAGCAGGCTGGACGCATTCCATGCAGGGGAGAAAGCTCTACTTCGTGCCGAAGCCTGTCAGCAAATGGGCGGCAATTGAATACATAAAGAAAACAGAAGGAATAAACACGGTGGCCGCAGCTGGCGACTCGCTGCTGGATCTATGCCTCCTTGAAAATGCAGACTTTGCTTATGCCCCAAGGCATGGAGAGCTGCAGGAACAGGGACAGGATTCACAGGGGAAAATCGTAAGAACGGAACAGGAAGGAATTTCTGCATCAGAGGAAATTCTTCAAAAAGTATTAGAAAAAGCAGAACAGCAAGCAAAAGTCACACCTTAAAACGACAGAAAATGGATAGGGAAGGATGAGAAATATGGTGAAAAGCATTAGACCAATCAAGGCCGATAAGAGTGAGAAAGATTGGCTGAGTTTGTTCAAAACCCCATTATCTCAACGCAGTTCCTTCCTTCATTCTGATGATGAGCTGGTGTTCACTCAGGCGGCTTTCCGGATTCTTGGGACATATCCGGATGAAGATGAGTATCAGGAAGTTCTTTATGACCTCGTTCATGATGAAGAAATCCGCGTGGTTCTTTTAAGCAGTGCGCTTGATAAATCCATCCCGCAGGAGCGTTTTCAGGCCATCCAGCGGGTCTTGATGATCAATTCAGAAGAAAATGGCCTTTCTGTCAACCGGCTGGTGGCCTTTATGGAAGGGGAAAGTCTTATACCTAAGGCCGGCAGCAAAAATCTGTCTGTCCATTACCGTAAAAATTGGATCACGCTGCTGGAACATTTTAAAGACACCCATTCTGCGGGCTTTTTAGATCCTGATTTCAGAAGGGTATTTACAGATTTGGTAAAATGGAGTCACAATCACCTTGCTGCATGGAACGCTGACCAATCGGAACAGCCGCCTAAAATTGTCTGGTACGGAGATGCTTCCAAGAGTGAGGCGTATTTTCTTTACTACTTAATCCTTGCAGGTGCCGATGTGTTGCTTTTTCATCCTGAGGGGAAAGATGTACTAGCTTCCTTTGATCCGGATGAACGAATCACAAGCCTCATCCGGTTGAATTCAACAGGAAGAATGCTGCCTTTTCCTCAACAGAAGCCGGTAAGAAAAGGCACGGTTGCTTTCCGGGCATCAAGAGAAATTGAGCAGATGCTTCATACGGAAGACTCTATGCTGTACAAACCTTGGCAATTCCGCTCCTATATCCCCAAATCGATCACACTGAAAACAACCTACGATGAATTATTTATTTTAGTGAAGGAAAAGGCGCTGATCCGTCCCAATTTTGAAGCATCCAATCAGACGGTTCAGATTCCGTCTCTTTTTGCCAAGGTTGCCGGGGTTTCCAAGAACAGAAAGGAGTACTGGGCGAAGGTGCAGGAGCTTACCGACCATGAGCTGTCCTGGACCATTCGTTCCTTTCCGTTTACAAAATCCATTAACGGCAACAACCATTTTCACTATCAGGCTGCACTGGGAGCAGACGGCAAGCTTGATCCAGAGAAAATGATGGCGGGCAACTGGTGGGCATACAGGGAACTTCCAACCGGACTGCAGCACGGATTGGCTTCAGCCATATCAAGGTATTGCGCGTATCCGAAGCTGAAGGCCCCGCAGCATGAAACGGAATACCAGACACAGCTGTACTTGTTTAACCAGGCACTCTATCTGCCGCCGGACTTGGTGAAATTGATGCAAAAATTCGATTATGCCCAGGATATACCGAAGCTCGTTTTGTATAACACAGAGAAAAATGGCCCCTTCAGCCGGTCTGATGCGGCCCTCCTTCTCCTGATGAATGAATTCGGTATGGATATCATTGTGCTGAATCCACCCGGACAGAATGATCTTGAGCTCTATATACATGAGAGCAGCTATGATATTCACTGGCTTGAAGAAGTAAGTTTTGAAGAAGAATTCAAAGAATCTTCTCCGATTAAAAGGATGTTTAAAAAATGGTTTTAGAATGGAGGAAAGATGATGAATACGAATGAATTGCAGGCGATGGATCTTGAGAAGAAAGAGGAGCTCCTTGAAACGGGAACGAATGAAATAAAAGCCCAGCTTAGAAAAGAGCCGGAAGTGCAAAAACTTGCTCAAAACATTGATCATAAAAATCAGCTGGCCCTGCTTGAATACGGGAAAGAACCCGCAAACGAAATCTCTGCGTTTTCCGGCAGAATCCTGAACACAATCAAATCCAGCAGCATGGAAGAATCGAGCGCGCTTTTAAAACATCTCGGGAAAATTATGGACCGCTTCGACAGCAAGGATTTTGTGGAGAAGAAAGGCTTGATGGCCAAAGTTTTCAACAGGGGCCAAAAAGTCATGGACAAACTGTTTTCCAAATACCAGACAATGGGATCTGAAATTGACAAGGTGTATGTGGAAATCATGAAATACGAAAACGAGATGAAAAGCTCTACTCAAACGCTCGAACAGCTGTATGAGCAGAACTTTCAATACTACACGGAGCTTGAAAAATATATTGTAGCAGGAGAAATGAAAACAGAAGAACTCCGCGCAAAAGTCCCGGAGCTTGAAAGCAGAGCGGCAAGCGGCAACCAGCTTGCCGGAATGGAACTGGATACGCTGAAAAACGGGATTGAATTAATGGAACAGCGAGTGTATGACCTGGAAATGGCGAAGCAGGTTGCCTATCAGGCGGCACCGCAAATCCGTCTTCTTCAAAGAGGAAACACGAAGCTGATTGCCAAAATCAATTCTGCCTTTGTAACGACAATTCCTATTTTTAAAACGGGCCTCATTAATGCCATCGCAGCAAAAAGACAAAATCTAGTCGCCCAGTCCATGAATGAGCTGGACAAGCGTACAAATGAAATGCTCCTGAAAAATGCACAGAATATCTCAAAACAAAGTACCGACATAGCGAGAATGTCCGGCAATCCAAGCATTAAGATTGAAACCATGGAAGAAACGTGGAGCATCATCATGAAAGGAATGCAGGAGACAAAAGCAATCGAGGATGAGAACAAAAAGATGCGCGAACAAGGAAAGGTTCGGATCGAACAGCTTCAGGAGAATTTCAAACGGCTTGAACAGCAGCGGTAACGAAAGGGGCACTGCGGCATGAGTACCATTGATTTATTAAAGAAAAATGTCAGAATCGTTCTTGAAAAAAAGCAGCTGGCAGGCGTCACGGCAAGAGTGGGTCTTGTCCTGGACATTTCAGGTTCCATGAGGAAACTCTATAAAAATGGAACGGTGCAGAAAGTTGTGGAACGCATTCTTGCCGTTGCCAGCCAATTTGATGATGACGGAATGCTGGATGTATGGGTGTATGATAATGAGTTTGCGAGGCTGAAGCCTGTAACGGAAAGGGATTTTCCGAACTATGTGGAACATGCTATTCTCGCAAACCCCCTTATTCACAAATTCGGACGGAACGACGAACCTCCTGTGATGGAGGATGTCATCCGCAAGTATACGCAGGAAGAAATGAGCAAAGACCCGGCTTTTATTGTGTTCATTAATGACGGGGGCTGTAAAAAGACGATTAAAAAACCCGTCGTTCAATCCTCCAACCAGCCCATCTTCTGGCAGTTTGTCGGAATTGGCGACAGTCAATTTGACGTGCTGGAGAACCTTGATTCAATGGAGGGCCGGTTTATCGATAATGCCAATTTCTTTCATATTCCTGATCCGGAAGCGATAGCAGATGAACAGCTATATCATCAGCTGCTGGATGAATTTCCTTCATGGATTCAGGAAGCGAAAGCAAAAGGAGTCTTGTAAAGATACGCCTCAGGATGAGCATTATCCTGGGGCTTTTATTTATTCCGTTTACAGGGTAAAGAGGGAATTAAATACAGGAGGAGGTCAGATTCTTGAATACGCTGCATCACGGGTTTTGGACGTATATCCTTTTTCGCAAAAAAAAGCAGTTCATCCAATATTTTGTTATAGGAAGCATGGCCCCGGACTTTATTTACTTTATTATGTTTTTTTATTTGCTTATTAAAAATCTGCTGCTTCATTTGTTCGGACTGTCAAATGCAGCATTTTCCCTTCGCCATGCGGTTCACGGTCTGTTTGATGAGCCTGTAACGATTGTGTTGAGGCAGGCAGGGCATTCCCTTTTTATTTGGGTGCTGGCATTTGCCGCGATAGCCGCAATCTCCCGGAAAATGTGGGTGAATGCCTGGCTTGCCTTTTCCTACGGCTGGCTGGGTCATATTTTAGTTGATTTGCTTACTCATGTTCAGGATGCGGTCCCGCTCTTTTATCCAGTCAGCGGTATCATTTTCCGCGGTCCGGTTTCCTACTATGACCGGCACTTTTTCGGCCGGGAGTTCAGCATCATCAATTCGGTGCTGATTGGAATGGCTGTTTTGTATTTAATTTTAGAGAAGGCAAGGAAAAAACGGCGGGCTAAAAAGAATTCATATACCGCCGGTCAATAGCATGCTTGAGCTGCCAGGCGGCTTTTCCGTGAACATGGAATCCGCCATACGTAAGGAAGCCTTCCTTGCCGCCGGTTGATAAGATGGCGAGGAACCGTTTTTGAGGTGAAAACGGAACAGGATCCAGATGATTGGCGGCTCTTTTCAGGTTTTCCCAAAGGATAGGCGACTGTCGGACAGCATACACGCCATTTTTCGGAAGGTCTGGATAGCCGCTGATTGAAATGCAGTCACCGGCTCCGAATATGGATCCGTTATACATCAGCCGCTCATCGACCTGAAGAAACCCTCTTTCATCCGTCTCCAGGCCGGATGCTTTGAAAAGCCCGGGGGCTTCAGGCCCGGTTAAGAAAAGCAAATGAGAAAACCGAATCGTCCCGTTCCCGGTCTCCATTGTACCGGTGTCCAGCAGCCGGGCTTTTTCATGCAAAATGGTGTTGACTCCTTTTTCACGGCAGAGCTGCTCGAGTCTTTTAGTATGCCCGGGAGATAAAAGGGGGCCGCTGCTGATTAATGTAACCGGGCCGGGAATGCCTCTTTTCCTCCGATACGCTGCAGCTGCAAAAGAGAGCTCTGTGCCCGACGCCCCTCCGCCCGCAATAACCGGTGCAGGACCCTCTCTGAAGGAGAGAATCGCTTCAGGAAACGTGTAATTCGGTTTAATAGGCAGACTAAAGGGAGAGCTTGCCTGGGCCGAACCAATGTCAATCGAGAGCAAGTCATAAGGGATGGAACGGCCCGTATGAGTGATGACCATTCTTTCGCGGGAATCAATTGCAGTCACTTCTTCTTCAACGAACGTAAAACCGTGCTTCCCGGATAGACGCATCAAGTCAATCCGAATCTCTTCCTCCTTATAGATTCCTTCTGTAAAGCCTGAAAACATGCCTGAATAATATTGATAGCGCGAAGGGGAGATGAGGATAAAGCGAGTATTTGAAAAGTCCTTCAAGGCTCCTTTAGAAATTCCGGCTAAATGTGCATGCCCCCCTCCGGCAAGGACGATGGTTTTCATCATTCCCGACTCCTCTGCAGGTTGGTGTCTCCATTTTGTCGGATTCTTGATCTCATAGCAAGAAAGAAGGTGGTCAAGTGATGATCATCCGTGATGATGCGGAACAAGATTTAAAAGAAATTGCCTCCCTGTTTTTTGAAGCTGTTCACACGATTCCGGATAGCGACTACTCATCTGAAGAGCGAAAAGCGTGGGCGCCGAAAAACGCACGCGTTCCATTTGAACAGCATTTTCAAAAGGCGTTTGCTTCCCATATTGCTTACGTTGCAGAAGACCATGGAGCCATTGACGGTTTTTGTGATATGGCACAAGACGGATATTTGGATTATCTCTATGTCCGGAGCACCCGCCAAAAGTTATGCTTTAGCAGACGCGCTCGAAGCGGGCATTTCGAAACTCAAATAACAGCAGATGCAAGCATAACGGCCAAATCGTTTTTTGAAAAAAGGGGATATTGTGTCCTTCATTCTCAAAATGCAGAGAGGGAAGGGGTAAAGCTGACTAATTTTAAAATGATAAAAAGCATTTAAAAAAATACCGTTTTGTTTAGAAACCCCTTTTTCGTGATAGTAATAAGTAAAACGAAACGAAGAGGTGCCGATATGTTCAGCTTGATCCGAAAAAATTTCAGCAAGCCCAACGGATGGATTGGAATCATTACCGGTAAAATTATGGCGCAGGAAAATCAGACGATTAACAAATGGACCATTGCAAGGCTTGGAGTCCGGCGCGGTGATCAAGTACTGGAAGTAGGATATGGTCCGGGTTACGCACTTGAGTATATACTCAAAAACTATCCGGTCGTAAAAGCGGACGGCATTGATATTTCTGAAACCATGAAGGAACAGGCATCCATCCGCCTTAAAGAGTATACAGAAGCGGGAAAAACGGAATTAACCGCTGCGGATATCGGGGAAGCAAGGCTGCCTGCAAACACCTATCATAAGATCCTTTCCGTCAATAATTATACGATCTGGGATGAGCCGAGAAAGGGACTGTCTCTTTTATATGAAACCCTCAAACCCGGCGGAACCATCGCTATTACGATGCAGCCCCGCGAGGAAAATGCGAGTCCCAATAAAACGAAAATGTTCGGTAAACAAATCTATCATGATTTAACTGCATGCGGATTTGAACAAATCTCCATGAAATTCAAACGGGTAAAGCCGGAGATGACGGTGTGTGTGACGGCAAAGAAGCCGCTTCGGTGAACTGTTATTTGATGAAAGATGAAGAGGGAATGGAAGTGCCTGACCCTCACCAGGCTAAAGGAGAAAAGCTCCGGCACCCATGCTTTAAAAGCCTGATTGAATAAGGCTTTGAAGGAACCGGCCTCTGTAAAGCTCCGGCACCGGTCGTGTCGTCCTTTTGGAGACAGGGGATTGAAAGCTGCAGACTCCATCCCCCGCTGCTTTATAGCGGAGCGGGTCAGGCGCGCCACTAAAAGCAAATCAAAAAGCATTAAAAAAAGCTGAACCGAGAATGGTTCAGCTTTTTTAATCGGAATTTATTACTCCGCTCTTCCCTTAAGGTCAACGTCAATGTTACCGCGTGTAGCTTTAGAGTAAGGGCAAACTTGGTGAGCAGCTTCAATTAGTTCTTGAGCTGTCGCGTCGTCTACTCCTTTGATGACTGCTTCAAGCTGAACCTCAAGTTTGAATCCGCCATCAGACTCATCTTTACCGATGGAAACGTTCGCTGTGACTTTTGTACCTTCAGTTTTAATGCGTTTTTGGCGAATAACAAGATTCAGAGCGCTGTCGAAGCAAGCAGAGTAGCCAGCTGCGAAAAGCTGTTCAGGATTTGTTCCGTCTCCGCCTTGGCCGCCGAGACCTTTTGGCATAGCGACAGCGAAATCAAGCTGTCCGTCTGATGATTGGATTCGTCCTTCGCGTCCGCCTGTTGCGGTTGCTGTTGCTGTGTAAAGTGCATTCATGATTTGTTTCCTCCTTGTTTTAGATGAAATGTCAGATTTCTTAAGGTTTTAAGAAGCAGTTTATACTCTTCTATGGATAACCCCAATTTGGGGGCAACCTGATCGGGAATACAAGAAGCCTCTGTTTTAAGCTTTTCCCCGCTGGGTGTAAGGCTAATCATCATTTTGCGCTCGTCTTCTTCAGAACGTGTTCTCTCTATCAATCCGGATGCTTCAAGCCTTTTCAGCATCGGGGTGAGAGTGCCGGAATCAAGCATCAGCTTCCCGCCAATTTCCTTAACGCTCAAATGATTGCTTTCCCAAAGAACAAGCATGACGAGATATTGGGGAAAGGTAAGCTCCAAAGGTTCGAGCATCGGTCTGTACATGCTTGAAATTTCTTTTGAACTTGCATAAAGTGCAAAGCAAAGCTGATTTTCAAGCTTTAGTTTTGAATCAAGTTCCATGATCATGGTCTTCCTTTGCTAATTAAGTTGTGCACAATTGAATTGTATACGATGCACATTCAAAGCACAACTTTTATGCTTCATCGGTATCCAGCTTTTTCAGCGGCTTGTCCGCAGGTCCTTCCATGACATCTCCCTCTATGGAAAAGCGTGAACCATGGCACGGACAGTCCCAGGTCCGGTCGCCGTGATTCCATTCGACCTCGCATCCTAAATGGGTACAGGTGGAATCGACCAAATGAAGGCAACCCTGCTGGTCCTTGTAAGCAGCTGCTTTCTTTCCTTTGTGAGTGACAAGTGATCCTTCATCATTCCGAAGCTCCCCGATTTTTTTACGGGTTCCAAAGTCGAGCTTGCCTTCAAGTAAATGACCAGCCACATTCAGGTTTTGAGAAAGGAATGTTTTAATGCTCGGGTCCGCGATAAAGCGGGATGGACAAAACACTTCCTGATAAGGATTTTCTCTCTCCAGCACGAGATCTCGGAGCATCATCGCAGCAGCTGTTCCGTTGGTCATCCCCCATTTCCGGTAGCCGGTTGCGACCAGTATCGAAGGTTTTCCTTTTGTGATGGGGCCTGCGTACGGAATGTTATCCAGTGTAATTAAATCCTGGGCTGACCATTTGTATATGGTTTCTTTTAACCCAAGATGGACTTTTCCAAACAGTTCAAGGGCTTCATAATGTTTCTCTGTATCAAATCCCTGGCCCGTCTTGTGACTCTCCCCGCCAATCAGGATTAAGTCCTCTCCATTCATGGGCGTAGAGCGGATGGAGCGGGTCGGGCTGTCGGCACTTAAGTACATTCCGCCTGGATACGGCTGCCGGGTTTTTACACCAAGCACGTAGGAGCGCTCTGCATACATTCTTGTAAAATAAAACCCATTCCCGTCATAGAACGGAAAGTGGGAGCAGGATAGGACATGCTTTGCTTTAATGCGCATCCCGTCCTTGGTGATGACGGCCGCACCGCCATTACATTCTTCTGCATCCGTGGCGGGTGTATGCTCGTAGATTTCTGTACCCATTTCCTGCAGCTCTTTAACCATTTGATTTAAATAAGAGAGAGGATGAAATTGGGCCTGATTCCGGAGGATGATGGCATTTTTGATCGTCAAATCAAAAGGGAGGGACTCCGTCATTGCACAATCCGCACCGAGTTTAATATACGCCTTATATTCATTCTCAAGCCTTGTTATGTTTTTATTTTCTGTCGTATAAATATAAGCATCCTGGTTCGAAAAATCACAGGAAACATTCGCGGCATAATCCCGCATAAAGGCAAGCGCTTCATCATTTGCCTGGAAATATTTTTTCGTCTTTTCTTCCCCGATATGATGCATCAGTTCGTCGTAGATCAAATCATGCTGAGTCGTGATTTTAGCTGTTGTATGTCCGGTTGTCCCGTTTAATAGGACATCTGCTTCCAGAAGAACGACTTTGACTCCTTCCTTAGCAAGCAAATAAGCAGCGGTAATTCCAGTAATGCCTCCGCCGACAATAACCGCTTCGGTCTCCAGGCTTTGCTGAAGCTTAGGAAACGAAGGGAATTCGGCGGATTCTCTCCAATACGGTTCAGGAGTGGGGGGGATTGGGTTGGTTGACAAAATGAGGCCTCCTTCGTTATGTACTAGTAGCTAATTTTTCCAAAAACGAAGAATTCATGTGGAGAAAATAAAAAAAGAGTGCGGTTTTCCGCACTCCCGGTCCGCCGGGAAATTTTGCAACATGTGCATGGATCCCGGGGATTATGCAATGGATGGAGATGATGCACAATTAATTGCGATTTTGTGCAATTCATTCAGATCTTGTTGAAATAAATGCAGATCTTGTGCAATTTTTTCAGATCTTATTGAAATAAATACAGATTTTGTGCAATTAATTCAGATTGCAATGAAATATGTTTGTAAAAATCGTCCATGTAAGGTTGTGCGGTCACCAGTTCTCTTTTACAAAAGCATCGCGGCCGGATTCTACCCGCTCCTGCTTGTATTTTTCAGGGTTCTTTTTATAAAAGTCCTGGTGATAATCCTCAGCAGGATAAAAAGCGCTTGCCTTTTTGATTGGCGTTACAATCGGTTTCTTGAATTTGCCGCTGTCCGCGAGTTCCTTTTTAGTAGCTTCGGCAGCCAGGCGCTGTTCTTCTGTATGGTAGAAAATGATCGCCCGGTATGAATCGCCCCGGTCAATAAACTGGCCTTCGTCATCCGTTGGATCGATTTGCTGCCAGTAAAGCTCCAGCAGCTTTTCATAAGGGAACAGACTTGGATCATATTGAATCTGCACCGCTTCTGCGTGGCCGGTTGTCTTTGCTTTAACTTCTTCATAGGTTGGATTTTCTTTATGGCCGCCTGTATATCCTGATACGATACTGTGAATGCCGGGAAGCTCATCAAATGGCTTTACCATGCACCAAAAGCAGCCTCCTGCAAATGTAGCGGTTTCTGTCTGGGTTGCTGTCATCTTTGTTCCTCCTCATTTATCTTTGCTGTAGTAGTAAAAGCGGGTTTGCGAATGGATCCTCTCATTATTACAGAACAGGGGCTTTCTTCTTATCGACAAGCGGCATAACCATTTTCGCAAACCGCTCCATTTCTTCAAGCTGCGGTGAAAATTGAAGCAGCAGAAGATCAAGTCCTGCCTCTTCGAATTGAATAATCCGCTCGGCAATCTGTTCAGGGGTTCCGACTAGATTCGGGCGCAGTCCCCGGTTGGAAACCGAATAGTCCTGAAGCTGAATCTGCTGCTCAAGCTGGGATTTACTCGTGAAATCCTTGAAGCCGGCGTAAGCGGAAGACTCTTTCACATCGGTTATGCGGGCAAGCTCCGCTGCCGCTTCCTCTTCAGAATCCCTGCATATGACATAAGCCGCCATGCCAAAGGATGTGAACGGCTTATCATTTACGCTGTCCCGTAACCGAACCATATCTCCGATTTTTGAACGAATCTCGTCCACTGTTCCTCCGTGCATCACATATGCATCGCAATAGCGGGCAATGGTTTCTTTTCCGCGCGGACTTTCTCCCCCGGCATAGAGGATCGGATTGGGCTTCTGAAC
This sequence comes from Bacillus sp. FJAT-42376, assembly GCF_003816055.1. Taxonomy (NCBI): domain Bacteria; kingdom Bacillati; phylum Bacillota; class Bacilli; order Caryophanales; family Bacillaceae; genus Bacillus; species Bacillus sp. FJAT-42376. The sequence goes on from NZ_CP033906.1 coordinate 585,009, forward strand.
AGGTTTGGGAAAAAGCTTTGCTTCTTTGTATTCGTAATGCTTTCCTTTATGGGTGAAGGATTCTTTCTCCCAAAATCCTTTCAGCACATCAACAAATTCTTCTGTCCGGCTGTAGCGCTCATCATGTTCGGTAAAAATGCCTCCATACTGCCGTGCTTCCTCTTCCCACCAGGCGGATACGACATTTAAGGTAAGCCGCCCATTGCTCATCTGATCCAGGTTGGCCGCCATCTTGGCTGCGACGGCCGGGTTGTGGAATCCGGGCCGGATAGCCGTCATGATTTCAATTTTTTCCGTAACTGCGGCAAGTCCCGCTGCCGTTGTCCACGCTTCAAGGGAATCATATTCAGGGCCTTTGATATCGTTTAAATATAGCTCCGCAATCAAAGTTGTACTGTAGCCCCATTTCTCTCCATATTGAATCACCTTTTTTGCATAGTCAAATGTAGGGGGCATTTTCTCGTCGGGAACATTTCTGAGCCATCCTCCGAAAAGGGGAAGCCAAAATCCGAATTTCATGCAGGTCACACCTTTCCTAGCAAGGGCATACATACCCCTGATTGAATTTGTTTTTCACTTGCTGAACAGAAGGTGCAGGATCTTCAGATGAGTTTACAGCTTCAATTATTTGCGGGGAGGTTTCCCCGGACAGAACGGCCGCCAGTTCTTCATCGGACAGGTGTCCGTGATAAGTACCGGGGCGTTCTTGCTTTACCTTCAGGTAGTCATCAAAGTAAACCCATTTTGAATAGCTTAATGCCGGATATTGAGGCTCTTCTTTAAAACCAATCGCTTCTTTATAAGCGAGAAGAGGAAGGTTGACTCCGGAGAAAATCGGAAGCCCGATCCATTTCCACACTCTTGTATTCACATCCAGTAATTTATATGTGTCATCCCGTTTGTCATAGACGAATTCAGTTTCTGCAATTCCGTAATACCCTTGTGCTTTTAATATTTCCGCTCCATGAGGGACGAACCGGTCTCCTTCAGCAGATTCGACAAGACAGCCTGTTCCGAAGTTCAGAGGATACTGCTCAAGCTTTCTGCCGATGAACTGTCCTTTAATTTCCCCGTGAATGTCTGTATAGGTGCAGAGAGAATAAAAGTCTGAAAGGGAATTGCTGATGATATCCTGGATGACGACTTCATGTTCAGTCACACTGTGAAGAATCCTTTTGAGTTCATCTTCGCTGTCTGCAACGAAGGCTTTTGTCTGGAATGCTTCATAAAAACTGCGCTGTTCTACTGGTTTTACAATGCAGGGAAAAGGGAGGTCCTCCGGGTAGTTCCCTTCGAATTCTTCCGGATACCATGTGGCCGGAATCGGAATGTTCAAGGACGCGGCCTTTTTATATAGCTTGCGTTTATTCAGCAGAGATTCAACGTTGTCCCACTCGGCAAAGGGAAAGAGATAATAGTCTTCCAGTGTGCTCCGGTATTTGCTGACAAGCAGAACCCATTCATCGTTGCACGGAAACAGCACGCCTTTTTTGGGAAGCCGTCTTCCCATTTCCATCAGCAGCTCAATGAACGCTGCTTCTTCTGTGAACGGGTTGGGACAAAGTGCCGCTGTATGGACATATTTGGACTGAAGACCGACTGCGCGGCCATCCCTGTCCAGGGCGATGACCGGAATGTCTTCCTTTCCGAGAGCCCGTGAAATAGCCAATCCTGTTATATGCGCATTAAATACAACAGTAGGATGCTGATCTTGGGGAAGGGTTTTTAAGTGGTTCCATAATTCTTGTCCCTGTATAAAAAAATCTCTCAATTTCTCCAGCTCCTTTACATTTAAAAAACAATAAAAAACCCCTCTTCCTGAGCAGAAGAGGGGTGGAACAATCTGATGACAGACCGGCTCTTCTCTCATCTTTCAAACACAGAACGTGTTTGCAGGAATTAGCACGGTTTCACCTAAATGTGATCCGTTGCCGAGGCTTCGCAGGGCCATGTCCCTCCGCCTCTCTGGATAAGAGTTATTTTTAGTTAAATTGATCATATGTCCGTTGCGGTTATTTGTCAAGAACTGGACGTTCTGAATTTAATGGGGGTGAATGTCGAAGAGGAAAGGATCGGAATATTTCCTGGAAAATAATTTAGGGGATGGTGTCAATTTTGAGGGAATAGGCAGTAAAAAGGAAACATTTCTCCTTATTAAGATTACGAGTATGATAGATAGTAAAGTTCTCGCTCCATTTGTCAAAAGCTGAAGCTGAGGCATCTGTTGGCGGAGAGATAAAAGTCGGCAAAGAGATCGTGATTGATCTAAGAGTAATATTGGGTATTAAATTGGGAGCAGGAATTGAAAAGCAAAAATAATTAACTAATAGAAGAAATGGAGAATCATAATCATGGAGAAGACAGATTTTAATGCCCTTGAGCTTGAAACTGGCAGAGAATTGCTTCCGATCGGCAGTGTAGTCGAAATTGGACTGGTCCAGCAGGCCTTAATGATTTATGGGAGAAAGCAGGAGCAAGAGAACAACGAAAATAAGGTGTGGGATTATGTAGCCTGTCCTTACCCGCAGGGACACATCGGCCAGGATACCAATGTATTCTTCAATCACAGCCAGATTGAAAAGTTGGTCTTTAAAGGACTGGAAACAAAAGGGGAGACAGCTTTAAGGAGCAAATTGGAAAGGATGTTCAGCGGACAGAAATGAAAAAGTTTCTTCATTGGTTTATAGAACCATACCTGATCATTCGTTCTGAATTGAAGAGTTTGTCTGCAAGAAGAAGACAAACAGATGACTCGAATGAAAAATTGCGGATCGGACAGCTCATCCCTTTTAATTACCTGCTGGCAGTTTTGTATTCAGCTTTCTTTCTCTATACACTTTTTTATATAGGACAGGCTATTTTGGTCACTTGGTATTCAATTGGAGGATTGGTTATCACCATCCCGATGATGGCTCTTGCAAAAGCTGCACAAAGAAAGTACTTGCGCAGAAGAGATGCTTTTATCAAAAAGGATCCATCTTTAATCAAACATAAGTAAAAGCCGGCATCGAAAAAAAGATAAAGAACGTAAGCAGGAATCACAGGAAAAGACATTGGAATACAAAAAGCTGATTGGCGAATATCATGCGGATTTGAAAAAAAAAACGGCAAAACAATTCAATATTAAGTATGATCCCGTCCCTGTGTAAGGACCGGAACAAATAAAAACCATCAAAAAAGCACAAGCGAGAGCTTGTGCTTAAAGTTTTTCTGAAAGAAATTCGCGTACCTGATCGGGAGTTTTGGCGCTGGCACTATGCAAATGGCCAAGCTTTTCTCCGTTTTTAAAAATCAGGATGCTCGGAATTCCCATTACCTGATACTTCTCGGCAATTTCAGGGAATTCGTCTTTATTGATTTCATACCATTGGTAGTCTTTATATTCTTCGAGAATTTCGTCAATGAAGAAGTTCATTCTTGTGCAATCAGGGCACCAGTCTGCGAAGAATTTAATCAGTACTTCTTTGTCGTTTCCGATCAGTTGGCTGAACTGCTCGGCAGATGTAATTTTTTCCACTTGTGTCATCCCTCCTGAACATATTTTAATACAAACGGAGGAAATACACGACTATTTCCTTTTGCACAAAATTACAAAGTGCTTCGAATGTTATAAAAGAAAAACCAGGTCATCTATAACAAAAATGCCGTAAGATGATAAAATGGTAAGAGTGAATGAAAATCATGCACCTGAATGATTAGGGGGAAATAAGTAGTGAAAATTAAACTCGGCCTCGTATACGGAGGAAAATCCGCAGAACATCAAGTTTCTCTGCAAACAGCACTTGCTGTTATCAAGGCGCTTGATTCCAGCAAATTTGATATACATCCTATTTATATTACAGAAAAAGGCGAATGGATCCGAGGCGCTCAGCTGACTGAACCGGCATCCAGTGTTTCCGCCCTGAAGCTTGGAGCAGCAGAAGGAGAAGCGATTTTACCGGTTGCACTGAACAAGGAACTTTTCCCTTCTGAGGCAGCTGCAAATGAGAGTGAGCAGCCATTTGATGTGATCTTCCCGCTTCTGCACGGACCAAACGGGGAAGACGGAACCATCCAGGGAATGCTTGAACTAATGAATATTCCTTATGTCGGGAATGGTGTCCTTTCTTCAGCAGCCGGGATGGATAAGGTCGTTATGAAAAATTTATTTGCGCAGGCGGGACTCGCACAGGCTGATTACTTTTGGCTGATCCGCAGCGAATGGAAGAAAGATCCGGAAACTGCTTATGCGAAAGCAGAAAGCAAGCTTGGCTATCCGTGCTTTGTAAAGCCGGCAAACCTTGGGTCAAGTGTCGGCATCAGCAAATGCAAAAACCGCGAAGAACTGGAAGCAGCGTTTGAAGAAGCCTTCTCCTATGACCGGAAAATCATTATTGAAGAAGGAATTATCGGACGTGAAATTGAAATCGGAGTTATCGGAAACGATGAGCCGACCTGTTCGGTTACTGGAGAAATTGCTCCGAAAAAAGAATTTTATGATTACAAAGCGAAATATGTAGACGGGGATACAGACATGATGATTCCTGCAAAAGTAACGGATGAAGAATATGCAGTCATTGAAAAAATGGCGATTGCTGCATTCAAGGCCATTGACGGGGCAGGTCTTGTCCGCGCAGACTTCTTCCTGACAGAAGACGGAAGAGCGTTAATCAATGAAGTGAACACGATGCCGGGCTTCACTCCTTACAGCATGTTCCCTCTTTTATGGAAACATACGGGTCTGGAATACCCTCAGCTTATTGAAAAATTGGTTTCGCTTGCCATTGAACGCCACGAAGAGAAACAGCAAATCAGACACACGTTCTAAAGATAGAGGGCTGGCTTTTTATTTTTTGCTGTCCAGGCAAATGATAAGGAGCCGGCCTATCTCAATTTACGAAGGGAGATTTCAGTTATGATTCAAAGAACGTTAAAAGAAATTCAAAAAATGGCGGGCGGAGAAGGGCTTGCTGCTCAATATGAGGAAGTTTCCATTGCCGGTGTTTCAACGGATTCACGCAGTGTTAAGAACGGTTCTTTATTTGTTCCGATAACAGGCGAAAATTTCAATGGCCATCGTTTTGCGGAGAAAGCTCTCAGTGAGGGGGCAGCTGCCATTCTATGGGCGAAGAAAGAACTGAATCCTCCATCCGATGCACCGGTTATTTTTGTAGATGATACACTGTCCGCGCTTCAAACCCTTGCCAAATCCTATAAGGAACAGCTAAATGTAAAAGTCGCAGGGGTTACGGGAAGCAATGGAAAAACAACAACAAAGGATCTGCTTGCTTCAGCGCTCTCTGCGTCCTTCAAAGTACATAAGACACAGGGGAACTTTAATAATCACATCGGCCTGCCGCTTACCCTCTTATCGATGCCTGAGGATACAGAAGTAGCTGTACTGGAAATGGGAATGAGCGCAAAAGGGGAAATTGAATTTCTCTCCACTCTCGCCCGTCCTGACGCTGCCATCATCACCAATATAGGGGAATCTCACCTAATGGACCTCGGTTCCCGTGAAGGCATCGCGGATGCAAAGCTTGAAATTGCCTCCGGTCTGAAAGAAGATGGAGTCCTTTTCTATTTCGGTGATGAACCGCTTCTGGAAGAACGGGTTCCGGCTCTCAAAAGAAAAACCGTGACGTTTGGAGATACCGATAAAAATGATTTATATCCATCGGATGTTGTTCAGTCGGATACAGGCGTTACATTTACTGTGCAGCCTGGCGGAGAGGCGTTTTCCATTCCGGTCCTGGGCAAGCACAATGTATGGAATGCCCTGGCGGCGATCGCGGCTGCCCGCCGATTTGGTCTAACGGATGATGCTATCAGATCCGGTTTATCCAACCTTGCCATGACGGCCATGAGGCTGGAGCTGTCAAAATGCTCAAAAGGCTGGTCTGTTATTAATGATGCGTATAATGCAAGCCCGACCTCCATGAAGGCGGCGATCAAGCTTACAGAAGACTTGGATGGATACTCCCGCAAAATCCTGATTCTTGGAGATATGCTCGAGCTTGGGGATAGAGAAGCAGAATTTCACGAAGAAACAGGAGAAGTAATCACCATGGGAAAAACAGACCTTGTTTTCACGTACGGGAGGCTTGGGGAATGGATCGCCAAAGGGGCGAAAAAAAATCTTCCGGCTGACCAAGTGGCGAGCTTTACCGATAAACAGGAGCTGATTGCGGCTGTGAAAAAAGCGGCGAAACCGGGAGATTTATTCCTTGTGAAAGCTTCCAGGGGAATGAGGCTCGAGGAAGCAGTCGAGGCATTAAAGCAAGACTGAAGACCCTTATGAATCGTTCGAATAAGGGGCATATTTAAAAGGATAGCCTCTGCGGATCCTTATTTCCGCTAAAGAAAAAGGGGGAGACGCGCAGCCAAGCCGCCCGGGGAAAATCGGAAAATGCTGTAAAAATCCCTAAAAAAGACGATAAAGCCCTTTTCATTTTCTTTTAAAAGGGTAAACCTCTTATAAAGGTTTCAATGAAGGGGTGGGAAAATGGCTGGCTGCTTATGTCTGCATGGATTTACAGGCGCACCGTACGAGGTGGAGCCTATTGCTGATTATTTACGGCACTTAACAGATTGGGAAATCCGGGTGCCGTGTCTGCCCGGTCATGGGGAGACTGCTTCTCTGAAAGGTGTTGCTTTTCAGGAATGGATCGATTGTGCGGAAAATGAATTGAAAGACCTTCTTGAATCCTGTGAGGAAGTTTATGTCATCGGATTTTCAATGGGAGGCATGATTGCTTCTTACCTAGCCGCTAAATACCCTGTAAGCAGACTCATTTTGATGAGTGCGGCTGCCTATTATGTGAATCCGCGGCAATTTATTAAAGATATCCGGACGATTGTAGAAGACGGCTTTAAAGGCCTTTTGGAGGAAAATACGGTATACACGCGCTACCGGAAAAAAATCCGTGAAACCCCGATTCTCTCCACCCTTGAATTCAGGAAATTAGTAAGATACGTCAAACCCCGTCTTCACGAGATCACGATTCCCGTTCTGATTATCCAGGGGGAGTGCGACGGCATTGTCCCGATAAAAAGCGCCCACTATATTTACAGAGAAATTGGATCGGACGAAAAGAAACTTTGCTTTTTGCCGTCCTCGACCCACTTAATCTGTCATGGGGAAGACTTCGGCGAATTAGCCGAAGAGACTTCTAAATTTTTGGGAATCAATCCATCTCCGGATTATCAGCACGAATACGTAAAGGTATAAATATTGGATTTTTTGCCTGATTGTATTAACTGCCATATCGTGTTATGATTGAATTTAAGTGTTTACGGGCTTCTTAATGAAGTATGAACGGGATAACTAAGTCTGTGAAGACTATAACTATGTCTGCGAAGACTGGATAAATAAAGGAGTATGAATAAATTTGAATACAAAGTTCCAAGATCTAGGTTTAAGCGAAGGTACTATGAAGGCAATTAACAAAATGGGATTTGAAGAAGCAACTCCCATTCAGGCACAAACGATTCCACTAGGCCTTCAAGGTAAGGACATCATTGGACAGGCGCAAACCGGTACTGGTAAAACAGCTGCATTCGGACTGCCGCTTATCGAAAAAATCAATACAGAAGATCAAAACATTCAGGCAATCATTATTGCTCCAACCCGCGAGCTTGCGGTTCAAGTATCTGAAGAGCTTTATAAATTGAGCTACTACAAGCGTGCACGCGTTCTTCCTATCTATGGAGGACAGGACATCAGCCGCCAAATTCGCGCGCTGAAGAAATACCCTCATATCATCGTAGGAACACCTGGACGTTTGCTTGACCACATTAACCGCAAAACGCTGAAACTTGAAACAGTTCACACTGTTGTATTGGATGAAGCAGATGAAATGCTGAACATGGGATTCATCGAGGATATCGAGTCCATTCTATCCAATGTTCCTGAAAATCACCAAACTCTATTGTTCTCAGCAACAATGCCGGATCCGATCCGCCGCATCGCTGAGCGCTTCATGAAAGATCCTGAGCTTGTAAAAGTGAAGGCGAAAGAAGTAACGACTCCGAACATTACGCAATATTACATTGATACGCATGAAAAGAAAAAATTCGATGTGCTTACACGCCTTCTGGATATTCAATCTCCGGAACTGGCCATCGTTTTCGGCCGTACAAAGCGCCGTGTTGACGAGCTTTCTGAGGCTCTTAACCTTCGCGGATATACAGCTGAAGGAATTCACGGCGACTTGAGCCAGGCTCGCAGAATGTCTGCTCTCCGTAAGTTCAAGAGCGGAAACATCGATGTTCTTGTAGCGACGGACGTTGCTGCACGCGGACTTGATATTTCAGGTGTAACACACGTTTACAACTTCGATGTCCCTCAAGATCCGGAAAGCTACGTTCACCGTATCGGACGTACTGGCCGTGCCGGTAAAACAGGTATTGCGATGACATTCATCACACCAAGAGAAATGGATATGCTGAAAAGCATTGAGCGCACAACGAAGCGCAAAATGGACAAAATGACAGCACCTACTCTTGACCAGGCACTTGAAGGGCAGCAAACCATGACTTCTGAGAAGATTCGTTCTGTAATTGAAGAAGGGAATCTTTCCTACTATTCAAAAGCAGCAGCACAGCTTCTTGAAGAATTTGATTCCGAAGCAGTTGTAGCAGCAGCAATCAAGCTGATGACAAAAGAGCCGGATCAAACTCCAATCAAACTAACAGACGAACCGCCGGTATTCTCTAAAAGAGGCGGAAAAGGTTCAGGCGGCGGCAACCGCGGACGCAGCAATGGCGGAAGCTACAACAGCCAGCGCAGCGGCGGAGCTAAAAAAGGCAACCGTTCATACAACGATAAAAACCGCTCTCAGCAAAGAAGAAGCGGCAGCGGCAGCAGCAGTAAGAGCAAATCTTACTCCAATTAATTCAGAAACAGCACCTATCGCGGGTGCTGTTTTTTTGCAGTTTTTTTGGGGGTGTGCACAGTTGGGGGTATCTGTGGCCGCTAGTACGGCCAGAGGTAAGGCTTTGCACTGACCCTCAACCCTCTAAAGCAGCGGGGGTCAGAGGATGAAGCGTTCTGTTCCTTATAGGGGAAAGGAAGTGAGCTTAGGGGGACGGAGGTTTAGTGCTTTAGCAGAACGGGGGTCAGTGCATTGCACTGACCCTCAACCCTCTAAAGCAGCGGGGGCCAGAGGATGAAGCGTTCTGTTCCTTATAGGGGAAAGGAAGTGAGCTTGGGGGGACGGAGGTTTAGTGCTTTAGCGGAGCGGGGGTCAGTGCAACGCAATCAAAACGTCTCTTCTGCTATCACAGCTTTCCGGTAAATCGGACATACTAACCAAAAAGGAGGCGATTTTTTGCGTGTCCAGCTTGGGTATGTTGCGATGAGTACTGAACTTCAAAATGCATCTCCATCAAAAACCATGACGTATGCCCAGTTTAGCCGTCTGAAGGACCGGGAAGCAGCTTTCGGAAAACTGGAGCGAATTGCGGCTGAAAATATTCGTAATTGCCTGAGGCTTTTGAAGCATAATGCCTGGAGTGATATTCATTTTTTCCGTTACAGCTCAAGGCTCATTCCGCTTGCTAATCACCCTGAACTGAGTGATTGGGACTTCATGCCGCCGCTTCTTCCGGAATTTAAGCAAATAGGGGAATTTTTAAAGAAACATCCGATGAGAACGGATTTTCATCCGGATCATTTTGTGCTTTTGAATTCTGCGAAGTCTGATTTGTTAAAGAATGCCGTTCAAACATTGAGGCTGCATAGACGGATGCTCGATGGAATGGGGATTCCTCCTGAACACCGCTGTGTACTGCATGTTGGCGGAGTTTACAGCGATAAGGAGAAAGCGCTGGAGCAGTTTGTACACAATTGGGGTTTCGTGCCTCAGTCTCTTCAGAAGATGATTATGCTTGAAAACGATGATACATCGTTTCATGTAAAAGATGTCCTGTATTTATGCGAGAAACTGGGGATTCCGCTTGTGTTCGATTACCATCACCACCTTGCTCTCCACGATTCGGAAGAGTGGGAAGAGGATTGGGGGCGAGTGGTGCAGACATGGCGCTATTCTCCGCTTCCGGTCAAAATGCATATTTCAAGCCCGCGAAGCAGGAAAGAATTCCGCGCTCATTCTGATTATGTAGATCCGAAGCTATTTATTGATTTTTTAAATGGGGTAAAAGGAAGTGTTGAGCACATTGATTGCATGATTGAAGCGAAACAAAAGGATGGTGCCCTGTTTCAGCTGATGGAGGACCTTGATTCGGAACCATCTTTTGAAAAAATAGATGGAAGCAGTTTTTATTGGACTTAATTCCCTTTATACTGATAATGGAAGCTATTTGCGATGGGAGACCGTTATCGTATAGCGTACAGGAAAGGTTTATAAGGGGGAACTATGAGAGAAAGACCGCAAAATCAAATCAGTATGAAGGCAAAAACAGTTTGGCAAACGACCGGCCTTCTGAAGTCCGTTATTTTTTTGCTGGCTGACATAGGGATTGGACTGCTCATTTATTTCCGGATTTGGCCGCTATGGACGGCTGCCGCAGGACTGGCGGTAACGGTCATCTTTATGGTCATGGCTGTTTTGGTCATTCCGCTGTACCGGCAGCGTTTCTGGAGGTACGAGGTTCACGAGCATGAAATCGATCTGCAGCACGGGTGGCTAATCGTGAAAAGAACCATTATTCCAATGGTTCGTGTACAGCATGTAGATACAAAGCAGGGACCCCTTCTGAGGAAGCACCAGCTCGCAACTGTAGAAATCTCGACAGCTGCAACGAGGCATGAAATTCCTGCGCTGGATATGGTGGAAGCCGATCGTCTGAGGGACTTTATTTCCAGGCTGGCAAGGGTGACGGATGATGTTTGAGCCAAAACGGCTGCATCCGGCAGCAGCTATTATAAATTTTTTAAAATTATTAAAAGAGATGATTATTCCGCTCGTGATTTTTATCTTTGCAAACCGGGCGGACGGAATGCTTGGACTGCTTATGTATGGCGGTGCAGGGCTGTTTTTGCTGCTGCTCATTGTATTCAGTGTTATAAAATGGCTGAAGTTCACGTACCGGATTGAAGAAGATGAGCTTCGGATCGAACAGGGTCTTTTTGTAAAGCAAAAGCGATTTGTTCCTTTGGAAAGAGTGCAGACCATTCACACCCGGGCCGGAGTTATCCAGCAGCTGTTCGGCTTGGTTAGACTTGAAATTGAAACAGCAAGCGGCGGTCCTGAAACAGAGATTGAACTGACCGCCATTTCCAAAAGCCAGGCAGCGGCGATCAAAAAGGCGCTTTACGAAAGAAAACAAATCATCACCCATTCCGGAGCATCAGGAGTGGAAGGGGCAGACCCCGTTCCTGAAAAAAGACACCTTTACAAAATGACACAAAAGGAACTGATCATTGGAGCGGCAACAAGCAGCGGAATTGGTGTCGTGGTGTCCGCTATTTTTGCGTTCGGTTCACAGCTTGATGAAGTACTGCCGGTTGATTCCATCTTAAAACGGTTTGAATTTTTGACACATTCAGGTGCCGCTTTTCTGGCGTTTATCATTTTTCTTGGATTTTTGACTGCCTGGCTTCTCAGTATGGCGGGGATTATCCTGAAATATGCCCGGTTTTCACTTGAAAAAACAGAGGAGGATTTAGTGATTTCAAGGGGGCTTCTGGAAAAAAGCCAGATGACGATTCCGGTTAAAAGAATCCAGGCGGTCAAGATAACAGAGAATCCGCTTAGGCAGCCTCTCGGATATGCAACGGTCCAGGTGATCTGTGCAGGAGGCAAGGCGGATAGCGACGGTCTTTCTGCCGCGATCTTCCCTTTTGTAAAAAAGAGAGACGCGAAGAGGCTGCTGGATGAATTCCTTCCGCAATATGCATACAGTACAGAGAAAATCTCTGTTCCGAAAAGGGCGAAGAGGAAATACGTATTCCGGTATACATGGCCAGCCATCATCCCGGCGGCTGTTTTGATTTACTTCTTCCATTATTGGGGTCTGCTCTCTATTTTGCTGGTTCCGCTTTTTTCGCTGTTCGGCTATATGGCGTATAAAGATACCGGCTACAGACTCGATGGCTCTCAGCTGACCTTTTATGCGAGGGCTGTCTCCAAATACATGGTCATCCTCCCTAAAAAGAGGATGCAGGAGTTCCAGATCCATCAGCATTTTTTTCAGAAGCGCGGAGATTTGGCCACGGCGAGGACGGCTGTTATGTCCAACGTCACTGGTGCGCATTTTACGATAAAAGATCTTGAACTCGAAGATGGAAGAATCCTTTATGACTGGTATTCTAGCGTTTCTTCAAAAAAACCTGGATATGATCCCGAGGAGAGCGAGAAGCAAAACCGCCGTCCATAACAGGTTTTTTTTGTTCCAATTCAACGACTGACGGCGTGTGCCTCCGCTATAAAATGAATAGGGGGCAAACGCTTCTTTTTTTATAAGTACAGAAGAAAACCCGAAGCCGGATACAAGTCCGAAAAAATGAGCGGTGACATTAGTAGAAGGAGAGAAAAAGGAAGTCAGAAAGCTTAAAGCCAGGATAATCAATAGAACCTGCGCATTTGCCCGGGTGATTTGGTTTTTTCGGAAAAGAGCCATAAACAGATAGCAGCCGAATAAGCCAAAAATAGCTCCCGATGCCCCGACATGGCTGTATTCTAAAGGCTGTATCATGAAAGTAGCGGCGTTTGCTAGAATAGCGGATCCGATATAGAGAAGGATAAACTTTGCCTTGCCTAGCATTTCCTCCAGGGCAGGGGCGAACAGGATGATCGAAATCGTATTGAAAAACAGGTGGGAAAAATTCGCGTGCAGGAAAACAGGTGTAGCGAGTCTCCACCACTCCCCGTGGGCAATGGCGGCATTATACCCGTCCAGTGCAGAAAACCAGTATGGGGCATCCTTTAGCGGGAGAGCAAAAAAAGCCCATACAAGAATTTGGGTAATAATGAAGAAAGAAGTTAGCGGGAATTTATACAGAAAAGCTGAAAAGCTTTCATTACGGGTAAACATGCGGACTCGCCCCTTTTCGGATTAATCGTCCCAAGCTTCCAATCATTAGAAGTGAAGCGGCGGGCAGTTCCATTCATTTATATGAAGCATACCGGCGGATAGTACAAGGGAAATGGAGAGGAAACAGGATGGTAGAAGGAATTGGACTGGATATTGTAGAGATGGAGAGGATTCGCGTTCTTGTCAGCAGGCAGCCGCGATTTGCCGCCAGGATTCTTGGGGAGAAGGAAATGAACATCTATGAAAAATTGACTGGGCTTCGCCAGATTGAATTTTTGGCTGGAAGGTTTGCGTGCAAGGAGGCATTTGCCAAAGCGACCGGACTTGGAATTGGAAAGTCATTAAGTTTTCAAGACATTCAAATTGTTAAAGAGTCCAGCGGAAAACCTGCCGTTTTAGCTCCTGGATTCGAACAGACGAGAATTTTTGTTTCCATTACTCATACAAAGGAGTATGCAGCAGCCCAGGTTGTCCTCGAGAGCCTGTCAAGCTAGTCTGCATATTCCCCCCTGCTGTCTCATATATTTGTATCGGAATGGGAGAGACAAGTGCTGCGGCACTGTTTTTCTTCACTGCTGTGAGATAAAGCAAAGGGGCTGAAAATGGGTGAGAAGAAGCTTATGTTTATTGCTGGTCGGACTGATGGCTGTATTTTTAATGTCTGCCTGCGGAAACAAATCGCAGAATGATGTGGTAAAAGGGCTGGATAAGAAAGTCGAGGATCTTCAAAGCTATAAAACGAAGGCGAAAATGACCCTCCAGACTGGAAGTGAACCGCAGGTGTACGATGTGGAGATCTGGTATAAGGAGCCGTCTTTTTACCGGGTGAACCTGAAAAATCCCGCAAAGGAACAAAGCCAGATGATTCTGCGGAATGAGGATGGCGTGTATGTGCTGACCCCTTCTCTTAATAAAAGCTTCCGCTTCCAGAGCGACTGGCCGAAAAACAGCAGCCAGGCCTATTTGTTTGAATCCCTTGTCAATGATGTCATGAAGGACAAGGCAGCCGTTTTTAAAGCGACAGAAAAGCAATATGTTTTTGAAACGAAAACAAACTATCAAAACAATACCATGCTGCCGATGCAGGAAATCACTTTTAATAAAAAGGATTTATCACCTGCGAGCGTAAAAGTGATGGACCCTGACCGCAACCCGCTTGTAACGGTTGAGTTTAAGGATTTTGAATTCAATCCATCCTTTGATAAAGACTCCTTTAATATGGAGAAGAACATGTCATTCGGCATGATTGATTTACCGGCAGCCGCACCAGTCAATAAGGAGCCTTTTGCCGTGAAATACCCGATGGAAATGCCTGAAGGTGTCAGACTGATTCAGGAAAAAGAGCTTCGGACAGAAAATGGGAAGCGGATTATTATGACGTTTGGCGGAAAGAAAAATTTCACGATGATTCAGGAAAGGGCCAGTGTTTCTTCCTCTTCCAAGGCGGTGACGGTAAGCGGGGAGCCGGCTGATTTAGGATTTGCAATCGGCAGCAAAACCGAGAACTCGATTTCATGGGTTTCAGAAGGTGTGGAGTATTTGATTGCCTCGGAAGATATGACACCTGACGAGATGATGGATACAGCACGGTCGGTTCAAGGACAGACAGCGAAATAAAAAGGAAGGTGCATTCCGCACCTTCCTTGATTTTTGTTTTCCGGTGAATCCGTTTGACAAGTGCCTGTTTCAAATCAGATAATCTTCTATAGCATTAAATTTGCGGAGGATGTGTAAGGAATGAATGAGGCGCTTTCTTTTTACCGGGATACTTGGGCTGAAATTAATTTAGATGCCATTGAATATAATGTAAAGAGTATGATTCGGCATTTAGGACCTGAAGGAACGGTCATTGCCGTTGTTAAAGCAAATGCATATGGCCACGGAGATGCCGAAGTGGCGGAGACGGCTTTGAAGGCGGGGGCCGATATGCTTGCGGTGGCCTTTGTAGATGAAGCCATCGCGCTTAGAAAAAAAGGGGTAGCTGCCCCAATCCTTGTACTGGGTGCGTCAAGACCTGAGGATGTTCAGGTCAGTATCAATCATAAGATTATTTTGACAGCTGTCTCGCTTGAATGGGTCATGGAGGCGGGGAAATTCGTGCGAAGCGGAGAGCTGTGCTTCCATATTAAGCTGGATACCGGGATGGGCCGGCTTGGAATGAAGGAAAGACATGAATTGGAGACGGCCATTGATTATGCGGCAAAGTCACCGAATATGAAAATAGGCGGGATATTTACGCATTTCGCAACAGCAGATGAGCTTGAATCTGATTATGCGGAGCATCAGTTTGAAGCCTTTGAAAAGCTTACAGCGGGGCTGACCTCCTCCGAATGGATGATTCACTGCGCAAATAGTGCAGCAGGTCTGAGATTCCCCGACCGCATCTTCAATACGGTAAGACTTGGCATTTCCATGTATGGGCTGGCACCTTCGATGGAGCTGAAAGGGGAGCTTCCTTATCCCCTGCAGGAAGCTCTTTCCCTCCATACGAAGCTTGTGCATGTTAAAAAAATTGCCAAGGGAGAAAAGGTAAGTTATGGAGCGACTTATACTGCTCAGGAGGATGAGTGGATTGGAACTCTTCCTATCGGCTATGCGGATGGCTGGATCCGCCGTTTGAAAGATTCTGAAGTGCTGGCTGATGGCGCACGGGTGCCAATTGTCGGCAGAATCTGCATGGATCAGTGCATGGTGCGGCTTCCTCGAAAACTGCCGATTGGAACAAAAGTTACGCTGATTGGAAGACAGGCAGAAGAATCTATTTCAATCGATGAGATTGCGGAGCGTCTGGAGACGATTAATTACGAAGTTCCTTGCATTTTGTCGGCCAGGGTGCCCCGTATGTTTTTGCAAAATAAGAGTATAATGGAAGTTAGGAACCCCATTATCCAATCATTTTCAGCTGAAAAAGGCTGATAGAAGGCGCTGATTTCCCGCTGCCCGCATTAAGAGATTATTTAGAAAATAGTTTGCTTCTAGCGGCAATAGTGGTATGATTGACTATGGAATGGAATAACGGGTGTGCAAGTTTGGTGGAGGTGTATGTTTGTGTCTGAATCCAGCGCAACGACTGAAATTATGATCCGCTTACCGCAGACATTAGTGTCAGAATTGGACAGTCTTGTCAAACAAGAGAACGGAAATCGAAGCGAGCTTATTTATCAGGCGACAAAAATGTATCTTCGTGAACGCAAAAAACGCCAAATCCGTGAATCCATGAGACGCGGATACATGGAGATGGCCAAGATTAACCTCAATATTGCTTCCGAAGCTTTCATGGCAGAATCAGAGGCTGATCATACCGTAGACCGCTTAGTAAGCGGAGGTTGATCCGTTGATTGTTAAACGCGGCGACGTTTATTTTGCTGATTTATCTCCTGTGGTTGGTTCAGAGCAGGGAGGCGTCCGTCCAGTTTTAATCATTCAAAACGATATTGGTAACCGGTTTAGTCCAACTGTCATCGTTGCTGCGATAACGGCTCAGATTCAAAAGGCAAAATTGCCGACTCATGTCGAGATTGACGCTAAGCGCTATGGGTTTGAACGGGATTCTGTCATTTTGCTTGAGCAAATCCGTACCATAGATAAACAGAGACTAACGGACAAAATTACTCATCTTGATGATGAAATGATGGATAAAGTGGACGAAGCCTTGCAGATAAGCCTCGGACTTATTGATTTTTAATCAAATACCCAAAAATAAAAAGGAAGTTGCTATGTCCGGCAGCTTCCTTTTTATTTATAATGAAATTAACAAGATCAGGCCCGCTATGCCGGCGTTACGTGGAGACCCCACAACTTGGAAACAAAGTTTTATCGACACATTCCTTTTGTTTGTTTACATAAATAGGTATAATATGATCAGTATAAATAGAATTGATTTAGGGAATAGGGGGGGATTAACATGAATCGGGAAACAAATCCGATATCGGCATTTTTACGACAGAATCAGTCAGAAATAGCAGATGAATGGGTTGAAGGTCTCAAGGAGCTTGATGACCGGAAATATTCAGAGCTCATGTCTGAATCTGCTTATATAAATACAGCTCAGGAGTTTATAGCCATCCTGCTGCAGTATATGGAAGGCTCCAAAGAAGATCTTGGACAGTCCGTGTCTGATTTTTCATCACGCCTCGTTCAGGCAGGCTGGTCACTGACGTTTATTACGAAGGGCATCAAACAGCTGGGGCTTATCCTGTTCGATAAGATGACCCGGGATGCCTCTGAAGCAGATAAAATGCAATTGGTATGGGAATTTGATCAGAAATTCTCTCCGATTACAGAAGAGCTTCTTTTAGAATATGCATCGTCGTGGGAGAGAACGGTTTCCCTTCAAAAAATTGCCCTGCAAGAATTATCCGCCCCGTTAATCCCTGTATTTGAACATATAACAGTCATGCCGCTTGTAGGGACGATTGATACAGAGAGAGCGAAACGCATTATGGAAAATCTGCTTGATGGAGTAGTGAAGCACCGCTCTCAAGTGGTATTAATCGATATTACCGGTGTTCCGGTCGTTGATACAATGGTGGCTCATCATATTATTCAGGCATCTGAAGCGGTTCGTCTTGTAGGCGCAAAATGCCTTCTTGTCGGAATTCGCCCTGAAATTGCCCAGACGATTGTTAATCTTGGGATTAATTTAAGCCAGATTACCACGAAGAACTCGCTTCAGAAGGGCATTGAAGCCGCATTGGAAATGACGAACAGAAATATCGTTTCAACGGAGGAATTAAAATGAGAACGCCTAGAATACCCATCCTTAAACTAAAGGATTGCCTGCTCATTTCAATCCAATGGGAACTGGACGATCAAACCGCTTTGCAATTTCAGGAGGATTTGCTTCACAAAATTCATGAAACAGGCGCAAATGGCGTCGTCATTGATTTGACTTCTGTTGATGTGATTGATTCGTTCATTGCAAAAGTACTTGGAGATGTCATCAGTATGTCTAAGCTAATGGGGGCAGCCGTGGTTCTCACGGGTATTCAGCCTGCAGTTGCCATAACCTTGATTGAACTTGGCATACAGCTTGAAGATGTGAAGACAGCACTAGATTTAGAAAAAGGATTAGAGACGCTTCAGCAGGAATTGGGGGAATAGCTAATGGACAACCAATCCTGCGTGAAAATAGTGACGGAATGGGATATCGTTGCAGCCCGCCAGCTTGGGCGGAATGTAGCGAAAGAGCTTGGGTTCGGAACTGTGGACCAGGCGAGAATCACCACCGCCATATCTGAATTGGCGAGAAATATATATTTATATGCTGGCCAGGGTCAGCTTTGCATTGAACAGATTGAAGAGTACGGAAAAAGAGGACTGAAAATAATAGCCATTGATAGTGGTCCTGGAATTCCTGACATCCGAAAAGTAATGGAAGACGGCTTTTCGACCTCAGGAGGACTTGGTGCCGGATTGCCAGGTGTGAAACGGCTGATGGATGAATTTAACATTCAGTCTGCTGCTGGAGAAGGGACCGATATTAGAGCGGTCAAATGGCTTCGCTAGGAGGCTGGCCTTATGGAATTCAAGGAAGTTGTAGAAACGAAATATAGAGAATTGCTTCATAACTATATAAAAGAATTAACGGAAACAGCATTGTACCAGGGGCAGAAATTCAGCAGACAAACCCTGCAGCAGCAAATTCCGCCGGAGGAAATCGTGAGCATTCACCGCAAGGTTCTTCAGGAACTGTACCCTGACCTTCAGGATGATGTGCTGAACTCTCTTGATTTTCTTCTTGAGGTGATGATGGGCTACGGACTTGCTTACCAGGAACATCAAATCTTAAGGGACAAGCAGCTGGAAATAAAGTCGGAGATTGAAATTGCAGCGAATGTCCAGCAGACACTGCTCGAAACGAAGATTCCTGTTTGTGATGCGCTTGATATTGGGGCTGTAAGCATTCCTTCCAAGCAGATGAATGGTGATTACCATCATTTTGTCCAGGATGACAATCATATCAGCATCGCGCTGGCCGATGTGATTGGAAAAGGAATCCCGGCGGCCCTGTGCATGTCGATGATCAAATACACCATGGACAGCCTTCCGGAATCCAGGAAGGATCCTGGATTCGTATTGGAGAACCTTAACCGGGTCGTTGAACAGAACGTTGACCCGAGTATGTTTATTACGATGTTTTACGGGATGTATGATTTGGAGAGCCATTTGTTTTCTTTTGCATCTGCGGGTCATGAGCCTGGTTTTTATTACTCAAAGCAAGAAGATACTTTTCACGACCTGGATGCCAGGGGGCTGGTTCTCGGAATAGACCAGAACGTGAAGTATAAACAATACGATAAAAAAGTAGAGTCAGGGGACATGATTGTCCTTTTATCTGACGGTGTTTCCGAAAGCAGATCCGAAGATGGGTTTGTTGAGAGATATGCAATTACGGATTTGATTAAAAAATATGAGCATTTGCCTGCTCAGAAAATTGCAGATACCATCTATCAGGAGTTCTTGTCCATGCAGGGTTTTCAGCTTAGGGATGATTTTACCTTTATTATTATCCGGAGAAATGTTTAATAGTAATTGGCAAAGGGTAGGAAACTAGTAGCATAAATCGTACTTGTCTGAGGTGAATATTAATGAATTTAAAAACAACGATTGAAAATATGGATCAGATTACAAAAGTAACTGTTGCAGGGGAAATAGATGCCTATACAGCACCAAAACTAAGAGAAGAGCTGCTTCCGCTTGCGGAACAAAGCAGCCCGCAGCTGATTATCAGTCTTCGCGACGTTTCGTATATGGATAGCACAGGGCTTGGAGTATTCGTCGGTCTTTTGAAGAACGTAAGAAAGAACGACGGGGAACTGCGTCTTGTTGAGCTTTCCGACCGTCTGGAAAGACTGTTTACAATCACAGGTCTTAATGACATCATCGACATTTCATCAAAAGCAGAGGGTGGGGTACAATGAATTCTGTAGTGGATTACATTGAAATGAAAATTCCTGCGAGACCTGAATATGTAGGCATTGTCCGCCTTACGCTTTCAGGAATCGCCAGCCGCATGGGTTATTCGTATGATGAAATTGAAGATTTGAAGATCGCAACGAGCGAAGCCTGCACAAATGCTGTGCAGCATGCATATAAGAACGTGGATAAAGGTGAAGTAACCATTGGTTTTGGCTTATATGAAGACCGGCTTGAAGTAATGGTATCAGATACTGGGCAAAGCTTTAATTTTGAAGAGAAGAAAAAGGAACTGGGACCTTATTCTTCAAATTCCAGTGTAGATTCCTTGCCGGAAGGAGGGTTAGGCCTTTACTTGATGGAAACGCTCATGGATGAGGTCCGTGTGCAGATCAGCACTGGAGTCACCGTATTTTTAACCAAGTTCTTGAATGGGGAGCGGGTGAACCATGACACAACCGTCACAAACTACGAAGCTAACTAAGGAACAAGTAAATGATCTCATCACCGCTTACCAGCAGACACAGGACGATCAGGCTCAGACCGATTTGGTTCATCACTACAGGGGTCTCGTTGAGACACTTGCCAAAAAATATTCACGGGGAAAAAGCTTCCACGAGGATTTGCTTCAAGTAGGAATGATTGGGCTTCTGGGCGCGATTAGAAGGTACGATTCTGAAGTGGGAAAATCCTTTGAAGCTTTTGCCATTCCGACCATTATTGGAGAAATCAAGAGATTTCTTCGTGATAAAACATGGAGTGTCCATGTTCCCCGGAGAATTAAAGAGCTGGGGCCTAAAATAAAGGCAGCTGTAGATGAATTGACAAACAACCTGCAGCGTTCGCCAAAAGTGTATGAAATAGCCGAGTATCTCGAAGTGACAGAGGAAGAAGTGCTGGAGACAATGGAGATGGGGAAAAGCTACCAGGCTCTATCAGTCGACCACTCAATTGAAGCGGATCCTGATGGCAGTACGGTAACGATCCTTGATATTGTCGGCTCTCAGGACGATGGATATGAACGGGTTAACCAGCGGATGATGCTGGAGAGTGTCCTCCATGTTTTGTCTGAGAGAGAAAAGCAGATTATCCAGCTTACATTTATCGAGAACAAAAGCCAGAAGGAAGCCGGAGAAGAACTTGGGATTTCCCAGATGCATGTTTCCAGGCTTCAGAGAAGAGCGATTCATAAGCTGAAAGAAGCCCTGGCTGCCGATAAATCAGTGGAGTATTATCAATGATCGAGAGAGAAACAAATGATCGAATCCGCGCTTTAGCTTTTCAGCAGCAGAAAAAAGGAAAGGTCCTCTGCGGAGACAGCTTTTTCATGAAAACGGCAGATGATTATTTCGTTTGTACGCTCGCAGACGGACTTGGGAGCGGAGAGCTCGCACATGAATCCTCACAGGCGATCAGCGACATCGTAGAAGCCTATCACGAGGAAGATGTAAACCAGCTCCTGATCCGGTGCAACCAAGCCTTGAAAGAAAAGCGCGGTGCAACAGTGTGTATTTTCAAAATGACTTTTGCAGATCAGCGTTTAGCCTATGGATCAGTTGGAAATATACGTTTCGTCATGTACAATCCTGCAGGAGACTTCGTATATCCTCTGCCCGTCCTCGGATACATGTCAGGCAAACCTCAAAAATTCAAAATCGGCTCATATGCATACCAAACAGGTGCAAAATTTATTGTCCATTCGGATGGCTTGAAAATCTCGGCTGTTAAATCGCTGCTGAGAGATCATCAATCGGTAGAGAATATTTCAGAAGCATTAGAACCGTATACCCTTGATCGGGATGACGATCTTACTTATATAGTCGGTCAAATTTTTTAAGATTCCATTAAAAAAGTTGACCGGCTATTTATTTTGGTTTTTTTAAAAGAAGGCTATGCTAATGCAGGATGATGGTTTACTTTGAGTGGAATGGGAAGCGGCTGCTTGCTTACTGAAAACGCCTGTTTAAAAAGCGCCAAAGAAAAAGTCTGCCCTTGCAGAACCGTTGAAATCTAACGGCTATGTTTAATGGGGGGAGTCTTAAAACAGAAAGTCTCCGTCCGGCTTTTTCATTACGCTGTAATGTGCGGTTCATTTTTTGATATGATGGATACATCTCGCTAATCGGAGGATGTTTAGGATGGAAAAGGAAAATCAGGATCAATTATTAAAATCACTGACTGAAAACGTGAAAATTCCTTACAAACAAGTAAAAAGTGTGATTGACCTTATTGAAGAAGGAAATACAGTGCCTTTTATTGCCCGCTATCGTAAAGAGATGACCGGGGCACTCGACGAGGTTCAAATTCGGGATATTTCTGAAGCGTGGCAGTACATGCTTAACTTGGAGGGCAGAAAAACTGAGGTCATCCGCCTAATTGAAGAACAGGGAAAATTAACAGATGAGTTAAGAAAAGAAATCACCTCTTCCGTAAAACTTCAGCAAGTAGAGGACTTATATAGACCGTATAAACAAAAAAGGAGAACGAAGGCCACTGCTGCAAAAGAGAAGGGGCTAGAGCCGCTGGCACAGTGGCTGATGAGCCTTCCTGCTTCGGGAAGTCCTGAGGAAAAGGCTGAATCCTTTATTAACCCGGATAAAGGGGTGGAAACCGCGGATGATGCTCTTCAGGGAGCAAAAGACATTGCAGCTGAAAAAATTGCGGATGAACCGGCCTACCGCAAGTGGATTCGGGAACAGACC